>NZ_BAAAQM010000072.1:0-50219 GCF_039531675.1 Catenulispora subtropica
CCCGGCGATCGCGCTGATCGCCTTCGCCGTGCTGTGGCCGGTGGTGAAGATGGTCTCCTCCTCGACCCGGCACTGGTCCCGCTACGGCGTGGACCTGGGCGCGAACGGGACCGACAACTACAGCAAGCTGTTCGACGAGCAGGACCTGAACGGGGTGCTGCTGCGCACCGGGATCTGGGTCATAGTGGTCGTCACCGTCACCATGGTGGTCTCGCTGGCCGTGGCGCAGCTGTTCAACCAGCGCTTCCCGGGCCGCACCGTGGCCCGCTGGGCGCTGATCGCGCCGTGGGCGGCCTCGGTGATGATGACCGCCATCATCTTCAAGTGGATGCTCTACCAGGGCTACGGCTTCATCAACATCCTGCTGGACGACATCGGCCTGGTGGACCTCAACAGCCCGACCGCGGACTGGCTGGGCCACTCGACCTCCGGGTTCGTCTGGGAGATGGCGGTCGCGGTCTTCGTCTCCATCCCGTTCACCAGCTACACCGTGATCGCCGGCCTGCAGACCGTCCCCGCGGAGGTTTACGAGGCGGCGAAGATGGACGGCGCGAGCAAGGTCCGCACCTACTTCTCGGTGACCCTGCCGATGCTGCGCCCGTCGCTGCTGGTGGCCGCGGTGATCAACGTGATGAACGTGTTCAACAGTTTCCCGATCATCTGGGAGATGACCCGCGGCGGACCGGGCTATGACACGTCCACCACCACCGTGTTCATGTGGGTGCTGAAGAAGGGCGGCCACATCGGGGAGTCCGCGGCCCTGTCGGTGGTGAACTTCGTGCTGGTGATCGCGATCGTCTTCGCCTTCCTGAAGGTGAGCAAGTGGAACAGCGAGGCCGACTGATGACGACGGTGACGACCTCCTCCTCTTCCTCTTCTTCCACCGGCCGCCGGGTGAGCTACCCGGGCCCGGTCAAGCCCAAGCGCGGCCTGCCCGGCAGGAAGATCGCGATCATGGGCGGCGCCTACCTGATCGCCCTGGTCTTCATCACGCCCTACCTGGAGATGTTCCTCACCGCGCTGCGGCCGGTGAAGGAGGGCGCGGACCCGACGATCATCCCGAAGCACTTCGAATGGTCGAACTTCACCTCGGTGTTCTCCGGGACGTCGAGCTTCGGCACCAACATGCGGATCACCCTGGAGATCGCCTTCGGCGCCACGTTCCTGGTGCTGCTGGTGGCGCTGCCGGCGGCCTACTACACGGCGCGCAAGAAGTTCCGCGGCCGCAAGGCGTTCCTGATCCTGGTGCTGGTCACGCAGATGTTCCAGCCGACCGCGATGGTGATCGGCATCTACGGTGAGATGCGCGACCTGGGCCTGATCGACTCGGTCTGGGCCCTGATCATGGTCGACGCCGGCTTCAACCTGGCTTTCGCGGTCTGGATCCTGTCGGCCTACTTCGCCGCGATCCCGGTGGAGCTGGAGCAGGCGGCGATGATCGACGGCGCGACCCGCTTCGGCGCGTTCCGCCGGGTGACGATCCCGCTGGCGATGCCGGGCATCGTGACCGCGCTGATCTTCACCTTCATCGCCGCGTGGAACGAGTTCATCGTGGCCCTGACCCTGACAACAAGCCCGGACAAGGCACCGTTGTCAGTGGCGGTGGACAACTACATCGGCCAGTACACGGTGGACTACGGACACCTGTTCGCGAGCACCGTCATCGCGACCATCCCGGTGATCATCCTCTTCGGCCTCATCGAACGGAAGGTCGTCGACGGACTGACGGCGGGATCCATCAAGTAGACGCGGCCATCGGCTGCTGGCCTCGGGACGGTGGCGGACACCGGCGAACCACACACCAACTCAAGGACCTGAGATGTTGCCACGAGTGGTGCGAAGCTTTTTCAGGACCCGGGCGACATGGTGCTCTGCGGTGCGTACCGACAACGCGAGCGCTTGCGCGATGTCCTTGTTGGAGGCGCCGGTGGCGAGGAGGTCAGCGACCTGGCGTTCGCGGGGGGTGAGATCGGTGCCGTAGCTGTGACGTCCCCGCGGGGCCGGGCGGTACTGGCCGGCCTTGCGCAGACTGCGCTGGCAGCGGGCAGCGTCGGCGGTGGCATCGAGCGCCGTGAAGGCATCGAGTGCCCGTTCGAAATGGGGTGCTGCCGCAGCGGAGTCGGCGGCGAGGAGGTGGCCGAGGTGTTCCGAGCAACGGGCGGCGTGGTAGGGGCGGGGAATCGCCGAGTAACGAAGGCGAGCTTGCTCCAGCAAGTCGAAGGCGGCTCGGGGGTCGGTGTCGGCGGCGATCAGGCCTTGGGCGAGGAGGATTTCGGCGGTCGCGGCCGGGGCGTCCGCACCGCGCGCTCCACTCGCCGCCCGGTCGACGATGTCGGCAGCTTCCCGGTGGTGCCCGGTCACTCCTGCTGCTTCGGCTGCGACGGGCAACAGATCCGTCTGCCAGACCCAGATGTCCTTGTGGCGCAGCGCCTTCAACGCCGGATCTACTGCATTCCAGGCGGCTGCGGGGTCGCCGCGCGCCAGATGGTAGCGGCCGAGAACGGCGCTGCCCACCAGATACGTGAGCGAGAAGGCGTCGCCCGTGCAGTAGCTGAGTGCATGCTGTGCTTCGCCCCAACGCCCGGCTGCTATGTCGAGTTGCGCGCGTATTTGCATCAGTTCCACGCCCACAGTGGGCACTGTGCTCTGGTGGGCCAAGTGGTCGGCTCTGTCGGCCAGGCTGTCCCAGCGGCCCTCGCCGAAGTCGAGTTCGATCCGGTCCACTGCGCACCGCACGAGGATGAATTGGTAGTTGATGCGTTTGGCCAAGTCCTCGGCGGCGTCAAGAAGCGCGGCGGCGCGCTCGTCACGGCCGATCACCAGGTAGTTGTCCGCCGTGTTGTACAGCGCCCGGCAGCGTTGGTAAGCGACTTCCAGGTTTCCCTCTTCGGTCGGGAATCGCTGAAGGAGCTCGTCGACGGCCGGGTCTGCGAGGTTCCCCAGCAAGGTGATGCGACTCGCAAGGACACCGGCACGCGCGACCGGGTCGTCTCCGCGCTCGACGAGCACCCGCGCCCGCTCCATGTCGGCCAGGTTCTGTTCGCGGGTACGGGAGAGAAACTGGCCGGCACCGAGCGTGGCCAGGGCGACGGCTGCCTGCTCGGGTCGCCGTGCCTCCAGCTCCGTGACGGCGATCTCCAGCTCACGGATGCCTTGGGGGTCGGCGTGATTCATCAGTACCCGGCCGACGTTGAGGCGGATCTTGCCCCGTACTGCCTCCGGCAGCGAGGTGTCCGCGACGATGCGCCGCAGGAGGGGGATGCTTTCGGCGGGTTCGGTGCGGCGCTTCATGATTCTGCTGAGCTCCAGAGCGGCCCAGACGCGGATGTCGGTCGGCAGGCTGGCCTCGGAGAGGAGGTGCTGGAGCTGGCCTGCGGCGATGCCGTCGTCGCCGATGGCGATGGCGTGCTCGGCCGCGGTCTTGGTGCGGGGGATCCAGATGGTGGGGTCCCCGAGTTGGCGAGCGTGATAGGCGAGCTGGACGACGGGAGCGTCGGCTTGATTCTCCAGCGCCGCGATCGCCTGGCGGTGCAGGCGCCGGCGACTGGGCCCGAGGATGCGCTCGTATACGGCCTGGCGGGCCAGGACATGACGGAATGCGTAGCGGTCAGGGCTGGTCTCCTCCAGGACGTGAGCGGTGAGGGCGGCTTCAAGAGCGGTCTCGGCTCGCTCCTGGCTCAGGCCCGCAAGCTGGGTGAGGGTTTCTTCACTGGCGGGCACAGCCAAAATGGCGGCTGCGTGTACAACCGCTACGGCATCCTCCGGAAGGTCGGCTACGCGGCAAGTCACGGCTTCTTTCAAAGCCCGGGGGACACCCGCCTCGCGAAGCACGGTCATCGGGGTGGTGCCGGTCGGGGCGTGGACGAGACGGTCGGCGAGGAAGCGGAGATCCTCTTCGGCTACGAGGGGCAGGCCGGCGCTGCGCTGGTAGAGCTGAGGACCCAAGACGGCCGCGGCGCCGTATCCGATGACCGTTTCGGCCAGTTCGGTGATGTGCCTCTGGTCCAGGGGAGCAAGGGTGAGGTCCAGACCGGCGGTGCCGACCGGACGGCGATAGGGGCTGCCGAGGACATTGCGGTGCTCTGGCAGTTCTTCCTCACGATAAGTCAGAAGCAGACGCAGGTGGGGAGGGGTGTTGCGGGCGAGCAGGAGAAGGAGTTCACGCGTGGCCTCGTCGGCCCAGTGGACATCCTCGATGGCCAGCAGCGCCGGGCCGAGAGCTGTGAGTACGCCGAGGATTGCGTGGGTCAGCCCGGGGCCTTGGGGACCGCCGACCGGAGCGTCGGCCGGGTCTGGGAGCGCGTCGGCGAGTTCGGGGACATACGGAGCCAGCTGAGCCGTGACTGGGCTGAGCGTGACATGGCCTGCTGGGAGACGAGCGGACTGCAAAGCGTCGATGACTGGCCCAAAAGGCAAAGGTTCACGCAGCGGGTGGCACCAACCGCGCAATATTTGCACTCCGCTCGCTTCCACGCGCGCGGCGGCTTCGTCGAGGAGGCGTGACTTGCCGACGCCCGCTTCGCCCGCGATGAGGACGACTGCGGGTTCCTGCTCAAGCGTTTCCAGGAGAAGCTTCAACTCCTCGGAACGGCCGACGAAGCCGTAGTTGGCACGGGAGGGCTTGCTCCGAGTGTCATGCTTCGTTGCGGTCACTCTGCCACCCACCGATCTGGGTCATTACGGGATCGCCGGCGCCCGCCCTGAACCCGCTTCTACAAACGTAGCTCTCTCAGGGGCATGTTCGCCTGCGCTGCAGAGGGAGGGCAGTACCCACTCCTCCGCTGCCCATACACATACCTACGTAATGAGGCCGTGGACCTAGCGGACTGCGGGTCCCCTCTATACGGCCACCTATGACAACCGAAACCATCTGTCTGTTTTGTTATCGAAAATCGGTGCCCAGGCTCTGGAATGAGCTCGCCTGCCGGTGTCTGCTGGAAAGTGTGTCGAGAGGGACCGTCGACACATCGTGCATATACCGCTGTAAAACCAACCCGGCGTAGAAGGAACAATACCGTGATGAAGGAACTCTGCCGTGTGACTCGACGTCTCCGCGATGAGGCAGAACCAGAAACGGCGATGGCCGGACATGCCATACGGCCCGGGCTCGGAGGGCTCGCTGCTGGAGTGGCCTTGATGTGGCTGAACGGCCGTCGTGTCCGGAATGAACTGCTCCGCACGCGGTTCGCCGCCGAGCATGACAGCTTGACAGGGTTGCCCAACCGCTCAGCGCTCCGTCGACGCTACGACATGGCGCTCAGGGCGGGCCACCGCCCCAGCCTCATTCTCCTGGACCTCGACGGTTTCAAAATGATCAACGACACCTATGGGCACGACGCAGGCGACGCAGTCCTGGAAGCGGTCTCTCGTCGACTCGATGCGTCGTGTCCGGCCGGCGGCCTCGTCGGTCGCCTGGGCGGTGACGAGTTCTTGGTGGTGCTACCCCAGTCATCGCCTGGCGGAACGGCCGACTCGGTTCAGGCGCTGCTGGATTGCCTAGCCCGTCCGATTGCGTTGGGCGGCGAGGTGAGCCTGGTCGCCGCGGCTTCCATCGGCATCGCATTGCCTGACGGCGCGATTACATGGAGCTCACAACTAAAGCGCGCAGACATTGCCCTTTATCGAGCGAAGAGCGGATTTTCAAGTGTAGTCTTCTTCCGAGCAGGAATGCAGCAACCCTAACCTGTGCTGATGCGTCGCCGATCGACTTTTCAGTGGCGTCCGCGATAGCACCGTGTCGCAAGCGCGCAACAATTATTGGCTCTCGTTGCGAAGCATGCCTCGAAGCTCTTCGGCCCGCCGACATTAAGCCCGCCGGCCGTTTCGGTGCAATGGCTTTCCTCGCTGGAGTCCATTTCTACCGCTCGACTGTTCGGAGGTGTGGGCATGTCTGAGGAATCGATCTACCTGAACCCCTCCGAGGAGGCCGCTGAGGCCGGCCTGGTGCTCGACGGCATCGGGCGGACTCCGCACAGGATCGGACAGTGGGCCGATTGCCGCCCGGTGTACACAGGTCTACTGCTCACTGCCGGCTACGGCGAAGTCAAGATCGAGGGCCGAGGCCGTGACCGCCGGGTGGGGCCCGGCTCCTTCTGCTGGTTGCCTCCGCGTGTGCCGCACGTCCTCAGGACGGACGACGGCGGATGGTCCGACCACTGGATCCAGTTCCACGGTCCGGCGACTGAGGCCTACGAGCGGCTCGGCCTGCTGGCTGGCGGGCCCCTCTTGACGACCCTGGGCGACATGCCGGTGCTCATCAACGAGCTGCGCCAACTGGCCCTGGCGGCGGCTCAGCCGGAGTCGGTCGGGCGCGATCTGGCCGCCGGGGCGCGGCTGCACCGCATCATTCAGCTCGTGCACCAGGCCGGTGTGCCACTGGGCGATATCGGCCGGGCTGCCGTGGACCACCTGGTCCAGCACGCTCTGGAGTCGGTCGACATCCAGGGCGTGGCTCGTCGGATGTACGTCTCCTACGACACCCTGGCAGCCAAGGTGAAGGCGCTGACTGGATGCTCACCGATGGAGTTCGTCATCCGTGAGCGGCTGGCTCACGCCCGGGATCTCCTGACGACCACGGCCCTTCCGATCTCCGCCATCGCCGAAGCGTGCGGGTATGACGATCCGAGCTACTTCGCCCGCCAGTTCACTGCGCGCGTGGGGGTCAGCCCGAAGGCGTTTCGCCTTGGGTCCGGCGATCGGGATGACGCCGGTCGGCGCGTCGTCGGCCCTGATGTCGCCAAGGCCGATGACGCGACGGGTGAAGCCGACTCATGACCTCAGAGGTCACACAGCCCGGTGACGCCGGTGGGTTGACGGGCCCCGGCGGTCGATACTCTGCGGACTCCGCCGTGGACTCGACCCGCCCGAGCACACGGCGGAGCAGGCCGGTCAGCGACCCGCTGAACGGGAACCGTGGTCACCTCGCCGCCGAGACCGCCGTCGATGCATGGGGAATCCGGCCACGACGGCCGCGATCCCGGCTCCGCCGATCACCAGCGCGAGCGTCACCGAGCCGGACGAGGCGGACTGCACCGTCAGGTCGGATCGCGGTGCGAGCGCCGAATCGGAGGGCGGAAGAGGCGACTGGGCCGATGTATCGACGATGGACGAACCTGGCGTTCCTGGGATTTCGCTGCTCGCTGTGACGCTGGGCGTCACCGCGGTCGACGAACTCGTGATCGACGCACTGGACGACCCGGCCGTCTTGGCTGAGGCGGACCCCGACGTGTTCGAACCCGACGGGGACGCGCCCGGACCCGTCGCAGTGGCCGCACTGCGCGGCTTCGTAGTAGTCGCCGCTGTCGTAGCGTCCGCTGTTGTCGCCGCTGTTGTCGCCGCCGCTGTTGTCGGCGCCTCCGACGTCGTGTCCGCTACGAACCCGCGTGTCACGTGCGCTCCTTTACCGACCGCGGCGCGACTGTACGCGGCATGCCCGAGGCAATCACCCCCGTACTCGTCATTGGCGACCGACGACCCGGTCAGCCCTCCGGCGTCCGTCGAGGTGGGCGCGCCGAAGGTGACCCCGATGAAGGGCATCCCCGCGCAGTTCGAAATCCCGAGGTAGTACTCCACGAATCCGCCGTAGTACCCGGTCAGGTTCCCACTGCCGGTGCTCAGCGTCCAGGTCCCGATGTGTGTGGACACGCCGGTGACAGTGTCCCTGGCGGTCCCGGTCCATGTATCCTCTCCGGTCCGTGCGACGGTCAAGGCGTAGAGGTGTCCATAGACACCGTCGAAATCCACCCCGCAACTCATGCCCGCTCCGCCGTCGGCACCGTTGTGGCACAGCGGATCCGTGGAAGTCGTACCCGCTATGAAGCTGGAGAACGCCGCGTGTAGCCGCTCGTGCCCATTGAGGTTCGGTCGCGGCTGCAGGCCCATGTACGCGCCGCCAGACTTCGTGAATCCGAACTGCTGCGCGAAGTAGGTGCCGTCCTCATGCAACGTCTTCGGGTCGACCGTCATCGGAAAGGTGATGTTGGTCAACCCGGCGGATGGAACGTTCGGAATCGACCAGCCGATCGAGATGTTGCCTGCACCGACGCTGGCCGAGGCAAGCGAGGGGGCGATCCCGAGGGTGGCCGAGAGTGCGGCGGCCAGCACTGCCGCGCCGACCTTCAGGCGAGGTGATCCAAGCACGCGTTCGTTTCCTTCCGTGGATGTTATTGAGCGTGTACTCGTCAAACCACTCAAATTCGATCTTCTCAATCCGATCAACAACGGCGGCCCTCTGTCTGCAGCGGGGCTCGCATAGGAGAGTCGGCAGCAGCCGCGGGGTCACAGAAATCTGTCCGAAGCGTGAGCTGAAGGGTGGCGGACAGACGTCTGGACCCGTCTCGCGCGCCGGCGGAGAGTCATGTCCGGGACGCGCTTGAGACGGCGCCTGGCTGCGCACATCTCGCCGCCCCTCCGGTCCACTCTGGGCGAATAGTTACCGCAGGTACCTTTGACCACCAGGGTCGTCCGTGATCTCGCGGCCAATGTTGCTTGAAACTGAACGATTTTTTGCCGATCCACTCACTGGACGTCACACTCGCTGCGCGCTTCGATGTCCGGCATGCGCACGCTTACTCGTCTGCTCCGTGGGCACGTCCCACGGATCCTCGCAGCGGCCTCGCTCCTCGGGACCGCCCTCGTGGCCTTCGCGCCCACTCCGGCGTCGGCCGCCACCACCACCGTCGGAAACGTCACGGCGTTCTCCCAGTCGGGCGCCACCTATTCGGTCTCTGCCGGTTCGACCGCCGTGCAGGTGTCGTTCCTGCGCGCGGACATCTTCCGGATCCAACTGGATCCTTCGGGGTCGTTCACGAACCCGGCCGGCAGCAAGATCGCGGTGAACACCGCCTTCACGCCGCCGGCAACGACCTGGTCGGACGCCGGCTCCTACTATCGGATCGACACCGGCTCGGTGACCCTGCGGGTCTACAAGGCGCCGCTGACCTTCGCCGCCTACCGGCCCGACAACAGCACTCTGATCTGGGCCGAGTCCGCGGGCATCAGCTGGACCGACACCGACACGACGCAGAGCCTCGGCCGCGGCCCGAGCGAGCAGTTCTACGGGACCGGGCTCCGGCTCGGCGCGTGGGCGCTGCGCGGGATGACCGTGCCCATTGCAGCCGACAACGGCTGGGCGGAGAACAACAACGCCAGCCCGGCGCCGTTCTACATGAGCACCAACGGTTACGGCGTTCTGCGCAACACCTGGCAGAAGGGCTCGTACGCGTTCAACAGCCCGGTCACCACGACGCAGAACGAGAAGCGGTTCGACGCTTACTATTTCATCGGCAACGACCTCAAGGGCGTCCTCGGGTCCTACACCGATGTGACCGGCAAGCCGTTCCTGGCGCCGGAGTGGGGTTTGGAACTGGGCAATGCCGACTGTTGGAACGCCTCGAACCCGACCTACAGCGGCGACCACACGCGCCTGGGGCATCAGACGACCACCGACGTGATCGCCTACGCCCAGGCGGCGCGGAACGCGAACATGCCGTCCGGCTGGTTCCTGCCCAACGACGGCTACGGCTGCGGCTACACCAATCTGCAGACCACGGTCTCCAGCCTGGCGAGCCTCGGCTTCCACACTGGCCTGTGGACCTCCACCGGTCTGCCGAGTATCGCCACCGAAGTCGGCACCGATGGCACGCGGGGCGTGAAGACGGACGTCGGTTGGGTCGGCGGCGGCTACGAGTACGCCTTCGATGGCGTGCAGCAGGCGGTGAACGGGATCGAGAACAACTCGAACGCGCGCCGGTTCGTCTGGACCGTCGACGGATGGGCGGGTACGCAGCGTAACGCCATCGTGTGGACCGGCGACAACTCCGGTACGAACGACACGATCCGGTGGTCTGTCCCGGCGGTGGCCAGCGCAGGCCTGTCAGGGCTCAACTACGCCTCAGGGGATGTCGGCGGCATCGGCGGCGGCGACCCGAACCAGTTCACCCGTGACCTGGAGTGGAAGTCCTTCCTGCCGGTTTCGATGACCATGTCAGGCTGGGGTAGCACCAACCCCAGTGCCGGCTACAACGACAAGGAGCCGTGGCAGTACTCCGAGCCGAACCTGTCGGACAACCGCAAGTACCTGGATCTGAAGATGCGGCTCATGCCGTACCACTACACCATGAGCCACACCGCCTCGGTGACCGGCGTGCCGGCGACCCGTGCTCTGGTTCTGGAGTACCCGAACGACCCGGTCGCGCAGGGCAACTCCGTAAGCGAGGAGTTCATGGCCGGCGACAACTTCCTGGTCGCGCCGGTCGTCGACGGCACCACCACCCGCGACGGCATCTACCTGCCGGCCGGGGTCTGGACCGACTACTGGACCGGCAAGACCTACCAGGGTCCGACCACCGTCAACGGCTACAACGCGCCGCTGGACACGCTGCCGCTGTTCGTGCGGCAGGGCGCCATCGTGCCGATGTGGCCGCAGATGAACTACACCGGCGAGAAGCCGGTGTCGACGCTGACATACGACGTCTACCCGCGCGGGAACTCGTCCTTCTCGCTGTACGAAGACGACGGCATCACCCGGGACTACCAGAAGGGGTCCTCCGCGACGCAGGCCGTCAACGTCACGGCGCCGGCGTCGGGCTCGGGCAACGTCGTGATCAGCGTCGGCGCCAGCACCGGTTCCTACACCGGCAAGCCGGCAAGCCGAGGCTACGAATTCACGACGCACTTGTCTGGAGGGCCCAGTGCGGTGACCGTGGGGTCGACCGCGCTGGCCGCTCTGACCAGCAAGGCCGCCTACGATGCGGCCACCACCGGCTACTACTTCGACCCCAATGACCACGGTGGACTGCTGTGGGTCAAGGCCGGCAACCAGTCCGGGGCGTTCACCACCACGTTGACGAACGCCACGGTTCCCACACCGCCCAGCACTGTCCCGTCGCCACTGATCTCGAAGGCCGGCTGGACCGTGAAGTCCTACGACAGCCAGGAGACCAACGCGGAGAACGGCGCCGCGGTCAACGCCATCGACGGCAACACCGGCACTTTCTGGCACACCGACTGGTCGGTGAGCCCGGTCCCGGGACTGCCGCACGAGATCCAGATCGACATGGGCACGCAGTCCTATGTCGACTCGGTGAAGTATCTGCCCCGGCAGGACGGAGGCATCAACGGCCGGATCGGCGACTACGAAGTCTATCTCTCCCTTGACGGGGTCACGTGGGGTTCGCCGGTGGCCGTCGGGCACTTCGCCGACGACGCCACGGAGAAGACCGTGGCCTTGGCCTCGACCAAGGCCCGGTTCTTGCGGCTCCGGGCGCTGAGCGAGGCCGGCAACCGCGGACCGTGGACGAGCGCGGCGGAGATCTCCGCCACGGGTGTCGCGGTTCCGCCCAGCCCTGCGGTTCAGCCCCCGGCAAACGTGGAGCTCGTGGGGCAGGCTGCGAGCAAGTGCATCGACCTTCCCTACGGCAGCACCACTCCCGGTACGCAGCCCACGCTGTACGTCTGCACTAAGAACACCAACCAGCTCTGGACCTTCACCGGCAGCGGAACGCTGACCGGCAAGGATGGCGTCTGCCTGGATGCCTCAGCGCCGATCATAGCGGTCCAGACCTGCGGGACCGGCATCGCGGGACAGAAGTTCACGGCACACGCCGACGGAACCGTGACCAACGGGCCCGGTGGGAGCAGCTGTCTGACACCGGTCGGGAACGGGACGGATAACGGCGTGCAGCTGCAGCTGGCCATCTGTGTCGGGTCCCCTTCACAGAGGTGGAACTTCGTCAGCCCGTAGTGAATCAAAGAACGCCGCTGCGGCGAGGACTCTGCCTCGCCGCAGCGGCCTCTCCGGCCCCTGACACACCAACCGGGCCGGAGCCAGACGGGGCTTGAAGTTCATCACCGACATCGAGTGAGGAAAAGGTGACCAAATCACGAACAGGAGCACGGCTCCTGACTCTGAGCGCGGCCTTTGCGCTCGCTGTGCCAGCGGCTGGTCTGCTGTGTCCGGGCAGTGCCGCCGCCGCCACCCCGACGGCCATCGTCATCGACGGTTCAGCACGGTTCACCGTCGAATCACCCACACTGATCCGGGTCGAGTACGCCGGGGACGGCGTGTTCCAGGACAGTCCGACCTTCACCGCCGTCAACCGGGCCATGCCGGTCCCCGCTTATACGACCTCGGTGTCGGGCGGATACCGCATCATCCAGACTTCCGCCCTGACGCTGAAGTACCTGGAGGGCTCTGGACCGGTCAACGGCAGCAACTTGTCAGTCAACCTGACCGCGGGCACCCAGGCGGTGACGGCCTACCCCAAGTTCCCTCCGGCCAGCGGCACCTGCACGTATCCGGCCGGCTGTGAGGCTGAGCAGCTGGCGCTGTCCGGGTCGGCCGCAGCGGCCACCGACCACACTGGATTCACCGGAACCGGCTTCGTCGCCGGGTTCACCTCCGGGGCGGCAATCAGCTGGCAGGAGTCCGTCCCGGCGGCCGGCCAGTACGCGGTGCAGTTCCGGTATGCCAACTCCACCGGCGGCGACGGGAAGAACCAGACACGGACCGCCACTGTCACGGCGAACGGCGTCTCCCAGCAGGTGAGCCTGCCGACGACGGCGGACTGGAACACCTGGGCCGTGTCGTCGACCACGGTGACCCTTCCTGCCGGGAACTCGCCGGTCGCGGTTTCCTGCGGCTCGGCCGACTCGTGCAACGTGAACATCGACTCGGTGGCCGTGACCGCGGTCGGCGCGACATATCCGACTCCGGTCCCGGCACCGATTTCGTCGACCAACAACCTCGGCGGATACCGGCGCGCTCTGGACCAGGTCGGCGGCTCGGTGCCGATGGCGGACGGCGTGCTTTCCCGCGACGGCTGGTATCTGATGGACGACACGGGCACCGGCTTGCTCAACAGCGACGGGAGCCTGACGCCGCGCCCCGGCCATGGTGGTGCCGCCTACCAGGACGGCTACTTCTTCGGCTACGGACACAACTACAAGCAGGCGCTTCAAGACCTCCACGACCTCACCGGACCGGCGGCGACGCTGCCCCGGTCGGCGTTCGGGGTCTGGTTCAGCGACTACAACGCCTTCTCTCTGGCGAACTACCAGAACACGCTGATCCCCGCCTTCCGCAGCACGAAGACGCCGATCGACCAGCTGGTGGCGGACACGGACTGGAAAGCTCCAAACCAATGGGACGGGTGGGAATTCAACCCTGCACTGTTCCCCGATCCCAAGGCGCTGTTCACCTGGGCGTCGCAGCAAAATCTTCAGCTGGCGCTGAACATCCACCCTTCCATCAAGTCCTCGGACCCGCAGTACGCCGCAACTCTCGCGACAGCGGGCAATCTCGTCTCCGGGGAAGACTTCGATTTCCGGGATCCCAAGCAGCTGCGGGCCTTTTTCAATCTCCACTCAAACATCGAGACGAATGACGGAACGCCTGTCTGGTGGCTGGACCAGAGCTTCAACGAAGGGGCTGCCAAAAATTCGGACGTCTCGCCGGACAGCTGGATCAACGCCCAGTACAAGGCCCATGGCGACGCCCTGGGGCAACGTGGATACGTCCTGGGCCGGGTCGGCGGCAACGGGTCCGACTACTACGGCTTCACTCCCGGTGTCTCCGGAGCTTGGGCCGACCATCGCTCAGCCGTGCACTTCACCGGCGACACGTACGCAGCGTGGCCGACGCTCGCGTTCGAGGCGCAGTTCACGGCCCGCGAGGGCAGCGGCATCGGAGAACCCTACGTCTCCCACGACATAGGCGCCTTCAACGGCGGCAGCGGCTACGACGACCCGGACATGTACGCACGCTGGGTCCAGCTGGGTGCCTTCCAGCCGATTCTGCGACTGCACTCCAACCACGGATTCCGGCTGCCCTGGGATTACAACTGCACCACGGCGAACTCCGCGGCCACCGGGTGCGCGGTGACGCCGGCCGCGAACTATTCGCCGGCAGCTGCGGCCTCCGCCGAGAAGTTCCTGCAACTGCGCGAGGCACTGGTGCCGTACACGTACACCTTGGCCCACCAGGCCACGACCACCGGTCTGCCGATCGTGCGCGGACTGTATCTGAACTACCCCGAGTACAACGAGGCGTATGACTACGGCACTGAGTACACCTACGGTGACGACGTACTCGTGGCGCCGGTGACCACCGCCGGCACCGGTACGGTGAACACGACGGTGTGGTTCCCGCCGGGAGTGTGGACCGACTACTTCACCGGAAAGACCTACACCGGACCCGGTACCGCCTCGGTGTCGACCACACTGGACACGATGCCGGTGTTCCTGCGCGCCGGCGGCGTCATGGCCACCCGGACCGACTACGTCGACTCGGCGAACGCGTCCCCGATGAGCCAGGTCACCCTGGACGTCGCCGCTGGCGGCAACGGGGCGTTCAGGCTCTTCGAAGACGACGGCGTCAGCCACTCGGCCGCATCGGCCACCACCGCGATCGGCTACGACGATGCCGCGCACGCGGTCACGATCGGCGCGATGTCGGGTACTTACACAGGCGCCGTCGCCAACCGCACCTGGACGCTCAAGGTGCGCAACGTCGCGACAGCGCCCTCTGCCGTCACCGTCAACGGCGCCGCCACGACTTTCTCCTACGACGGCACGGCCCATGTCTTGACCGTCACCACCGGGTCACAGCCCACCTCGGCGGCGACAACGATCGCCTACAGCACGGGGACGATCACTTCGGCGACCGGGCCGATCATCGGGGTCGGCAGCGGTCGGTGCGTCGACGTGCCCAACGGCTCCACGCTGGACGCGACGCAGCTTCAGTTGAACGACTGCAACGGCGGATCCGCCCAGGCCTGGACCTTCCCCGGCGATGGGACGATCCGCGCTCTCGGCAAGTGCATGGACGTCCGCAACGCCTCCAGCGCCGACACCACTGCCGTTCAGCTGTACGTCTGCAACGGAACTGCCGCGCAGCAATGGACATATGTCAGCGCCAGCAAAGAGTTCCAGGCGCTTGGCAAGTGCCTGGACGCCTATGGAGGCGGCACAGCGACTGGCACCCAGCTGATCATCTACACCTGCCATGGCGGGACGAATCAGCAATGGAGTCATCCATGATGCGACCCGCCGAAGACACGGTGAATCCCGGCGCGTTCAGGCGTCCCCGCAGTACGTCACCGTGGTCTGATCGCGCATATGAAGGTTCGCATCCGACGGTCCTCCGCAAGGCGATCGCGTCGTCGTCGTGACCGACCCAATGAAAGGCGGCTGGGAATCCCAGCCGCCTTTCGGCTATCCGAGCGCGGTTACAGCAGGGCCTGGCCCTCACCGCGATAGGTGGGCGGAGAGCCGACGATCCGGTCGCCGTCCACGAGGTGAAGGACGTTCACACGCTCGCACACCTCACCGGCCTTGGTGTGCCGGAACCAGACCCGGTCCCCGACGGCGAGTCGTGCGGCGCCTGGGCCGACGAGCGGCGTCTGTACCTCACCGGCTCCTTCGAGGCCGGTGAGCCGCAGCCCCGCCGGCCACACCGGCGTCGGCAGCCGATCGGCCCCGGCGGCGCCCGAAGCCGGCCAGCCGCCGCCGAGGAGGGTCGCCCGATCGGCGTTCGGGCGCCGGACCACCGACTGGACGAAGAACGCGGCCGGCCGGGGTTGGAAGCCGCGATAGGTGTCGAACAGCGTGGGCGCGTAGAGGCCCGATCCCGCACCGAGTTCCGTGACGGCGGCTTCCGAAGCCGTGCTCTCCAGGCTGCCGGTGCCGCCGCCGTTGACGAACTCCAGCGGCGCCAGCTCGCGGACGGCGGCGATCACGGCGGCGCGGCGGCGCCGAAGCTCGCGCCTGGAGACGGCCTGCAGGGTCCTGATGGCCGTCCGCCGCATCGGCGATCCGGGTGCGTCGTCACCGACGCCGGCGATCTGGGCCTCGTAGGACATCACGCCGACCAGCCGCAGTCCGGAGCGGCCGACGACATCCCGGGCCAGCTCGCGGGCCTGCGCAGGCTCGTGCAGCGGTGACCGGTGGGCGCCGAAGTGGAGCCGGCCGCCGAAGGCCACGAGCGAGGCGTCCAGATCGAGGCAGACGCGCAACGGGTGGCCGCCCGCGGCGGCCGCCGCCGTGAACCGATCCAGATGCGCGGGGCTGTCCGCCATCAGCGTGATCCTGGCCGCGAGTACCGGATCCTCCGCGATCCGGCACAGCGCGTCGTCGTCGGCGGTGGGGTAGCCGACGAGGATGTCGTCGAACTCCTCCGCGAGCCACACGGCCTCGGGAACGGTGAAGGCGAGGATCCCCCGGTAACCGGGCATCGCCAGCACCGACCGCATGATCGCCCGGCAGCGTACCGATTTGCTGGCCAGGCGGATCGGCTTTCCGCCGGCCCGGCGTCGCATGGATTCGGCGTTCTGCCGGAGGGCTCGCAGATCGACCACTGCGAACGGCGGCTGGAGGTCGCGGGTGGCCCGTTCGAGGGCTGCGAAATCAATGGCGGCGTCATTGGTGGCGGCGGAGCTGGAAGCGGTCAACGGTCAGGCCTCCCGTCCGGCCGGAGCGCCGAGGACGCGAGCGACGTAGTCGTTCGTGAACAACCCGTGGGGATCGAGGCGTGCACGGACGGCCTGGAAGTCCTGCCAGGCGGGGTACCGCGCCGCCAACGTGGCGGCGGACTGGAAGTGGCGCTTGCCCCAGTGCGGGCGGCCTTCGTACTCGTCCATGATCGCCTCGACGGCGCGGAAGAAGGGCTCGTACTCGGCTCGCACGACCTGGTGGACGGCGATGTACGCGGTGTCGCGGCCGTAGGCGGTGGACAGGAAGGCGTCGTCGGGTGCCGTGAACCGCACCTCGATCGGGAACAGCACCGGAATCCATCGCGCAACGATGAGAGCCCTGACACGTTCCAACGCCTCCACAGCGTGCACGCGAGGAATGGCGTATTCCATCTCCGTGAACCGCACCCGGCGCTTGTGGGCGTAGACGCGATGGCTGTCGTTCAGCTGCTCATAGCGGCCGATCACCCCGGTGAGCGCGCGGGCCACTCGCGGCACCGCGCCCGGGAACAGGCGCCCGAAATGACAGGCGGCGCCCAGCCCTGCGTTGCTGAGCAGGTCGTCGTTCCACCACGCGGCGAGGCGTCCGGGCGGCGCCGCGGGGCGGTCGGTGCGCTGCGAGGCATAGGTCAGCACCTTGTCGGTGTGCGGCAGGGCCATGACTTCGAAGTGGTCGTGCTCGGCGACCAGGCGATCAAGATCGACGAGCACCTCGGTGGCCGGGCGGACCTCGTCGATCCGGTGAATGCGGAACGCCGGCACGCAACGGAGGGTGTAGCTGGAGATCACGCCGAGGGCGCCGACCGAGACCCGCGCGGCACGCCAGGCGTCGGGGTCGCGCGCCTCGTCGATCTCGACCACGTCGCCGGTCGCGGTGACCAGGCGGCAACCGACGACGTTCGCCGACAGGTTGCGGAAGCGTTCGCCGGTGCCGTGGGTGGCGGTCGCCAGCGCCCCGGCCAGGGACTGGGTGTCGATGTCGCCCTGGTTCTCCAGGGCCAGGCCGTGCTGGTGCAGCTCGGCGGTCAGCCGGTGCAGCTTCACGCCGGCCTCCACGCGCACCAGCCCGGTCGCCCGGTCGACGCCGAGGACCCGCTGCATGCCGGTCTGGTCGATCATGACGCCGTCGGTGAGGCAGGTGTCGGTGAACGAGTGCCCGCTGCCGACGGCGCGGACCCGAAGGCCTTCGCGGGCGGCGCGCTTGATCGCCGCGCTGAGCTGCTCCTCGTCCGCGGGCCGCTCGACACGAGCGGGGACACAGGCCTGTTGCCGAGCCCAGTTGCGCCACTTCTCAGCCACGGTGGTCTCCTTCACGAGGGCGGTGCACAGCGTCCGGGGTATGGCCGCCAACGTAAGTGCGCATCTTCCGCGAGGGAAACAACGTGTTGAACGTGGGTCTACAATGATTCGTTGTGGATGTGGCCACGCAGAAGCTGCGGAACTTCGTCGTGGTGGCCGAGGAGCTGAACTTCAGTCGGGCGGCCGCCCGCCTCTTCGTCACCCAGCAGGCCCTGAGCAAGCAGCTCCGCGATCTCGAGGACGCGGTCGGCACCAGGCTGCTGGAGCGCACCACCCGCAGTATGGCGCTGACCTCGGCCGGCGAGGCGTTCCTGGACGCGGTCCGGGAGTCGCTCGCTGTCCTGGACGCCGGCGTGGCCGCGGCGCGCAGCACCGGCCAGGGCCTGTCCGGGACGATTCGGTTGGGTTTCGTCATCGGTGGCGCCCTGGAGCTGACCACGCCGATCCTGGCCGAGTTCGCGGCCCGCCATCCGGACATCAAGGTGGAGCTACGGGAGAGCGGCTTCGACGACCCGTCCGGCGGCCTGTCCGACGGCCGGTCGGACGTCGCGCTGATCCGGCTCCCCGTGGCGACGCCGGATCTGGAGTGGCTGCCGCTGTTCGTGGAACCGCTGGTCGCCGTGCTGCCCCCGGACCACCCGCTGGCAGTGCGGGCCGTCGTCACGCCCGCCGACATCATCGGCGAACCGCTGACCGTCGGCCGCACCGCCGACACGGCCTGGCGGCGCTACTGGACGCTGGACGAGTACCGCGGCGGCCGTCCGCCCGCAGTGGTCCGGGAGAGCACTTCGCACACCGAGGAGATGCAGGTCGTCGCCGCCGGGCTGGCGTGCTCGGTGACGGCGGTCGGCGCGCGGCGGTACATGCCGCACGCCGGAGTGCGGTTCGTGCCGCTCGCCGGGGTGACCGGGTCGGCGCTGGTCGTTGCCTGGCGGCGCGGGCACCGAAAGGGAGCGGTGGAGCGGTTCGTGAACGTGGCGCAGGAGGTCCGGGATCGAGAGCGCGGTATCGTCGCGGCCATTGAGGATCCGGAGGCCTAGTCGGTCGCAGTCTGCTCGGCCCGCGGCTGGGCTGATGTGCGGACTGGGCTGGTATGCGGGCTTGCTGGCCCGCGCAGACCGGCCTCGCCACTGCGCTTACAACACCTAGTTGTAGTTCGACGCCGAAAGCGTTGTTTCCCGTGCGCGCTGGCACGTCTTTATGGTCGCCATCACACCTCGCCGTTGCAGGGGGGACCGAGAAAGGCGCCGCTATGTCAGAGTCTCGCAGCCGCTGGTCAGCCGTCATCGCCTACGCCCTGCTGGGCGCCGCGACGCAGATCCTTTGGCTGAACTACTCAGGTGTCACTACCGTCGCGGCCGAGCACTACGGCGTTTCCGAGAACGCCATCGGCTGGCTCGCGCAGGTCTTCCCGCTGATGTACATCGTCCTGGCCATCCCGGCCGGCCTAGTCCTCGACCGCTGGTTCCGCGGCGGCCTGTCGGCCGGCGCCGTCCTGACCACCGTCGGCGCGTTGCTGCGGCTCGGGGGCCCGACCTACGGCTGGCTGCTGGGCGGACAGGTCGTCGTCGCGGTCGCTCAGCCACTGGTCCTCAACGCCGTCACCGGCATTACTGGCCGCTACCTCGCTCCAGAGAACCGGCCGAAGGGTATCGCCCTCGGTACCGCGTCCACGTTCGCCGGCATGGTCGTGGCCTTCGTCCTCGGCGCGGTTTTCCCCGGCGCGGACCAGCTCGGCGCGCTGACCGCCGTCAGCGCGGCCTTCACCGTCGTCGCGGCGGTGGCCATGCTCGTTACGGTGCGCCGCCCCGGCGAGCACCACCATGCCACCGAGCGGCCGGGACTGGCCACCCTGCGGCTGGCGTGGTCCGACCCGTTCGTCCGCCGCCTGTGCCTGTTCGCGTTCGCCCCGTCCGGAGCCTTCATCGCCCTCACGACCTACGCGCAGGCGCTGCTCACGCCGGCCGGCGTCAGCTCGTCGACGGCGAGCCTGCTCCTAATGGGCAACGTCGCCGCCGGAGTCGTCGGCTGCGCGATCGTGCCGGTGTTGGCGGCCCGGCGCGGCACCGAGGTCAGGGTCCTCTCCGGCGGCCTGCTGATCACCGCTACAGCGGCCGTCGCCATGGCGATATCACCAGGAACTGCCGTCGGGGCCGTCTGTCTGACGGCAATCGGCTTCGCACTCCTCCCAGCGCTGCCCATCGCCTTCGAACTTGCGGAACGTCACGCCTCACAGGCCGAGGGCACGGCGACCGGGCTCATCTGGATGGCAGGCAACCTCGGCGGCCTCGCCGTCGCGGGCGCCACCGGAATGCTCGTCGGCGACCCCACCACGGCCTTCCTGCTCCTCGGCGCGGTCGCGCTGCTCGGGCTTCCAACAGCCGCTCGTCTTCGCCGCGTGTCGGTGGCAGCGGCGTAGGACCGAGGGCGGAAAGAGCGAACGGGCGTCGTGCCAGCAATCCATACCCGGCTTGTGGCTTTGATCCTTACCGTGGTGTGGACGAGTCTGTGACGTGCGGCGTCGACCTATAAGTCCTCTCACGGCCACTGAAACTGTCCGTGACCCTTGCTTCTTCACCCAGGCGATGTATTCGGCTGGGGAGGCGGCCTAGCCGGTGCAGCGGCACCGCCGGCGTAGGCACACACAGGTCTCATCCGAACGACGGTGGGCCCGCGGCCTCCCGAAGAAGTCCGCGGGCCCACCGCGATCCGAGTTCTGAAGCTACTAGGTCAAGATCATCCGGCCCACATCGGGCCCCATGAGGCTCGAAAACGCCCATGATCAACTGAAGGTGTCCAGCAGCTTCATCCCAGGTCGGCAGTCGTCTTTGCGCCTACGGCGCAGGCCGCTGCCCTAAGCGTGTTCAGATGTCGAAGTACAGCTCGAACTCGTGCGGCGTCGGGCGCAGCCGCACCGGGTCCACCTCACGCTCGCGCTTGTACGAGATCCACGTCTCGATCAGGTCCTGCGTGAACACGCCGCCCTCGAGCAGGTAGCCGTGGTCGGCCTCCAGCGCGTCGAGCACGGCCGGGAGCGAGGCCGGCACCTGCGGGATCGAGGCGTGCTCGTCCGGCGGGAGCTCGTACAGGTCCTTGTCCACCGGGGCCATCGGCTCGATCTTGTTCTTCACGCCGTCCAGGCCGGCCAGCAGCATCGCCGAGAAGGCCAGGTACGGGTTGGAGGACGGGTCCGGGCAGCGGAACTCGATGCGCTTGGCCTTCGGGTTCGAGCCGGTGATCGGGATGCGGATGCACGCCGAGCGGTTGCGCTGCGAGTAGACCAGGTTCACCGGGGCCTCGTAGCCGGGGACCAGGCGGCGGTAGCTGTTCACCGTCGGGTTGGTGAAGGCCAGCAGCGACGGCGCGTGCTTCAGGAGGCCGCCGATGTAGTGCCGGGCGGTGTCCGACAGGCCCGCGTAGCCGACCTCGTCGTAGAACAGCGGGGCGCCGTCCTTCCACAGGCTCTGGTGGCAGTGCATGCCCGAGCCGTTGTCGCCGAAGACCGGCTTGGGCATGAAGGTGGCGGTCTTGCCCGCGCCCCAGGCGACGTTCTTGATGATGTACTTGAACAGCATCAGGTCGTCGGCGGCGGCCAGCAGGGTGTTGAAGCGGTAGTTGATCTCCGCCTGGCCGGCCGAGCCGACCTCGTGGTGCTGGCGCTCGACGACCAGGCCGGAGTCGATCAGCGTGCGGCTCATGGTGGCGCGCAGGTCGGCGTAGTGGTCGTTCGGGGCCACCGGGAAGTAGCCGCCCTTGACCCGCGGCTTGTACCCGCGGTTGCCGCCCTCTTCCTTGCGGCCGGTGTTCCAGAACGCCGCCTCGGCGTCGATGTGGTAGTAGCTCTCCTGCGAGCCGGAGGCGAAGCGGACGTCGTCGAAGACGTAGAACTCGGCCTCGGGGCCGAAGTAGCAGGTGTCCGCGATGCCCGAGCCGCGCAGGTACGCCTCGGCCTTCTTGGCCACGTTGCGCGGGTCGCGGGAGTAGGCCTCGCCGGTCAGCGGGTCGTGGATGAAGAAGTTGATGTTGAGGGTCTTCTCGGCGCGGAACGGGTCCAGGCGCGCGGTGGTGACGTCCGGCAGCAGCTGCATGTCGGACTCGTGGATGGCCTGGAAGCCGCGGATCGAGGAGCCGTCGAAGGCCAGCCCGTGGGCGAAGACGTCGGCGTCGAACGACTCGACCGGCACGGTGAAGTGCTGCATCACGCCGGGCAGGTCGCAGAACCGCACATCGACGCTCTTCACGTCGTTGTCCTTGAGGTACTTCAGTACCTCGTCGGCGTTCGAGAACATCAACTACTCCTTTGAGTACGCTTCTCACCGGCCGCTTGGCGCGCCTGCCGACGGCTCACCTGCGGGCCGGGTCTCCCAACGGGCACTCCTGTGACCGTAGGACAGGGCGGTTTCCCGGCCGTGTCCCTTTTGTTTCCGGCGTGTTACACGGAGCCCCGGCACTGTCCAACCTACTCCTTAGATCACGACCACCCCCTCCGGACGCCTCCGACCGATGGTGGTGGCGGGTCTGAAACCCGCCCGGGGTACCGTGGTGGCATGACCTCGTCCGACTACTACGGCCAGCGCCTCGGCCTGCCGCGCTCGGGTCCCGGCTCGCTGGCCACGGTCGGCCGCCGGCTGGCCGCGCTGATGATCGACTGGGCGCTCGCCTACGGGCTGGCCTACCTGCTGGTCGGGGACCGCCTGCTGAAGACCGGCCAGTTCGCGGCGCTGAGCTTGCTGGCGGTGATGTACCTGGTGGGGCTGGGGATCAGCGGCTCCACCCTGGGCATGGCGGCCCTGGGGCTGCGCGTCACGTCCGACCAGGGCGGCAAGGCCTCGCCGTACGCCGTCGGGATGCGCACGGTGCTCCTGTTCCTGTTCGTCCCGGCCGTGATCTGGGACGCCGACGGCCGCGGCATGCACGACCGGGTGGCGCACACGATGATCGTCGCCACCCGCTGAGGATCATGGCGACCCGCTGAGCCGCTCGGTCGAATCGGCGGCTCCAGGACCGCTCGGCTGAACCGGCGGGGCTTGAGGCTCCCTTGAGCCGCCTGCGGCGCCGAACAGGCTGTTCCGAACCCTCTCGCGCCTTTCCATGCCCGCTCAGGAGCCCGAAGAGCCGCTCTGCGGCACTCCCGGACAGGAACGAGACATGACAACGGCCCGCGACCGTCACGGTCGCGGGCCGTCCGACTCCCCAGCACGTTCCGTGGCATTTCGGCGCCATTACATCGGGCGCACTGCCACTCTGCGACGACTAGCGGATCTGGCCCCGCGGCATCTTCCCGTTACGCGGCATCGGGCCCTTCGGGATCGGCATGTTCGGGCCCACGGCCTTCAGCCGGTTCTGGAACGCCAGCACCTGCGCCGGCCGCAGGTACGACTTGCCGGCCGCGGGCTTGAGCCGCATCACGGTCCGGTTCAGCCGGCCCAGCGGGACCATGCCCTCCTCGTCGCCGGCGATGATGTCCTCGGCCACCAGCGGCACGTCCGGCCCGAACAGCCGGGTCAGGTGCCGGCGCTCCTCGGTGAACAGCGTCTTGAGCCGGTTCGGGTTGCCCTCGCCGACCAGGATGATGCCCGGCCGCCCGAGCACCCGGTGGATCATGTCCTGCTGCCGGTTGAACCGCACGCCCGGGGTCACGTCCCAGCCGCGGCGCAGCGTGTCCAGCACCGAGGCGGCCGCCCCGGGCTGCCCCTTGATCGAGGCGTAGGCCGCGCGCTGCGCCCGCCGCCCGAAAACGATCATCATGGCCAGCACGGCCACCGGGATCCCGAAGATCCCGTAGAACACCGGCGACCCCAGCAGGAAGCCCAGGCCCACGAAGACCACCAGGGCTCCCACGCCCCACGCGGCCAGCACCAGCGGGAGCTTGGGATCCTCCTTGCGGGTCATCGAGTAGACCTCGCGGATCTGCCTGATCCGGCCCTTCTTGGGGGCGGCCCCGCCGTCGGGGGTGTTCGTCGTGGTGTCGCGTGCCATGGCACGCAGGATACGTGGTGCTCGCGCGTGGTGGTAAACCAGTTCGGTGCTCAGGTCGCCGGCCGGCTCGCCATCGGGTCCTCCGGTTACTCGGCGCCGGCGCCGAGCCTGGTGAGCGACTCGTGCGCGGCGGCCCGCACCGCGGCGCGTTCCCGGGCCTCCAACACCGCCGCCCGCGCGTTGGCGAGCGCGCGCTGGTGGCCGCCGGCGCGCAGCACGCGGCGTTCGAAGGTCAGGAGCATGGAACGGACAGAGGACGTTGCGGAGCTCATGGCTGAGGACCTCGACCTGAAGACAAGCGGGCAGACAGGGGGAAGTGCGGGAGTGCGTTCGCTGGGCGATATACAGCGCGGCTGGTGGCGTGCCGCTGCCACTATCAAAGTTCTTTGTTACCGGTCTGGCGCCGGAGGGTCAAATCGTGGTAACGGGATACGCAATACTCCGCATTCCCGTGCCGGAACACGAAGCGGCCCCGGTCGCTCGGACCGGGGCCGCTTCTCACAACTTCCTGATATCGACGGGTTACGCGAGCACCGCCGCCGCGGCGGCCTCGCGGGCCGCGACCGCCTCCTGGTACAGCCGCCCGGCGCGGTAGGAGGACCGCACCAGCGGGCCGGACATGACTCCGAAGCCCATCTCCCGCGCCTCCTCGGCGAGTTCGACGAACTCCTCCGGCTTCACCCAGCGCATCACCGGGTGGTGCCGCGGCGAGGGGCGCAGGTACTGGGTGATGGTCACCAGGTCGCAGCCGGCCTCGCGCAGGTCGGCCAGCGCCTGCGAGATCTCCTCGCGCTCCTCGCCCATCCCCAGGATCAGGTTGGACTTGGTGACCAGGCCGAAGTCGCGGGCCTGGCGGATCACGTCGAGCGAGCGCTCGTAGCGGAAGCCGGGCCGGATCTCCTTGAAGATCCGCGGCACCGTCTCGATGTTGTGCGCCAGCACCTCCGGCCGGCTGCCGAACACCTCGGCCAACAGCTCGGGCTTGGCGTGGAAGTCCGGGATCAGCAGCTCGACGCCACAGCCGGGCAGGAGCTCGTGGATCTGGCGGACGGTCTCGGCGTACAGCCAGGCGCCCTCGTCCTCCAGGTCGTCCCGCGCGACACCGGTGACGGTGGCGTACTTCAGGCCCATGGTCTGCACGGACTCGGCCACGCGGCGCGGCTCGTCGGTGTCGTAGGCCTTCGGCTTGCCGGTGTCGATCTGGCAGAAGTCGCAGCGCCGGGTGCACTGGTCGCCGCCGATGAGGAAGGTGGCCTCGCGGTCCTCCCAGCACTCGTAGATGTTGGGACAGCCGGCCTCCTCGCACACCGTGTGCAGGCCCTCGCTGCGCACCAGGCTCTTCAGCCCGGTGTACTCCGGGCCCATCTTGGCCCGGGTCTTGATCCAGCTCGGTTTCTTCTCGATGGGGACGGCGCTGTTGCGGACCTCAAGCCGGAGCAGCTTGCGGCCTTCTGGTTCTGGGGTGACGGCCGTCACTTCGAGTCTCCTTGTGAGAGGGGTACCGCGGTTTCCTGTGATTACCAGCCTACGCGGGCTGGAGGCTATTCCTTCACCGCGCCGACCAGGGCGGACGCCTGGGATTGCTCGGCGAGCACGTCCTGGAGGTGCCCGGCGATCAGCGGCGCGACCTCGTCGACGGTCACGTCCCGGCCGAGCTCGGCGGACAGCGAGGTGACGCCGGCGTTCCGGATCCCGCAGGGGATGATCTTGTCGAACCAGGCCAGATCGACGTCGCAGTTGATGGCGAAGCCGTGCATGGTCACGCCCTTGGCCACCCGCACGCCGATCTGCGCCAGCTTGCGGTCGGCCTTGCGCTGGCCGGCGTTGGACGGGGCGTACTCCGGGCCGGCCAGCCGCGGGTCGAACTCCTCGTCCTCGTCCACCGGGGCGCCGACGGTGCGCAGCTGCAGGTTCAGCCCGCCGAGGTCCTGGCGCTCGATCGCGTCGCCGAGGATCCACACACCGCTGCGGCCGTGGATCCGGGTGGTCTCCAGGCCCAGGTCGGAGCAGGCCCGGATCATCGCCTCCTCCAGGCGCCGGACGTGGCCGACCACGTCCATCGCCTCCGGCAGGCGCAGGATCGGGTAGCCGACCAGCTGGCCGGGCCCGTGGAAGGTGATGCGGCCGCCGCGGTCGACGTCCAGGACCGGGGTGCCGTCGGTGGGCCGCTCCTCGGGGGCGGTGCGGCGGCCCGCGGTGAACACCGGCGGGTGCTCCAGCAGGATCAGGGTGTCGCCGACCTCGTCGGCCACCCGCTTGGCGTGGACCTCGCGCTGGAGATCGAGCGCCGCCAGATACGGAACGGCCTCCGCGCCGAAACCGGCGCGGAGGACCGCGATTCCACTTTCGTCAGACACCCCTCAAGGGTACGCCTGCTTCTTACCGCCCCTACTGGGCCGGGGCGGTCGGCACCTTGAGCACGCCCAGGGTCACGTTGACGGTGTTGGAGCTGCCGTCACGGGTGAAGGTGACCGGGATCGTGTCGTTCGGCCGGTGCGAGCGCACCGCGGCGGCCACGTCGGCGTAGGAGTACACCAGCCGGTCGCCGATCTTGGTGATCACGTCGCCGGACTTCAGGCCCGCCTTGTCGGCCGGCCCGCCGGAGGGCACCTGCTCCACCTTGTAGCCCTTGGTGGTACGGGTGGTGGTGTCGCCGTTGCCGGACTGCTGCACGCCCAGCGAGGCGATCTGCGCCGGCTGGCCCTTGGCCAGGGCGTCGACGATCGGCAGCGCCTCGCTGATCGGGATCGCGAAGCCCAGGCCGATGGAGCCGGCCTGCTCGCTGCTGCCGCCGAGTCCGCCGGACTTGCTGTTGGAGGCGATCGCCGAGTTGATGCCGATGACGTTGCCCTGCATGTCGGTCAGCGGGCCGCCGGAGTTGCCGGGGTTGATCGCGGCGTCGGTCTGCACCGCGTCCAGCACCACGGTCTGGCCGGTGTCGCCCTGGGTCTGCACCGGACGGTTCAGGGCGCTGACGATGCCGGAGGTGACGGTGCTGGTCAGGCCGAGCGGCGACCCGATGGCGACCACCTGCTGGCCCACCGCCAGGTTCTTGGAGTCGGCGAACGAGGCCTTGGTCAGGCCGGAGACGCCGTCGGCCTTGATCACGGCCAGGTCGGCCAGCGGCTCGGTCCCGACCACGTGCGCGGTGGCGGTCTTGCCGTCGTTGAACGTGACGGTGATGGTGGCCGGGCCGCCGGTGCCCTTGGTGGAGCCGTTGTTGCCCTGGTCGCCGCCGAACGGGTTGTTGTTCTGCTGCTGGTTGCTGTTGCTGTTGCTGTTGCCGGCGGCCGCCGCGGCCACCACGTGGTTGTTGGTGACGATCAGGCCGTCGGAGCTGTAGATGATGCCGGTGCCCTCGTCGCCGCTGCCGTCCGAGGTGCTGACCTGGATGTCGACCACGCTGGGCATGACCGACGAGGCCACCTGGGTGACGCTGCCGGGGGTGTTCAGCGCGGTGTTGTTGGTGTTCAGCGGGGCGCGGCCGCTCGACGTGGGCGACGCGGACGCAGTGCCGCTGTCCTTGACCGCGTAGGTGACCGCGGTGCCGATGCCGCCGCCGATCAGGCCCGCGACCAGGGCCACCGCGACCAGCATCTTGCTGGCGCCGGACGCGGAGCGCTTCTCCTGCGAGCCGGGGGGCATGTAGGGCGGGAAAGTCTGAGCGTCGGAGGGCGCGGCCCAGTTCGGCGGAGGGGTCGGGCCGGGGCCGAGGTGGGTGCCGTTGCCGTTCCCGGGCTGCTGCGCGGTGTGCTGCTGGGCGGCCTGGCCGAAGGCGGCGCCGGGCTGAGTCGGCTGGCCGGGCGGCGTCGGCTGGCCGGGCTGAGTCGGCTGGGCGGGCTGGGCAGGCTGGCCGGGCTGGGCCGGCGGGACTGGCGCCGCCTGCGCCTGCGCGGCCTGCGTCGCCGGAGCGCCCTGCCCCGCGGCCGGGTCCGGCTGCGCCGCCTGGACCGCCGGCTGCACCAGCGTCTGCTCGTCGGCCGGCTGGATCAGCGTCGGCTGGTCGGCCGCAGCCGGTGTGGGGGCCGTCGCACCGGCCAGGGGGTCCGCACCGTCGCCGGCCGGGAAGGACGCCGTCGTGGCGTTGGGGTCCTGAGCCCCGGAGCCGCCGGACGTGGCGGGGTTCGCGCCGAAGGTGTCGCGCACGTCCTGGTGCGCGGCCTCGCCGGCACCGTTTTCGCCCAGGCCGCCGACGCCGCCTGCGTTGCTCGAGGGTTCGTTCATGTCGAGGAGCTTCGCCTGTTCACCTTAAGAGCTGCTGAGACCTGGTCAAGAGGTGACCGAAAAGACACCCAGGAGTGCCGCGTCGCCGCGGGTGCGCTCCTGGGTTCCGACCTTATGCCGTCGTGGACGTCTGTGACATGTTCGGCACGTCACGGCGTCGCGCGCGGCACGGATGCTCAAGGTGTTGACCTTCTCAGGGGCGCGCGACGATCACGCGGCCGGGGGCGGCGGGTCGGTCTCGGCCGCCGCCTCTTCGGTCGGGTGTCCGGGCAGCCACAGCCCCAGCAACGCGCCGCCGCTCGGGGCCCGCGCCGCCGCGACCCGGCCGCCGTGGTTCTCAGCGGCCTGCCGCACGATCGCGAGGCCCAGCCCGGAGCCCGGCATGGTGCGGGCCTCGGGGGAGCGGTAGAAGCGCTCGAAGACGTGCGGCAGGTCGGCGTCGGCGATGCCCGGCCCCTCGTCGGAGACCTGGAGCAGGCCGTCGGTCAGGCGCACCGTGACCGTCCCGTCCTCCGGGCTCCACTTGGCGGCGTTGTCCAGCAGGTTCGTCACGGCACGCTCCAGCGTCGCCGGATCGCCCTCCAGGAACCAGGGCTCGACCTGGATGTCGAACTTCAGATGCGGGGCCCGGCGCCGGACCCGGTCCACGGCCTGCCGCACCACGTCGGCGAGGTTCACCGGCTCCGGCGCGGCCTGCGGCGTGGCGTCGCGGGAGAGCTCGACCAGGTCGCCGACCAGGACCGAGAGCTCCTCCATCTGGGCGCGCACGTCCGCGATGAGCTCGGCGCGGTCGGCGTCGCTGATCCGGCCGCTCCCGGGACCCTCGGCACCGGGCTCCGCCCCCGGCCCGAAGACCTGCGCCAGCAGGTCGATGTTGGTGCGCATCGAGGTCAGCGGGGTGCGGAGCTCGTGCCCGGCGTCGGCGATCAGGCGCCGCTGGTGCTCTTGCGAGCGGGCCAAGGCGGTCAGCATCGCGTTGAAGCTGGTGGCCAGCCGTGCGAGCTCGTCAGTGCCCTGCACCTCGATCGGCCGCAGGTCGCCGGTCCTCGCGACGTACTCGGTCGCCTCGGTGAGCCGGTCGACCGGCCGCAGGCCGGTGCGGCCGACGGTGATGCCGGCGCTGCCCGCGACCGCGATCCCGGCGATGCCGACCAGGATGGAGACCAGGGTGAGGCGTCCGAGGGTCTGCTGGGTGTCGTGGGTGGACTCGGCGAGGAGGACGCCCTGGTGTTCCCCGGGGAATGCCGCGTTCTGCGCCACTGGCACGGTCACCATGCGGACCCGGGTCCCGTCGGCGAGCTTCACCGTCCGGAACGCGGTGCCTTCTCCATTGAGGGCCACCTGGAGGTCCGCCTCGGACGGCTTGAACATCGGAGGGCTGTCCTTCACCACGTACACCTGGTCGTCGCTGTTGAAGACGACCACCTTGGTGTCGCTGTAGGTCGGCAGGTCGAACTGCAGGAGCGGCTGCTGATACCGCCGGGCTTCCTCCACCTGGCCCTGGACCATCTGGGCGGCCTGGCTCGCGTGGTTGTACAACGTCGTGTCGGTCTGGCTCAGGATCTGGTTGCGGACCGTCACGAACGCCGCCATCGAGGCCAGCGCCACGCTCACGCCCACCGCCACCATGACCAGCGCCGTGATCCGGGTGCGCAGCGGGACGTGCGACATCAGCTCGGTTATCCGGGCGCGCAGGCGCTCGTACGGTCCGGGACGCCCCTCGTGGTCGTGCCGCTCAGCTTCGGCGAAAGGGTTCACGGGGCCGTCTCACGCAGCGAATAACCCACCCCTCGGACCGTGTGGATCAGCCGCGGCAGGTTCTCGGCCTCGGTCTTGCGGCGCAGGTAGCCGACGTAGACCTCCAGCGAGTTGGCGGTGGTCGGGAAGTCGTAGCCCCAGACCTCCTCCAGGATCTGCGCACGGGTCAGCACCTGCCGGGGGTGCCTCATCAGCAGCTCCAGCAGGTTGAACTCGGTCCGCGTGAGGCGCACCGGCTTGCCGGCCCGCGTCACCTCCCGGGTGGCCGGGTCCAGGGTGAGGTCGGCGAAGGCCAGCGGGGCGTCCGACTGGTCGGCGAGCGTGCCCTGGGTGCGGCGCAGCAGCGCGCGCAGCCGGGCCAGCAGCTCCTCGAGGGCGAAGGGCTTGGGCAGGTAGTCGTCGGCCCCGGCGTCCAGGCCCGCGACCCGATCCGGCACCGCGTCCCGCGCGGTGAGCAGCAGCACCGGCAGGTCTTCACCCGCCGAGCGGAGCCGACGGCACGTCTCCAGCCCGTCCAGCCTCGGCATCATGACGTCGAGCACCACGGCGTCCGGCCGCCGCTTCGCGATCGCCTCCAGCGCCTGCAACCCGTCTGCCGCGAGCTCCACCTCATAGCCGTTGAAGGCCAGCGAGCGGCGCAGCGAGTCCCGGACCGCCTGGTCGTCGTCCACCACGAGGATGTGCATGGCCGCATTCTGCCCCGCCCGGTTGAGAAAGCGCTGAGATCAACCCGACGTCTTCCCCAACCGCACCCCCCACCCCAAGCGTGCGCATTAGACCATTAGAGGGATACAAGTTATCCACACCCCCCCTTTATCCACAGACAGTCATGTCACGGTCGCACTCAGTGCCCACCACTCGGCACAGTATCCGTCATGGATCACGACCTCACCACGGCCCCCGAGCCCGGCGCCCCCACCGCCGGCCACCCGGAGACCGTCAGCCCTCATCCGCCCGGCCCCCCGGCCCCGAGCCCGGCCGGCCCCCCGCCGCCTCCCGCCGGCGACCCCGGCCCGGTCATGTCCGAGGATGCCGGTCGAGGTCCCGCGCCCCACCTCGGCGGCTCTTCGTCCTCCGGCGAGACTGACAGCGGCTGTGCTTCCATCCCCGCCCCCGCGAGCGGTTCCGGCAGCGCCGACAGCGGCGGGAGCGACACCGATCGCGTCGGCACCGATCGCGTCGACAGTGACCGCGTCGACAGCGACCGCGACTCCCGCCTCGGCACCGATCCCGGCGCGACGGGTCTCGACAGCCGCGTCGCCCCTGCGCCGGATTCCGACGCGGGTCCCACCCCGGCATCTGCCCCCGCCTCGGCGCCTCTCACCGCCCCTGATCCCGGCGGCACCCCCTCAGGGGGCGTCGACGCCGGCGGTCTCGACGGCGGCAGCGCCGGTGCCACCCCCGGCACGGTCCGTCTCGCGTCCCCGGGCTCGGTCGTGGCCTCGATCCCGCTCCTCTTCGGCTTCCACCCGGACAACAGCCTGGTCATCCTCGGCATCGGCCGCTCGGCCGGCGGCGGCCGCTACATCCGCCACGGCGTCCGCATCGACCTGGACCAGGTTCGCGGCCAGGAACGCACCGCGGCGCTGGAGCTCGCCGCCCGCCTCCGCGACCACGAGGCCGAGATCGCCATCCTGGTCGCGTTCGGCCCCCGCGGCGCCACCGGCGCCAAGGCCCGCCCCGACCACTGCCGCAAACTCATGGCCGCCTTCCGCGCCCAGATCGAGGCCGCCCCCACCGAGGAACGCGTCACCGTCGTCGACGCCCTCTACACCTGCAACGGCCGCTGGTGGTCCTACATGTGCCGCAACCCCCGCTGCTGCCCCACCGCCGGCACCGTAGTCCCCGCCGAGGCACCCCCGGGCCTGACCACCGCCCTCACCACCCGCGGCCACACCGTCTACCCCAGCCGCGAAGCCCTCGACGCCACCCTCGCCCCCTACCCGCCCGACGTCCTGGCCCGCACCGCCGCAGCCGCCGAACACCTCGACCCCACGTGGTACGACACCGACGCCGGCCTCGCCGACGCCCGCCGTCTGATGGACACCCTCCTCCTCCGCTGCGGCGAAGCGGGCCCCCACCCGGCACCCGCCCCGGCCACCCACCGCAGCACCGTGGACCGCGCCACCGCGGACCGCGGCACACCCGCCCGCGTCACCGCCGCCCGCACCACTCCGCGCCGCCTCACGACCACCGCCACGATCAGCGCCGCAGCTTTCGCCCCCGCCGCACGGGCCCGAACAGCCGCCGCCGAGTCACCGCGTTCCGCTCGCCGGCGCATCACCGCCACGGCCACGGTTCCGGCCGCGGCCGACTGCGACACGTCGACTGCTGACTCACCTGCCGTGTCCCGGGCACCCCACGGCGTCGCGGACACGGTCCCGGTGACGACTGAGAACGGCCTCTCCCACGCCGACTCAGCCACCACCCGCCGCTCCCGAACGGGCGCCGAGTCTCCCCGCGCAGGTCGACGCATCTCAGCCACCACCGCGGTGCGCTCCGAGTCGTCGGATCCCGCCGCCCGGACCACGTCCCTTCGCAGCGGCGCCTCCTCCGCCGAGCGTGGGTCCTCCGCCTCCACGACCACCCGCGAGCCCAATACCGCAGCTGGTTCCCCCCGCTCTGCCCGACGTGACGCCGCCATCACCTCCACTGGCCCCGTCGACATCGCCTCTAGCACCTCCGCGGTCCCGTCCTCTCGTCGGACCAACCGTGTCCCCGCACTAGGCGCTCCTGCCGACCCCTCCGCGCCCGGCACTAGCCGCGTCCGCATCGCTGCGGCCGAGCCCTCCCGCTCCGCACGCCGAGGCGCAACAGTCACCGTCTCCGTCGACACCGGCGCCACCTCCGAAGCCCCCGCGCCAAGTGCCTCCACCGACGGCTTCGCGCCGGCCCCTGCCCCCGCCACCACCCGTGCCCGCGCCCGCATTGCCGCGGCCGAGCCCTCCCGCTCCGCTGGCCGCGGCGCAGCCGCCACCGTCTCCGTCGACACTGCCGCCGCCATCCCCGCGGCCCGCTCCGGTCGCCGCGCCAACCGCATTCCTGCCCTCGGCGCCCCCGTGGAGGACTTCGCACCCGACGCGGACGCGCCGCCGATCAGCGATGCGGAGGCGGCGCAGCTGCTGATCGCCCTCCTCAACTGGCGCGTGCGCGACTACCTCGCCTGCGCGGCTGCGACCGAGGATTCCGCGGGGCGGTTGCTGCGGCTGTGCACCGAGTTGGCGCGGCGGGCGCCGCATCCTGAGCTTCGCCTCGCCCCCTACGCGCTGGCAGCGTGGGCGGCGTGGGCGATCGGCCGGCCGTCGGTCGCGCAGTGCGCGGTCGACCGGGCGCTGGCCATCGATCCCGAGTACAAGTTCGCCTCGCTGATCCGTGCCGGCCTGCATCACGCCATCGATGGCGAGGGTGTGCGCGAGTCCGCCGCCAATACGCGGCGCGATCTGTTCGGTGAGGTCCCCGTCGATGCCGACGTCGCCGATCCGGAGTCCGCTCCGGTCCCCGTTCCTTCTCAACGTTCGACCGAATCCGTCCCCGTAGACACCGATCTGGAGGTGCCATGAGCATCCGCATAGAGCAAGTCGCCACCCCGAGCACGCCGCCGAACCGGCGTACCCGGCGGCGTCTGCCCCACAACCTGGGCGACGTCCGTCGCCTCGCCGCACAGGCCCTGCTTCGTCCCGGCGGTGAGCCCGGCGCGACCCGGCTGCCGCGCCTGACGCGTCGTAGCACGTCGTGTCTCGCCCTCGCCGTGGCCGCGCTGGCGGTCCCGACGGTGCCGAGTACGGCCTCCGCCGCCGCGCCGGCGCCGGCGCCGGGGGTCCACGTCCGGCACCACCTCCCGTCGCACCTGACCTTCCCGGACCCGGGTGCCGTGACCTTCCAGACCTGGGCCACCGCGGGCTGGTCGTTGACCCCGCCGCACGCGGCGGTCGATCCGCGCTGCCTGACCCTCCCGCACCACCACCGGTGCACGCCGTGGCAGTTCCCGGTCACCGAGCCGATGGCGTTCTCCGGGCCGGTGCCGGTCGATGACAGCCGTTCTGTCGTCGGATCCTTCCCCGGCTCCCACCTCAGCCCTCGGGTCGGGGGTGACGTCGACGGTCCCGACACGACCGGGACGTCCGGAGGTGGGGACTCCTCAGCGGACGTGAGCACCACGACACCCGGCGGCCGTGCGGACTCCGACGTCCCACGTTGGGCGTCGACGGGTCACCAGCGCGGTGACTCCGAGGCCATGCGCCCTCGCGTGCTTCCCGCCGCGGCCAGCGCCGCGCCCCTGAGGACACCCTGTCTGCGAGCGGCCTACCTGGTCGGCAAGGACCGCCGCATGCTGGCCCATCTGCGTCCGGCCGTGGATGCCATGGGCGTCGTCGTCAGCCATCGCCACGCGGCGTGCGCGGCGATGGTCGACCATCTCTCTCAGGCTCGCGCCTGATGCCCAGCGCCACCTGCCGCTTCGCGCGCGCCCGCCTTCGGGCGGGCCGCGCGGTCCTCCGCCTCGCCGTCAGTGTCGGAGCCAGAGTCGGGGCCGGAATCGGAAGCAGGCTCCGAGCCCGAGCCCGCCGCCACTTCCGCCGCCCACGCGCGGTGCTCCTGCTCCGCCCACCGCCGCGTCACCCAGCCGGTCCGCATCCCGACCCGCGCCTGCCGGTCGTTCACTGCGAACCACACGTGTCCGATCACCACGAACCCGATCGCCAGCGCCAGCCAGTCGTGCACGAAGGTCGCGCCGGTCCGCATCGACACCCCGACCAGGTGCGGGAACCACATCAACGTCCCGGTCCCGACCATCACCAGGATCGCCCCGCATTGGAACGCCGCGTTCAACTTCTGCCCGGCATTGAACTTGCCCACCGGCAGCGCCAGTTCCCGAGCTCGTTCCGCCCGCCACGCCCGCTTCTTCAGCCAGGTCCGGTCGGTGTCGTTGTGCCGGCTCAGGCGCCGTACGTCTGCCCGATACGCCCGCGACAGCAGCCCGGCCGCCATCGGGATGGGCAGGCTCCAGCCGCTGTAGAGGTGGATCAGGGCCAGGGCCTGACGGTGGCCGATCCGCACCGACAACGACGGCAGGTAGAGGACCGCTCCGGTCGCGATCAGCGTCAGCATCAGCGTGGCGGTCGTCCGGTGCACCAGGCGCTCGGCACGGGTGAAGCGTTCGATCCGCCCGCCGCCGGCGGTGCCCGTGTCGGTACCGGCGTCGTCGCCGCCCTCAGCTCGTCGGAACATCGCCGGTCCTGCCGTTCGACTTGCCCACCCACGCATCGACGTCGTATCCGAAGTTCTCCCAGTATCCGGGACGGACCGAGTCCACCACCTGGATCTCCGACAGCCACTTGATGCTCTTGTAGCCGTACATCGGCGCCGCGTAGAGCCGTACCGGCCCACCGTGGTCGTGGCTCACCGCCCCGTTCAGCATCCGCGTCGCGATCAGCATGTCCGGGTTCTGCGCCTGGTCCAGGGTCAGCGACTCGGTGTAGGTCCCGTCGAAGGACACGAAGCGCAGCGCCTTCGCCGAGCTCTGTACTCCGGCCAGCGCCAGCATGTCGCGCAGCCGCACGCCGCTCCACGGCACCTTCGGCACCCGCCACCCGGTCACGCACTGGAAGTCGCGCACCATGTCGGTCTGCGGCAGCGCGGCCAGATCGGTGAGCGAGAACTTCTGCGGCCGGTCCACCAGCCCGGTGACCGCCAGCCGATAGGTGGCCGGGTCCGCCTTCGGCACGTCGCCGGTCACGGTGTAGAAACGCCACTCGTTGCCCAGCGGAAGGAGGTTGGTCAACCCTGTCGGGTCGTGTTGTGCCACGCCGGCCAGGAACCGCTGCACGGCGGCTCCGCCGACCACTCCCACGGCCCCCAGGCCCACGACGCCGAACACGACGCGCCGCCCGACCGGCCGCCCTTCCCCATCCGGCCGGTCGGGCCCTTCACCAGCACCGCCGCGGCCGGTCACGCCGCGCGGGACGTCGAATGCCTCACCCACGTACCCATGACATCACCGCAGGTCACGCCGCACCACCATCCGGAAGGGAGGTTCTCGGGTTCGTAATAATTCCGCCACTGATCTGGCCGCCCGTTCAGGAAGGAGCGCAGACTGCTGAAACGGCGAGGGGCCGGGCCGGCTCGGCACCTCCGCCGAGTCCTCGTGTCCTGACCAGGGAGACCACTGCGTGACACCGCCTCCGATCCCGCGCCGCGACAACGGGGCCACCTTCGACCGGCTGTTCGCGGAGGGCGCCGAAGCGGTGCTGGCCGGAACCCACGGCATCGAGGTGCCGCCCGAGGACGGCGGGTCGCGGTGGGGCGTGTCCGCCCTGCTCCGGCCGGACGCCGAAGCGGCGGTGACGCTCGAAGCGGTGGCCCGGGCGGCCGCGGCGGTGGCCGGCGACGGCCACTGGCTGACCGGGGCCGTCCAGAGCTCGCACCTCACGATGCGAGCCTTGGAGCAGCCGCGGGTGGAACCGGTGCCTGCCGACGACCCCGGCGTCGCGCGGTATGCCGCAGCGTTGCACCAGGCGATGGCCGGGATCGGTCCGCTGGCCTTCGAGGTCGTCGGCCTGACGCTGACCCGGTTGTCGGTGATGGCCTGCGCGCTACCGGTCGACGACGCTCCGGACCGGCTGTCCGCCGCCTTCGCGGAGGCGCTGGGGCCGGACGCGTGGCTGGAGGACGGGCTCGGCTTCCAGCGCAGCATCTGGTACCTCAACCTGCTGCACTTCGCCGCCCCGGTCCGCCGGCCGCAGACGGTCGTGGAGTGGGTCGCCGCGCGACGGGCCTTCGCCCCGATTCCGGTGCGGATCGCCGAGGTCGAGGTGGCGGCGTGGCGGTTCACCGGCTCCGGGATGGCGCCGGTGCGCCTGGCCGCTGTGCCGCTGCCGCTGCCGACGCCGACGCCGACGCCGCTGCCGACGCCGACGCCGCTGCCGCTGCCGACGCCGACGCCGCTGCCGACGCCGACGCCGCTGCCGACGCCGCTGCCGACGCCGACGCCGCTGCCGACGCCGACGCCGCTGCCGACGCCGACGACCAGGCACTAGTGGCGGTGATTGCGGCGGTGCTGGCCTCAGTGGCGGTGACTGCGGCGGTGCTGGCCTCCTCCGAGGAGCAGCCGTCGTGCCTCGGCTCGCCACCAGGCCGGTTGGGTCTGCGTGATCGTGGACCATGGCTGGTCCGGGTGCAGGCCGTGGGTGAGGAGTGCTTCAGCGCGGATCTTGATCGAGAAGAAGCCGTGCCAGTGGCCGTCCTCGCGCTTGCCGCAGGTCAGGTGGATGAGGATGTCGTCGTCGCCGAGCGGCATCCAGTCCATGCCGTGGTCGAGCAGTCAATCGACGATCGTGGCGCGCGGGGAGGGGCAGCCCGGGAGGTTTTCGTACCATGTCAGGGTGATCCACTCAGGATCCTCATTCGCCATGATGCGAGCGTAGCTCCGCTGTGGTGAGGGGGGCTGCTGTTAACGGACTGGCCGCGGGCGTTACCCTGTCGGCCGACCCCAGTTCTCGTCACCCTGACGACATCACGCTACGATGAGCGGATGCCACAGGACCTCGACGCCCCTTATGACCCGGCCGCCTACCCGCCGTTCGCGGTGACGGTCGATCTGGTGGTGCTGACCGTCGGGGAGCAGGGGCTGAGTGTGCTGGCCGTGCGGCGGGGCGAGGCGCCGTTCGCGGACCGGTGGGCGTTGCCCGGGGGCTTCGTGAAGCCGGACGAGAGCCTCGGCGACGCGGCGGTGCGCGAGCTGGCCGAGGAGACCGGGCTCGGGCTGCAGGTCGCGGTGCAGGACACGCAGGGCGTGCCGGACCACGGTGTGCACCTGGAGCAGCTGGCGAGCTACGGCGATCCCGGACGCGACCCGCGGATGCGGGTGGTGTCCGTGGCGTACCTGGCGCTGGCGCCGCTGACCTCGCTGGAGCAGGGGGTGGCGGGCCGGCCGTTCCCGTCGGCCGGGGGCGATGCGCGCGCGGCGGCGTGGCTGCCGGTCGCGGAGCTGCCCGGGTCGGAGGGGCTGGCGTTCGACCACGGCCGGATCCTGGCCGACGGGGTGGAGCGGGCGCGTTCGAAGATCGAGTACTCCTCGCTGGCCGCGGCGTTCTGCCCGCCGGAGTTCACCGTGGGGGAGCTCCGCAACGTGTACGAGGCGGTCTGGGGCGTGCCGCTGGACCCGCGGAACTTCCACCGGAAGGTGACCGGTACCCCCGGCTTCCTGGTGCCGACCGGCGGTACCACCTCGCGGCAGGGTGGGCGCCCTGCGCAGTTGTTCCGGCGCGGAACCGCCACGCTGCTGAACCCGCCGATGCTGCGGCCGACGACGGACTGAGACGCACTGAGACGCACTGAGACGCACTGAAGTGCACTGAAGTGCACTGAAGTGCACTGAAGTGCACTGAAGCGTGACTGAGGCGTGCTGAAGTGGGCCGAGGTGGACTGAGGCGGATTGTGGCTGAGGCGGACCGAGGCGGACCGAGGCGGATCGCGGCGGATCGCGGCGCGGCTCGCGGCGCGAGGCGCGGCTCGCGGCGCGAGGCGGCCTGAGGCGGATCGCGGACCGAGGCAGATCGCGGACCGGGCGGACCGGCCACAGACCGGCCACAGACCGGCCACCGCTCAGCCGCAGCCTGAGCGCGGCCCGGTCGCAGCTCGCGGAACTCGGCTCGGCGCTCGGCTCTAGTGCTCGCCGCCCAGATCGACGACGTAGGCCTCGTAGACCAGATCGTTGCCGCGCTGGCAGTGGCGGTCGAGGCGGCGGGTCAGGTCCGCGAGCTGGGAGTCGGAGAGGTTCTCCGAGAGGTCGCGGTTCATGGCGCTGCGGAGTTCGGCGTGTTCGCGGATGAGGGAGTCGACCGCGAAGGTCAGGCGCGGGTCGGCGGCGACGATCTCGGCGTACAGGCCGTACTCGCCTTCGGTGGCCGCCAGGTGCTCAGCGATGGCGGTGGAAAGGGGGACGGCGGGGGCGAGGCCCATGGCGCAGACCTCCTCACAGGTGGGGGTCTTCTCATCGTGCGCACGCCCGTGGGCGGTTGTCCAGAACCAGGGGGTAGCGAGGTGCCTGCGACACTTCATCACTCTTCACGGTGATTAGCCCGCGTCTCGTGAGTGATCAAGGCTACCGTAGCGGACAGCGGTGTCGCGGACGGTGATCGGACTGGTGGAGATCGTCGGTAACGGCAGACGTCGTGCGGCAGTACGGGCCCCGGAGGATGAGGAGTCGCGGTGATCGAGGCGATCGAGCTGAGCAGTACCCGCCGATCGCGCGGCCCGGGCGGCGGGCCGGTGGACAAGGTGTCGTTCGACGTCTATCCGGGCCAGGTGACGGCGCTGCTCGGGGCGGCGGGGTCGGGGAAGTCCGCGGTGCTGCGGATGATGGTCGAACTCGAGCCCGCCGACGGTCGCACCCTGTTCGGCGGACGTCCGTATCGCGCGTTGCGTCCCGCGGTTCGGGAGGTGGGTCTGGCCCTGAACCCCGACGCCGTGCACCCCGGGCGTACCGTGCAGGCCCATCTTCAGCTCTACTCGGCGGCCGGTGGGGTGCCGAAGGCGCGGATCGCGGAAGTGCTCGAAGTCGCGGGCCTGTCCACGCAGGCCACGGTGCGCTGTGGCCGCCTGGACCCGGGCCAGCGTGAGCGGCTGGCCATCGCCGCTGCGCTGATCGGCGACCCCTCGGCCCTGATCGTGGACGAGCCGTACGCCCTGGATGCCCACGGCATGTCGTGGTTCCACGCCCTGATCCGTGCCTACGCCGCCCAGGGTCGCACGGTCCTGGTCGCCGCGACCGACCCCGATTCCCTGGCCGGCACCGCCGACCATGTGGTCATTCTCCGCCGTGACGAAGAGGACGGCGTCAGCCGCGTCATCGCCAGCCGCTCCGCCGCCGAGGTCTTCGACGAACACCGCGCCACCGTGGTCCAGGTGCGCAGCCCTCAGGCCGCCCGCCTGGCCGCCGCCCTGGAGACCGAGGGTGCCCGCCTCTCCGCCGCCGGCCCCGGTGCCCTTCAGGTCCGCGGCCTGGACCGCGCCCGCATCGGTGAAGTCGCCCACCTCGCCGGCATCTGTCTCCACGAACTGAGCGAGATCGGCCATGACGACGACGTCTTCGGCCTCCGCCCCGTCCCGCGCCAGAAGGAACTCCTTCCCGGCCTCAACCACGTCGGCATCGACGACGTCGCCCCGGCCACCTCGTGGAACTCCGGCGTTCGGCTCCTCGCCGACACCAAGCCGATCGAGATCGAGATCGAGGAGGCCGAGGTCGTCGAGTCGACGCTCGAGACCGCCGTCGCCGTCACCGAGGTGCGGGTCCAGGCGGGCGTGCCCGGCGCTGGTGAGGTGACTCTGGAGCTTCCCACGGCCGCGACCACCGATCAGGTCTCAGCCGGGGCCGGGACCGGGACCGGGACCGGGACCGTGCAGGTTGCTGCCGGGGCTGATGAATCGCAGGTCAGCACGTTGAGTGTCAGGGGCCCGGTGCCGGCAGACGCCGGTCCGGCCCAGGCCGCGGCGACCGCGACGGCGCCGGAGACGGAGACGGCGCCGGAGACGGCGACCGCGACGGCGACGGCGACGGCGACGGCGACGGCGACGGCGACGAGCATCAGCGACCCGGATTCGTCCGACACCGAGCAGTCGCAGACCCCTGCGGCAGCCGCCAAGAGCACCGCCAACCGCGCCGTCGCCACCTTCCGCTGGAACGGCGGCGGAATCGATGCTCCGGAGTCCGATGTCGTCGTCGAGGCGACCTCCGCGCCGGCGCAGCCCGCGGTGCCCTTCACTGTGGCGGCGGCGCCTGAGCGGCCGGTCGAGCCTGAGGGCATGACCCCGTGGCGTGCGGTGGCGGCGCGGGCGGTGCAGCAGCAACAGCAGGATTCGGTCGTCGAGGCGGCCTCGGCAGAGCAGGAAGCGTCCGCATGATCGCTGCGTTCCGGTACGAGCTGCGTCGGTTGGGGAGCCTGCGGGCTACTCGGCGGGTGCCGATGGTGGCGGCCGCTGTGGCGGCCGGTCTCGGCGTGGCGGCCGCTCTGGCCGTTTCGGCCGGGGCGGCGGAGCGGGTGGTGGCGATGTTCCGGTTGGCCGGGACGTTGCCGGCGCTTGTGGCCGCCGTGGTGATCGGCGCTTCCGCTTCCGGGCACGAGCGGCACTACAGGATGCGCTACGTCACCCTCGCCGTGGTGCCGCGGCGGGCGTGGCTGACGCTGGCCAAGTCCACGTTCACCATCCTGCTGTCCGCGCTCACCGGCGCACTCGTCGCTCTGGCCGCCGCCCTCGGCTACGCTCTCGCGCTCGCCTGGGCCTACGCCGGTGACCGCACTCTGATTCCGGACGGCGCCGCCGCCGACCCCGTGCTCCAGGGCGTCGCCCCCGCGGCCGCCGCGGCGACCGCGGCCGGGCTCCTCGGCCTCGCCGTCGGCTGGCTCACCAGCTGGTATCACGCCTCCGTGCTGGTGGCTGCCGCCTTCGTGGTGGTCGGGACGCCGCTCGCCGCGGGCCGTCTGGTGACCGAACTGCCCGCCGTCGGCGACGGCCTCGCCCGCGCCGAGCAGTCCCTGCGCGACACCCCCGTGCTCTCGGCACTTCTCAATCCCCGCGTGCTCACCGCCTGGCCGCCGCTGCGCTCCGGCCTGCACCCCATCCCGCCGACCTCGCTGGCGGCCACCGCGCTGCTCGCCGCGGTGGCACTGCTCGGTCTGGTCGCCGGGGCTGTGAAGTGGCAGCGGGGGTGACCCGCTCGGGCCCCTGACGACCTCGAACCTCACCGGCGCCGAAGCGCCGGCCAGGCCGACGCCGCTTAGGCGGCGTCCTCGTCCAGCTTCAGCGACACCGAGTTGATGCAGTACCGCTGCCCGCCGTGGTCCACCGGACCGTCGTCGAACACGTGCCCCAGGTGCGATCCGCACGCCGCGCACCGCACCTCGGTCCGGACCATCCCGTGACTCCGGTCCTCGAGCAGGGTCACCGCGTCGCCCTCCTGCGGCTCGTAGAACGACGGCCAGCCGCAGTGCGAGTCGTACTTCGCCTGCGACCGGAACAACGGCGCGTCACACGCTCGACAGTGGTACGTCCCCTCGGTGTGCGTGGACACGTACTCCCCGCTCCAGGGCCTCTCCGTACCCGCCTCGCGCAGCACCGCGTACTCCATCGGCGTCAGCAGCGAGCGCCACTCCGCGTCGGTCCGCTCAACCTTCTCCACCATCAGATTCACCCTTCTTCGCCGTGCTCAGCGTTCCTACTAGATAACGGCTGAAGAGGAATCCGTCTTCCGTCAGCAGCGTGTGCAGGATCAGCGGTAATCCCCCCGTAAGATCCGGCCCGGCCAGGATCCGCATCGAGTCGCCTCCGCGGAGCTGGGGAGACACCGACAGGCACAACTCGTCGAGTCGCTCGGCCGCCGCGAGCTGCGCCAGCAGGTGCGGCCCGCCCTCGCACAGGATCCGCCCGAGCCCGCGCTCGGCGAGCCGGTCGACCGCCAGGCCCAGGTCCACGTAGCCGGCTCCGGCCGCGATCACCTCCACCCCGGCCGCGGTCGCCGCCTCCACCTGTTCGGGAGGCGCGGCCTCCGACGTCAGCACGATCGTCTGCACCGCCGGCTCGGCGAACAGCGGCAGCGACCAGTCCAGGTCCAGCAGCCCGGAGACCACGGCTATCGCGGCGGTCGGCGCCTGACCCGCGGCGGCGCGAGCGGCCTGGTACTGGTCCCGGACCTTGGCCGGCCGGTAGTGCTCGGCGCGGACCGTCCCGGCGCCGACCAGGACCACGTCGGCCAGCGCTCGCAGTACTCCGAAGATCCGCTTGTCCGCCTCGCCGGAGATGCCCTCGGACTTCCCGTCCGCGGTGGCCGCTCCGTCCACGCTCGCGACCATGTTGGCCCGGACCCAGCGCCGGGCCCCGCCCGGGTAGGCGTAGACCTCGGCCAGGTCGACCTGGCGGTTACGGCGCGAGGGCGGCAGCAGTTGATACATGGGACCAGCGAATCACAACAAACGACTCCTGACACGTGCTGCTCACCCGCAAGCTCCGTCCGGCTCCGCAAGGGAAATGTGATCGGCTTCACATGTGATCAATTCCACGCTCCGCATGGCTCTGGACACCCGTGCGGAGCTGGGAGATTGGAAGGGTGCCGACGTCTGCTCCGATAGTCTCCGCGCCCGCCGCGACCCTCGTCGGCCGCCGCCCTGTCGTCGGCGCGGACCGCTTGATCGCCGACCTGGTCCCGCCTCCGCGGTTCGATCAGGTGCGGTTCTCCTCGTACGTCCCGAACCCTGCCGAGCCCAGCCAGTCCGCCGCCCGCGACCGGCTGGAGACCTTCACGGCGGCCGTCGCCGCCGCGCCGAAGAAGAGCGGCGGGCTGTTCCGGAAGAAGGCGGCCGCTCCCAGCGTCGGCGGTGTCTATCTGGACGGCGGGTTCGGGGTCGGCAAGACCCACCTGCTCGCCTCGCTCTGGCATGAGGCGCCGGCGCCCCGCGAGCTCAAGGCGTACGGAACCTTCGTCGAGTACACGAGCTTGGTCGGCGCCCTGGGCTTCGCCGCCGCCGTGGAGCGTCTGTCCGACTTCGCGCTGGTCTGCATCGACGAGTTCGAGCTCGACGACCCCGGAGACACCGTCCTGGTCTCCACGCTGCTCACCCGGCTCTCCGACCGCGGCGTGAAACTGGCCGCGACCTCGAACACGCTGCCGGACAAGCTCGGTGAGGGCCGCTTCGCCGCCACCGACTTCCTGCGCGAGATCCAGGCGCTGTCGGCCCGCTTCGAAGTGATCCGCGTCGACGGGCCGGACTACCGGCACCGCGATCTGCCGACCCCGCCGGCGCCGGTCGCCGACGACGCCGTCCGCCGCACCGTCGACGAGCGCGAGGGCGCCACCCTGGACACCTTCGACGGTCTGGCCGAGGAGCTCGCCGCCGTCCACCCGAGCCGCTACGGCGCCCTGATCGACGGCGTCAGCGCGGTCGGGATGACCGGCGTGCGGCCGCTGGACGACCAGAACGTCGCCCTGCGCCTGGTCGTGCTCATAGACCGGCTGTACGACCGCAAGGTCCCGGTGGTCGCCTCCGGCACGCCGCTCGGCGAGCTGTTCACTCCGGAGCTCCTGCGCGGCGGCTACCGCAAGAAGTACCTGCGCGCGATCTCCCGGATCACCGCGCTGGCGCGGGACGGGGTCGCGCTCGCCGAGGCCACCACGCCGGCCGCCGCCGTCTGAGCACTCTGCGCACTCTGCGCACTCTGAGCGCTCTGAGCCGTACGCTGAACCGCTGCGAGGACGTGCGCGGCGGCCAGCCCGATGGCACGCTTCGTACATGGCGAAGTCGTTTATGGACCGGCTGCGGGCCCCCGAATCTCCGGTCAACCTGACCAAGCTCTCCACGGACGCGCATCCGGGCGTTTCTTCGAAGGACGACGCCCTGAAGGCGCTGCCGGAACTCGGGGAGCGCCTGGCGAACTTGCAGGAGAAGCTGTTCGCCCAGGCCCGCGGCGGCAGCGAGCCGGCCCGGAACAGCGTTCTGCTGGTGCTTCAGGGCATGGACACTTCGGGCAAGGGCGGCACCGTCAAGCACGTCACCGGCGTGATGGACCCCGGCGGCGTGCACATCACCTCCTTCAAGGCGCCGACCGAGGAGGAGCTGTCCCATGACTTCCTCTGGCGCGTCCGCAAGGCCCTGCCGGGTGCCGGCCAGATCGGTGTGTTCGACCGCAGCCATTACGAGGACGTGCTCATCGTCCGGGTCCGCGACCTGGTGCCGCGCGAGCAGTGGGAGCCGCGCTACGGCCTGATCAACGAGTTCGAACAAGAACTCGCCGACCAGGGCACGACGATCGTGAAGTGCTTCCTGCACATCAGCCGCGACGAGCAGAAGGAGCGGCTGCTGGCCCGGCTGGACGACCCCACGAAGCTGTGGAAGTACAACAAGGGCGACGTCGACGAGCGCAAGCTGTGGCCGGCGTACCAGGAGGCGTACGAGGCCGCGATCAACCTGACCTCGACCGTGACGGCGCCGTGGTACGTGATCCCGGCCGACCGCAAGTGGTACCGGAACTTCGCCATCACCAACCTGCTCATCGAGACCCTCGAGCGGATCGACCCCAAGTGGCCGCCGGCGGACTACGACATCGACGTGGAGAAGGCGCGAGTCCTCAGCTCCTGACCCCCGCTACGCTGCGGCGGTATGAAGATCCGTGAGGCGACGGCCGACGACTGGCTGCACATCTGGCCCTTCTTCCGCACTATCTGCGCCGAGGGGGAGACGTTCGTCTATCCCTTCGACCCCTCCGAGGAAGAGGGCCACGCGATGTGGATGGAGCAGCCGCCGGGCCTGACCGTGGTCGCGGTCGACGACTCCGGCCGCGTCCTGGGGACCGCGAAGATGGGCCCCAACCGCCCCGGCCCGGGCGCTCATGTCGCCACCGCGAGCTACATGGTGGACCCGGCGGCGTCCGGACGCGGCGTCGGCCGCGCCCTCGGCGAGTACACCCTGGCCTGGGCCCGCGAGCAGGGCTACCGCGCGATGCAGTTCAACGCGGTCGCGGCGAGCAACGCCCGCGCGGTGCACCTGTGGCAGGCGATCGGCTTCGAGATCGTCGGCACCGTACCTGAGGCGTTCAAGAGCCCGACGCACGGGTACGTCGGGCTGCATGTGATGTATCAGAAGCTTGATGAGGCGGGAGGTCAGCCGGGCCGGAGGTTCGGCAGGGCGGCTGGGTAGGCCCGCGGGAGTCCGCGCGCCAGTTCTCGGGGCTCGTTCATGTCCCACCCTTCGTTGCTGGTCTCGATAACTTCCAGAGAACTCTTTGCAGAGAACACTCTGCAATATGTAGGGTGTCACCATGCCCGAGAAATCCGTCCGCCGTCTGGATGCCCGCTCCCTCCGTGCCCTGGCCCACCCGCTGCGGATGAGCATCCTGGACGCGCTCAAGGCCGACGGACCGGCTACCTCGACGACGCTGGCGCAGCGCCTCGGCGAGAGCACCGGCACGTTGAGCTGGCACCTGCGGCACCTGGCCGAGCACGGGTTCATCGAGGAGGACGTCGAGCGGGGGACCAAGCGGGAACGTTGGTGGCGGACGGTGGACGACCGGCACCAGCTCGATCCCGGGGACGTTCCGGAGGAGGTCGCCGCGCTGAACGTCTACATGGGGGAGATCCTCCGCCATTGCTTCGAGCGGGCGGGGCGCTTCTTGTCCGAGTCGTGGAGCTCCGAATGGCAGCGTGCCTCGACGCTGTCCGACTGGCAGGACCTGCGGCTGGCTCCGGAGCAGCTCGCTGAGCTCAACCGGGAGTTGCTCGCCCTCGTCAACCGCTACGCAGACGGGCCGCAGAACCCAGACGGTCTGCCGGTGACGGTGCAGATCCAGTCCTTCCCGCGCTCCGCGGGCTGACCGCACGCCAGTCCGTTCCACCACTGCCGTCGCCTGCGGCAGGCCTGTTCGCAAGGGGGTCATCCCACCATGCCCGAAAACCCGTCCCGCAGCCTTCTGCTGCGCCATCGCGACTTCCGCCTCTTCTACGTCGGCGACGTCGCCGATCAGTTCGGCACCTCGGTGACGAGCGTCGGCGTCCCCCTGCTGGCCATTTCCACGCTGCATGCCGGTACCTTCGCGGTCAGCCTGCTCAGTATGTTCGCCTGGCTTCCCTGGCTGCTGATAGCCCTGCCGGTCGGCGTCTGGGTCGACCGGACCCGCCACCGGCCGGTCATGCTGGCCTCGGCGCTGGCCTCCCTCACCCTGCTCGCCAGCGTGCCGCTGGTCGGCGGCGGGATCGGATATCTGCTCGCCGTCACGCTGCTGCTCGGTGCCGCCTCGGTGTTCTACCAGACCGCCTACCGCGCCTACCTGCCGTCTCTGGTGGCGCCCGAGGATCTCGCCGAGGGCAACGCCAAGCTGCACGGAAGCGCCTCGGCCGCGCAGATCGTCGGGGCCGGGGGCGGCGGGCTGCTCACCCAGGTGCTCGGTGGCTTGCACGTGCTGTTCGTCAACGCCTCGACCTTCGTCGTCTCCGTGCTCTGCCTCGTGTCGATCCGGACGAAGGAGGCGCGTCCGGAGCCGGCCGAACGGGTGATGCGCCGGGAGATCGCCGAGGGCCTGCGCCTGGTCGGCCGCGATCCGTGGATCCGGAGCCTGACGTTGTTCGGGGCCGCCTCGAACCTGGCGTTGATGGCCTACCAGTCGATCCTGCCGGTGTTCCTGATCCGGCACGTCGGCCTGGGCAAGGGCGCCGTCGGCCTGCTCGTGGCGGCGGCCGGCACCGGTGGCGTGCTCGGCGCCTTCCTGGCCCGCCGGGTGGCGGCGCGGATCGGGACGGCGCGCGCGACCCTGCTGTTCGAGATCGGATTCGCCCTGCCGGCCCTGTTCATCCCGCTGACCACGCTCGGCGTCGGCGTCCTCTGCTACCCCGTCGGCGCGTTCTGCGTCGGGGCCGGCGTCGTGGCGGGCAACGTCCTCAAGAGCGGCTTCCTGCAGGGCTACTGCCCGCCGCGCCTGCTCGGCCGCCTGAGCGCCAGCGCCTCGTTCGTCAACTACGGCACGCTGCCGCTCGGGGCCCTGCTCGGCGGCACGCTCGGCACGCTGCTGGGCATCCCGGCGGCGATCTGGATCACCACCGCCGGGGTGCCGCTCGCGGGCGTGGTGCTGCTGCTGTCACCGCTTCGGCGGGTCCGGGACCTTCCGGACACGCCGCTTTCAGCGGAGACGCCGACCGAGCCGCACCTGTTTCCCGCCGGAGCCTGAGCAGGGCAGGGCAGGGCAGGGCAGGAAACGAGCAGCCCTATGGAATCAGCAGCCTACGGAATCAGCAGCAACTTCCCCGTCGTCTTCCGCGCCTCCAGATCCCGGTGCGCCTGCGACGCCTCCCCGAGCGGGTACTTCGCCCCCACCCGGATGCTGACCGTCCCGTCCTGGATCCACCGGAACACGTCCCCGGCCCGCCACTCCAGCTCCTGTCGCGCGGCGATGTAGTTGGTCAGCGTCGGCCGGGTCAGGAACAGCGACCCGCCCTGGGACAACCGCAGCGGGGCCACCGGGGGCACCGGGCCGGAGGCGTTCCCGAAGCTCACCAGCATGCCGCGCGGACGCAGCGAGCCCAGCGACGCCTCGAACGTGGAGGCGCCGACGCCGTCGTAGACCACGTGCACGCCCTGCCCGCCGTTGCGCCGGAGCACCTCGGCGGCGAGCTCGTCGCCCTCGAACTGGTCGTACCGGATGATCTCGTCGGCCCCGGCCTCGGTGGCGAGCTTGGCCTTCGCCTCGCTGGACACCGTGCCGATCACCTTGGCGCCCGCCGCCTTCACCAGCTGGACCAGCAGCAGCCCCATGCCGCCGGCCGCGGCGTGCACGAGCGCGGTCTCGCCGGCCTTGACCGGGTACGTGCTCTGCGTCAGGTAGTGCGCGGTCATCCCCTGGAGCATCGCCGCCGCCGCGGTCTCGACGTCCACGCCGTCCGGCACGGGCACCGCCCGGTCGGCCGCCACGATCATCTGTTCGGCGTAGCTGCCCCAGCCGTCGGAGGTCGCCACCCGGTCCCCGGGCTGGAAGTCGGTGACCCCCGCGCCGACCGCCAGCACGTGCCCGGCGGCCTCGGCGCCCGGCGTGTACGGCAGCTTCATCTGGTACAGACCGCTCCGCTGGTAGGTCTCGATGAAGTTCACGCCGGCCGCGCCGACCTCCACGAGGAGCTCTCCGGGGCCCGGCTTCGGAGCGTTCACCTCCGACAGCTGCAGGACGTCTGGGTTACCGAGCTCACTGACGACGATTGCGCGCATGCAGGAATCCTTTCAAAGGTCCCAAGGGTTCGCATGCGTGCAACCGCCGAGCCCGCGCGGTGATTCCGTCAGGCCGCCGCCATCAGCCGGCACGCCGCCACCGACCCGTCGAACCGGGCCAGCACCGTCGCCGCCACCTCGGGCGCGGCTCCCAGCTCCGCGGCGACGGCGTCCGCCCCGGCTCGCAGCGCCGAGTCCCGGATCCGGTCGGCCAGCAGCCCCGGCGCCAGGAAGTACGGCGCCACGACGACCCGCCGCGCGCCCTGCCGGCGCAGGCTCCGCACCGCGTCGCCCGCCTGGTCCCCGACCGCCGGCACCGCGAGCACGCGCTCCCAGCCGCTGTCCTGCCAGTACCGGGCCACCTCGTCGACGACCGCGGCCGCCTTGCGGTCCGAGGATCCGGCCCACGCCAGCACCACCGACGCCTCCTCGTCGCCGGGCCACACGCCGGCCTCCCGCAGCCGCCGCTCCATCCCGGCCAGCAGCAGCGGGTGCGGCCCGAGCGGCGCGGTCAGCACCGGCTCGGTCACCGTCGACCGCCACCGCCGCGGCAACTCCCCGTGTGCGGACCGGACGGCCGCCGGGATGTCCTGCCGCACGTGGAAGGCGGTGTTCAGGAGCAGCGGCACCACTTTCACGTGCTGGTACCCGTCCCGGACCAGACCGTGGAGGGCCCGCGCCGCGGTCGGGCCGCAGTGGTCGAGGAAGGCGGCCTCGACCCGCAGCTCCGGCCGCTGCTCGCGGACCGCGTCCACCAGTGCCTCGACCGCCTCGCGGTGCCGCGGGTCCCGGCTCCCGTGTGCGACGGCCAGCATCGCCCGTGCCTGGTTCACGCCAACCCCCTCGCCCTGAGCACGCGCCGCTCCAGCGGCACGAACAGCAGCTGGTTGACCGCGACGCCGACGGCCAGGATGAGCACGATGGCCGCGAAGGCGCCGGCCATGTCGTTGGTGTCCTGGGCGTTCTTCAACAGGAAGCCCAGGGAGTGGCCGAGGCTGGCGGACTGGACGATGATCTCGGCCGCCAGCAGCGAACGCCACGCGAACGCCCAGCCCTGGCGCAGCCCGGCGAGGTAGCCGGGCAGCGCGGCGGGCAGCAGGACGTGGCGGACGGAGGCCAGCCCCCGCGCGCCGAGGTTGCGCCCGACGCGCAGGTACAGCGGCGGCACCTGGTCGAGTCCTGAGACCACGCCGACGGCGATCGACGGCACCGCTCCGAGCAGGACGACCGTGTAGAGCATCGCCGGCGTCGGTCCGAAGAACATCAGCGCCGGGGGCACCCACGCCACCGAGGGCAGCGACTGCAGACCCGACAGGATCGGACCGATGCCCGCCCTGACCGCCTTGATCCGGCCGACCAGCAGGCCCAGCGGGGTGCCGATCGCCACCGACGCGCCGAACCCGACCGCGCCGTGGCTGATGCTGTGCCGGACCGCGGGCCACACGTCGCCGTTGCTGTAGGCGTCTTTCAGGGAGCTGAACACCTGAGAGGGCCCGGGCAGCTTCCAGTCCGGCCAGAACTTCGCCGCGTACAGCGCCTGCCAGACGGCGAGGATCAGCACGACGGCGACGAGCGGGGGGATCGCGGAGGCGGCCACGCTCCGCAGTCTGCCGGTCTCCGGTTCCGCCGATGTTTCCAGCGCGTCAAGTCCGGCCTCGATGTGTGCGAGGGAGTCGCCGGTCTCCCGGCCCGGTGCGGCCGTCTCGGTGGTGTCAGCGGCCATGGCGGGAGATCTCCTCGCGCAGGTGTTCTGTGA
>NZ_BAAAQM010000073.1:0-50095 GCF_039531675.1 Catenulispora subtropica
CCCGGACAGCCGGGACACTCCAGGCTGCCCGTACTCACCTGCATTTTCCGGTTAGGGCTCCGGCTGACAGGCCGGGCACCAGTACACGACGCGGTCCTGCGGCGGCGTCCCCAGGCTCGACGTCCGAATCCGCGCGCCGCAGCGCCGGCACGGCTGCCGGGCCCGGCCGTAGACCCAGTTCCGGCGGTCCGGGTGGCTGTCACCGGTGGTCACGTGGCCGTGGCGGAGGCGGTTGACCGTCAGGAGCCGGTGCGCGGTGTCCACCACCTTCTCGGGGCGCGGCACCTCGCCGATCGGCCGCCAGGGTGGGACGCGGGCCAGGAAACTGAGCTCGTTGGCGTAGACGTTGCCGACGCCTGCCAGGTTGCGCTGGTCGAGCAGAGCCAGGGCGAGGGGGCGGGAGGGATCCGCGGTCAGGCGGCGCAGGGCCTCCTCGGCGTCCCAGTCCGGGCCCAGCAGGTCCGGGCCGAGGTGGCCGACGACGCTCGCCTCGTCGGCTGTGGGCAGCAGGTCCATCACGGGCAGGCGGTACCCGACGGCGGTGTTCCGGGCCGTGCCCAGGACGGCGCGGATCTGCCAGCCGGGACCGCCGGTCCAGCGCTCGCCGGCGGGGTAGACGGTCCAGCGGCCGTCCATGCGCAGGTGGGTGTGCAGGGTCAGGCCGCCGTCGAGCCTGGTCAGAAGGTGCTTTCCGCGGGAGGCGACCTCCAGGACGCGGCGGCCGGCCAGGTCCGACGTCGCGAGCGCCGGGACCCGCAGGTCGGCGACGACGAGCTCGTCTCCGGCCAGCGCCTGGTGAAGTCGGGTCGCCGTCCGGAAGATGGAATCACCCTCGGGCACCAGACCTCCCTGGGTGCGTGGAAACGCCCGACCGGGCCAGTTTAACGGCGCGCGCCGTCAGGGCTCGGTCTGGATCACGGTGCCGCGAGGAAGCGCCGGATTTCGGCGGCGAGGCGGGTCGGCTGGTCGAGGGGGGCGACGTCGCGCAGGCCGACGGCGTCCAGGAACTCGGCGACCAGTGCGGCGAGGCCGTGCGGCGACAGGTCCGCCTCGGCGCGCACACCCCTTCGGTGCGCGCCGAGCGGCAGGACCGGGACCACACAGCAGTGGTCCGCCGCCAGGTTGTCGCCGACGGCGCTCCACAGCGTCTCGTCCATCAGGACTCCGGCATGACGGCCTCCTGGTCGGTGCGACCACGGTCGCCCAAAAGTGAACCATCTGGTTCGCATTATCGTCCACTCGGGCGTTTGCCCCGCACGGCGTCGGGTACCCGGGCGCGGCGCAGGGCGCTGATGCGATGCGTATCGGAACGGCACAGGAGGTACCTATGACGACCACGCCGTCGAAGGCCAAGCGACCGCACATGCCGAGCGATGTGACGCCGGACCTGTCGTTGTTCGACCGGTTCGCCACCGGTGCGGCCCACTTCGCCTCGCGGGCGTGGTTCTTCGCCTTCTGCGTCGCCCTCGTGGTGCTCTGGGCGCCCACGTACTTCCTGGTCGGGACCGTGGACACCTGGCAGCTGATCATCAACACGATCACCACCATCGTCACCTTCCTGCTGGTGGCGCTGTTGCAGAACACCGAGACCCGCACCGACGCGGCCACCCAGGACAAGCTGAACGCGCTGGCGCAGGGGCTCAGCGAGCTGATGACGCACATCGCCGACATCCACGACCGGGAGGATCTGCGGGACGAGGTGGAGGAGCTGCGGATGTCCGTCGGACTGGAGGACACCGAGAGCGCCGACTAGCGGCGGCGCCGTACCGGCAGGCAGAACCACAGGACGGCGAACACCACCGCCACCGCGACGGTGATCGCGACGGCATAGGCCCGGCCGACCGCGATGTCGATGGCGAGCAGGATGCTGCTGAGTGCGGCGATCATCAGGGTCGTCATGCCGAGCAGGGTGAGCCGCACCGAGACCCGGATGACATCGGGCAGGTCCTCGGTGCGGTCGCCGAGGTGGTGGTGGCGGCGGTGATAGCTGACCGGGGCCAGGACCAGGGCCGTGGTCACCACGGCGGCGACCAGGCTCACCACGTAGACCGCCTTCTCGAAGCCGGTGGTCGACGTGAAGCGGTTGGTGAAGGGCAGGGTCAGCAGGAAGGCTGAGAGGATCTGGACCCCGGTCTGGACCACACGCAGCTCCTGGAGCGTCTGCTCCAGCTTGTGTTCCAGGTCGCGGCGTTCTTCCTCTTCGGGGTCGGTCTTCTCAGGCATCCAAAGCTCCTGGGGGTTCCGCTCCTTGTAGCCGGGGCCGGCCGGGGTAAACGCGGCGCCCGTCACATCAGCTGAAGCACGATTCAGGAAAAAAATGCCATCTCCGGTTGACAGGCGGACCGCGGGGGGTGAAGGCTTGCCGTAGGCGAAATGCGCGACGACGCCGGGCTCCGGCGGCAGCGATCTTGCGGGCTCAGACCCGATCGATTCATCCGTGCGCGATGTGATCAGCCTGGCGCCGTGCCATGACAGCAGGCTCTTTTTGTCGCCCCGTTCAGGGAGAAGGACATTGTGGAGTGCTGTTTCGTGGTCAGATGCCGGGACGGCCGCCAGGTCGTGAAGCTGCGCGGGGACTTCGATCTGGCCGTCGCCGACGACGTGCGTGCCGCGTTGCAGAGGCAGATCGCCTCGGGGGCCGTGCTGGTGGACTGCTCGGACGTCGACTTCATCGACTCACGCGGCCTGAGCGCCTTGATCTGCGCGCGCTACTCGGCCGTCAAGGCGGCGGTCAGCTTCCAGCTTCTGGACGTCCCCGAGCGGATGCACCGCACGATGCGCGCGGCCGGGATCGACGACCTGTTCGCCCTCGCCACGGGGTGAGGAGCGACCTCGACGCGCAGTCGAGGAACAACACTTTCACGACGCGGTCTCTGAGTCGTCCGCGCGGAGCCGGGGCAGGATCCGCTCGCCGTAGGCGGTGAAGAAGTCCTTGTACCGTGGTCCGATCTGGCTGATGTAGACCTCGTCGAAGCCGGCGTCGACGTACCGCTGGATGGCGGCCACGTGCCGGCCGGGGTCGTCGCCGCAGGTGAAGTTCTCCGCCGCCTGGAATGCGACAATCCGGCACTCGGAGATCCTCTTGTTTGGTCGCGGGCCGGTCGGGCACACGGAGCTCCTCAAGATCGGAGACCGTGATGAGCAGCACCCCTGTCCGCAGTCATGCCCGCCCGACACCGACGGCGCCTTGGATCCTGGTCGCGGCGGTCATCGCGGGGGCCGTGATCCTCGGTGCCGCCCTCATCGCGGGGAGCGTGCCGCTCCTGGCCGTCGGGGCGGTGGTGATCCTCGCCGCCGGCGTGTGCGCCGTCGCGCTCACCCGCCGTGGCGCGGCACCGTTCTCCTTCACCGAGGAGTTTCCGGAGCACACCTATGGCCCGCGCGCGACGGAGCACGGGGACTCCAGCCCGCCGATCGACACCGAGCCGCACCGCCCTCCGGGCCCGCCGCACTACCGGACCATGGAGGAAGTGGACGCCGGGCAGATGAGCGCACCGCCCGACGACCAGCGGGTCTTCCCGCAGTACAGCAACCTCCGTCCGGACGAACGGCTGCGCAACGTCGGAGGCCGGGAAGTCATCGAGCGCGCGGAGGTTCCGGAGCCGGACGAGAACGTCCGTGACACCGAGCCCGATTCCTGATCCCTGATTCCAGGAAACGTTCAAGGAGGAAGGAGGCCGCCATGCCTCGCGGCCAGTGGAGCAAGAAGCGCGAGCGCCAGTATGAACACATCAAGGAAAGCGCGATGGACCGCGGAGAGTCCGAGGACACCGCCGAGGAGATCGCCGCCCGGACGGTGAACAAGGAGCGCGCCCGGCACGGCGAGTCCAAGGAGTCCAGCAAGCTCTCGAAGCAGGACATCTCCTCCAGCCGACGGGGCGGTCTGCGCTCGCACAAGGGCGCTGGCGGCCGTACCTACGACCAGCTGTATGAGGAAGCCAAGGACCGGAACATCCACGGCCGGTCCAAGATGACCAAGAGCGAGCTGCAGAAGGCGCTCGGCGGACGGTGAGCTCCGGCCGGTGAACCGGAATCCCGCGGGCCGCCGCGATCTCGAATTCAGGTTTGGGACGCGGCGGCCTGCGCGTGCAGGTCCGCGAGCGCGAGTGGGCGGGCCGGCGGGTCGGGCAGTGCCACCTGGCTGGTGACACGCAGGTCGGGACCGACGCGGAGGAGCTCGCCGGGCAGCATCAGCCGCCACTGCGGATGCTCGTCGAGGCGCTCGCTGGCCACCACCACGGAGGGCAGGTCGGCGAGGGCCTCGGCCCGCGGCCCACTCGTCATGCCGAACAACCGACACATACGTGATCCTCCCCGGTCGTGGGCTCTTGTCGTGCCCGCGGACGCCGGGGCCAAACGCGGCCGGACATCGTTTCGCCCCCCGTGATCGCGGTTACGAGGGGCGCGGTCGTGCCGGTACCGGTCGCCGATGCGGAAAGAGGACGTGCTCATGCGTGTGCGCTTGTCGGTCTTCAGTGTCCCCACGATCCTGATCCTGGCCACGGCGGCCTGCGCGGGGGCGATGGCGGCGTGGTCGCTGTGGTGGCTGATCGCTGTCGTGGTGTTCGGGGCGCTGGCCCTCGTCGCCGCCTTCGACGTCGCCCAGCGGCGCCATTCGGTGCTGCGGAACTATCCGCTGCTCGGACACCTGCGCTATCTCCTGGAGACCATCCGCCCGGAGATGCAGCAGTACTTCGTCGAGCGCGACTACGACGGCCGCCCCTTCGACCGTGACACCCGCACCGTCGTGTACGAGCAGGCCAAGGGTATCCACGAGGAGACGTCCTTCGGCACCGAGCTGGACGTGATGGAGCCCGGTTACGAGTTCGTCGAACAAGCCACCGTCCCTCTCACACCCGGCGAGGACCAGCCGCGGGTGCGGGTGGGCGGTCCAGACTGCACCCAGCCCTACGACATGGCGATGCTGAACGTGTCCGCGATGAGTTTCGGCTCGCTGAGTGCGAACGCGATCCGTGCTCTGAACGCCGGCGCCGCGAAGGGCGGGTTCGCGCAGGACACCGGGGAGGGCGGCCTGACGCCGTACCACCTCGAAGGCGGCGGCGATCTGATCTGGGAGATCGGCAGCGGGTATTTCAGCGTCCGTACCCCCGAGGGCGACTTCGACCCGGCGCAGTTCCGGGACAAGGTGGCGCATCCGCACGTCAAGGCCGCGGAGCTGAAACTGAGCCAGGGCGCCAAACCGGGGCTCGGAGGAGTGCTGCCGGCCGCCAAGGTGAGCTCGGAGATCGCCCGGATCCGCGAGGTGCCGGAAGGTGAGAAGTGCATCAGCCCGCCGGCTCACCGGGTCTTCAGCACCCCGCGTGAGCTGGTGCTGTTCCTGGCGCGGATGCGTCAGCTGGCCGACGGCAAGCCGGTCGGGTTCAAGCTGTGCGTGGGGCGGCGCCGGGAGTTCCTGGCGATCTGCAAGGCCATGGCCGCCGAGGGCGTCACCCCGGACTTCATCGTCGTCGACGGTTCCGAGGGCGGGACCGGCGCCGCGCCGCTGGAGTTCCAGGACAGTGTCGGGATGGCCCTGACGCCGGGGCTCATGACGGTGCACAACGCCCTGGTCGGCACCGGACTCCGGGACCGGATCCGGATCGGCGTCGGCGGCAAGGTCGCCACCGGCATGGACATCGTCAAGCGCGTCGCACAGGGCGCGGACTACACCAACTCGGCCCGCGCGATGATGATGGCCGCCGGCTGCATCCAGGCCCGTCTGTGCCACACCAACCGCTGCCCGGTCGGCGTGGCCACCCAGGACCCGGCCCGCGCGCGGGCGCTGGACGTGGCGGACAAGACCGAGCGGGTGTGCCGCTACCAGCAGAACACCGTCGCCCAGGCGCAGCAGATCATCGCCGCGATGGGGCTGCGGACGCCGGACGAACTCCGGCCGGGGCACCTGCTGCAGCGCATCGACCACAACACCGTGAAGACCTACGCCCAGCTGTTCGACTGGCTGGAACCCGGCGAGCTGCTCGCCGAGCCGCCGCAGGACTGGGCCGACGACTGGCGCGCCGCTGACCCGGACCACTTTTCGGCCGCTCACAAATGATCCGAGAAGAAACATCTGTTTCATATGGTCCGTATCGGGTTAGGAGGACGCCTCAAGACGAAGTACCGGGCTCCGGGATCAAGTCCGACTCCCCACGCAGCCCGTGGAAAGGAGTGCGACATGGGCGTCATCTTGTTGGTCCTGCTAGTGGCCCTGGTACTGGGCGGCCTCGGCTTTGCTGTACACGCCCTGTGGTGGATCGCGATCGTCGTGTTCATCGCGTGGCTCATCGGCTTCGGCATCAGCCGCGGCGAGAGCGTCGGTGGCAGGCGCCGCTGGTACGGCCGCTGGTAAGTCGAGAACGTCGAAGAAGGGATCCACCATGGGTGTCGGCAACAAGACCAAGTACGCGGCGCAGGACGCCAAGGGCAAGGTCAAGGAAGCTGCTGGCAAGGTCAGCGGTAACGACCGTCTGCGGGCCGAGGGCCGGGGCGACCAGGTCGAGGCCCACGCCAAGCACGCCGCCGACAAGGCCAAGGACACGGCGAAGAACGTCGGCAAGGAAGCGAAGGGCAAGGCCAAGGAGGTCGCCGGCGCGGTGACCGGCAAGCAGGGCATGGAAGCCAAGGGCAAGGCCGAGCAAGTGGCCGCGCATGCCAAGCAGAAGGCGAACAAGTAGCAGTGGAGCCGCTCCGGGGCCGGCGGGCGCCGTGTCGCCCCGCCGGCCCCGGAGCCGGTCCGGGTGCGGCGGATGCCGCGTGGCGAGCGCGCCGACGGCCGGGTCAAGCAGCCATCGTCAAGCAGCCATCTCGGACTCGACGGCTTCGCGGAGCTCGTCGCGGTCCATCTTCGAACGGCCCCGGACGCCCAGCTCGGTGGCCCGTTCGTAGAGCTCGGCCTTGGTGAGGTCCGCCAACTTCCCCCGCTCGCCCTCGGCGGTGGCGGACTGCTTGTGGGCCTTGCCGTGCCGCGGCGTCGCCGGCTTCGGCTTCGAGCGTCCGGCACGGGCGTCGGCCACGCTGCGCTTCAGCGCGTCCAGCAGGTCCACCACGTTCGTCGCCTCGGCCTGCGGCTGCTGCGCCACGACGATCTCGTGCCCGGCGGCCTTCTCCTTGACGAGGTGCATGACCTGCTCGTTGTAGCTGTCGTGGTAATCCTCCGGGTTCCAATCCAGGGCCATGGTGGCGATCAACTGCTCCGCCATCTCGCGTTCCTGGGCCGAGACCGTCGTATGCCCGGTCGGCAGGTCCTTCACCTCCGCGCGGGGATCGCGGATCTCGTCGGCGTAGTGCATGGTCTGCAGCACCAGCGTGCCGTCCTGCGGCAGGACCGCGGTGACCCGGGTCCGGCCGCGCATCGTGAACGACGCGATCCCCGCGCGGCCTGAGTGCTCCAGCGCTTCGGTGATCAGCTTGTAGATCTTGGCGTAGGCCTCCTCGGCGGGCCCGAGGTAGTAGGTCCGGTCGAAGAAGATCGGCTCCACGTCCGCCAGGTCGACGAAGCCGTCGACCTCGATGGTCTTGGACCGTGTGGGTGACATCTCCTCCAGCTCGTCCGGATCGACCACCACGTACTCCCCGGGCGCGACCTCGTAGCCCTTCACGATGTCGTCGTAGTCGACGTCGTCGCCGGTGCGCTCGTTCACCCGCCGGTTCCGGACCCGGTCCGAGGTCCCGCGCTCCAGCTGGTGGAACCGCACGGAATGGTCCTCGACCGCCGTGTAGAGGCCCACGGGCAGCGCTACCAGGCCGAAGGTCAGCACGCCTGTCCAGACAGGTCTGGCCATGATCGCTCCTTTGTCCAGCCACCCTCATGACCTGGAAGGAAACCGACAAACGGGTGGATATCGACGGTTCGCTCCGGTTGGCGGGCCGACGCGCCGCCGACCACACAGTGGAGGCCCTGCGGGTCGTGCGCGAGAACTGAAGTTGGAGCCCTGGTGTTTCCTAGGACGGCCGGACACGCCGTCGGTGGCTGGTGTCGCAGAACGGATAGCGTTCGCTCATCCGGCACGTGCACAACGCCACGGTCGGGCGCTCACTGCGCACCACCGTGCCGTCGGGCAGCCGGACCGTCACCGGACCGCGGACCAGGATCGGGCCCTTGCCCCGCGGCATCGTGACATCAGCGTCCTCATTCGCGGGCACCGCGCACCACCACCAGATCCTCTTCGCGGGTGCCGGGGCCGATGAGACCCTGCTGTTCCAGCCACGGCGCGCGCCCCCGCATGACCGGCCCGAACCCGCCCCGGGAGCGGGCCACGACCTCCGCGCGCAGCCCGGACCGCCGCAACAGCGTGCACGTTCTCGCCACATCGGCCACCGAGGACTGCGCGATCAGCACGACACCGCCGGGGGCCAGCATCCGCCGGCTCTGGCGGCACAGCCGGTCCAGGACGTCGCGTCCCGCCGGTCCCGCGTCCCAGGACCGTGACCGGTCACCCAGAGTGGCGGATGGTGCGCCCGGGGCGGGGATGTAGGGCGGGTTGGAGACGATGAGGTCGAAGCTCCGGTCGCGTACCGGGGCGAACAGGTCGCCGCGGCGCACCTGGATGCGGCGGCCCCTCAGCAGACCGTTCAGGAACGCCGAGCACAAGGCTCTGCGGGAGACGTCCACCGCGGTCACGGCCGCGCCCCGAGCGGCGGCGGCCACCGCCAGGGCGCCGGTGCCCGTACCGAGGTCCAGCACGCGGGCGCCGGAGGGGACGTGCTCCGCTTCGAGGCTCGCCAGGAGGATCTCTGTATCCGGCCGGACCGCGTAGACGCCGGGCAGACAGACGAACATCATTTTCCCCGCTCCTTATTGTCGGTGTGCGTCGCAGCGTGCTGGTGGTGAACGGGTCCCCGAACTCCGCCCCGCGGTCTGTGCGCCTGCGCGGTCATGGTGCGATCACGCCAGCATCGTCCGCGCGGCGAGGTCGTCCACGACGTCCGTGAGGCGCCGCCGCCGCCGGTAGATCTCGCGCTGGCGGCGGTCGCCGGTGCCGCTCCGGGTCAGCCGGCGCAACAGGGTTCCGGTGAGCCGGGCCTCGCCGAGCGCCTCCAGGGCCGGCAGTGCCTGCTCGACGAGCGCCCGCAGAGCGGCGGACAACGGCATCGCGCGGCGCGTGAACGGGTGGGTCCACCTCCCGGCCAGGCCGTGCACGGCCGCCTGGCGGTGGGCCTCGCGGACGTCGGCCTCGCCCAGCCGCGGGCCCGGCTCGCCCCGCCGGGCCTCGGGGAGGAACACGGTCGCGAGCGCCCGGGTGAGCACCGCGACCAGCAGCGCGGTGTCGACGTCCGCGTTGACGTCGGGGACGCGGATCTCCAGGGTCGGCAGGTGTTCCGACGGTCGGGCGTACCAATAGATCATCTTCCGGTCCATCAGCACGCCCGACAGGACGAGGTCGTCGGCCAGGGTCTCGTACGTCTCGCCGGTGATCAGCGGGGCGGGGCCCACGGTCGGCCAGGCCTGCTGCTGGTAGTGCCGCCAGCTCGCGCAGTTCCGGAACTCGCCCGCGGCGAACGGCGAGTTGGTGGCCAGCGCCTGCAGAACGGGAAGCCACGGCCGCAGATGCCCGGCGAGCGCCATGGCCTCGCCGCGGTCCAGGTCGCCGAGGTGGATGTGGCAGCCGCTGGGCTCGCTGTCGATGTGGGCGGCGGCACCGGAGTAGCGCCGCCACATCCGCTCGTAGCGCGCACCTTCGCTGATGGGGAACGGCTTGCTGGTCAGGACCGCGGACCCGGAGGCGACCAGCAGACAGTCGGAGCGCGTGGCGGCCTCGGCCAGCACCAGCCGGTCCTCCACCAGGTCCCGGCGCAGCTCCGCGGCCCGGCGCGCGGGCCGGGTGTGGGCCTCGATCTGGCTGGCGTAGAGCTCGCGGGCCACCCGTTCGCCCAGCCGGTCGGCGGCACGTTTGCAGACGTCGGGGCCCAGCGGCACGGTGCTGCGGCTCGCTGGGTCGGTGAGGACGAACTCCTCCTCGACCCCGAGCGTCAGCGTCTCGAATCGGTGGGGGCTTGTCCGTGCCATGGCCCGTCTCCGTCCTTCACGGTGCTCCTCGGCACCGGTCGGTGGTGTTCCCACCGTGGTGCCGCCCGTGTGCCCAGGTCGGCCGGCGACAAACAGCCGCCACAGTGCGGCGGCCCGCCGGGGCCACGCGTCCACCTGCGCGAACGCCGTGCTCGTTCCGCTCGGCGAGAGGGGCTCAGCGGATGCCGGTCTGATGGCGGAGCGTCCGGTCCCGCACCGCGTTCCGCCGCCCCACCACGAACGAGACGGTCTTGCCGAGCCCCCCGGTCGCCACTCGCAGCCGGTCCACGGTGTGCCGTACCAGCTCCAGGCCGCGGCCGCCCACGTCGTCCGTGGCGGCGCGGCGTGCTTTGGGGAGCTGCGACGAACGGTCGGCGATCTCGCAGCGCGCGCCGGTGGGCGAGATCCGGGTGGCCACCGACACCGGGCCGACGCCGTGCACCACCGCGTTGGTCGCCAGTTCGCTGTAGGCGAGCACGAGACGGTCGGTGTCCTCGCCCTCGCCCCACATCTCGGTCGCGGCCGCTTCGAGCCAGCGCCGGGAAAAGGAGACGTCGGCGGGGGTGCCGGGGAACGACCAGGACAGGGAGCTGACACCGGGCGGTTCGGCCGGGGGGCGTTCGTGCCGGGTGGCGACGCTCCGCGGGTCCGCCGCGTGCGGTGCGATCGGACCGGTGGAACGGGACTGCTGCATGATGCGGCCTCGCAAGGTCGGGGATCCGGATGCGGCGGCCCAGCTGTGCGGTCCGTTTCGCGCAGCGGCGCTGACCCCCCTGGTGGGGACGGTCCGGCGTTCGCCGTCGTCAGTCGTTCGGAATGTCCCGGATCCGTGGGGCTAAACGCACCAGGTCGGTGGTTCCTGACCCACAGTGGTCTCCGGCCCACGGTGAGCCGGTCCGCCGCCGGGACGGCGCTTGAGGAGGCGCACCTCGGCCCGGCCCGCCTCCACGCTCCACCACAGCCTGTCCACCAGGGACTCCAGCAGCGACCAGCCGAACGTCCCGACCTGCTGCCCGGCGAAGTCGCCCGCGACCGGGGCCGAGACGCTGACCGCGACGGCGTCGGGCGACTCGGCGAACTCGCAGATCAGGGTCCGTCCGGCGTCCTGCCCGCGACCCACGACCAGGCAGCACGCCTCGTCGACGGCGAGCCGGAAGTCCTCGACGGCCTCCACCGACAGGCCGAGCCACGCCGCCAGATGCGCGGCGGCCGAGCGGGCCAGGACGATGTGGTCGCGGTCCGCCGGGAGGGCGAGCCGCACTGGTTCCTGCCGCGGGCCGGCCGGCGCGAACCGTTCGAGCACCGTCCCGTCCGCTGATTGTTCGAGCATTGATTCCTCGCCTCCGGTCACCGTCGCCGACGGGATCGCGGGGATACCCGGGCCCGGCGGGCCCAAACGGTCCGAACGGTGGCGGGGAAAGGGGGACGGAGGTGGCAGGGCCTCCGTCCCCCTTTCCTCCCCGGCCGATGCGGACCACCCCACGAGGCCCGGCCCCGGCCGGTGCACGCACAGTGACCCGGATCCGGATTCTCAAACGTCTCCCGGCCCGGGTTCCGTCCGGAATCCGGACTGTTTGGTGCGAGACGAACCGGATATACCGGGCCGGAACCCGGAAACGAGGGGAGCCTCCCATGAACGACATGTCTTCCAGCCGCCGGATCCCGGGCCTCGACCTGCCCGGCGGAGCGTGGGGCCTGCCCCGGGAGCTCGACGACCTCCTGGACCGCTTCGGCCGGTGGGCCGGCTGGGATGTCGGCGGGCGGGCCCAGCCCGCACACTGGATGCCGATCGCGGAGGAGGACGAGACCGCCGACGCCTACCGCGTCCGCCTGGAGCTGCCCGGGATACCGCGAGACCGGGTCCGCGTCGAGATCGAAGGCCGCCAGCTGTGCGTGCGCGGCGATCTCGGCGAGACCACCACACAGCAGGACAGCTACCTCACCCACCGCTCCGGCAGCTTCCTCTACCGCACCTCGCTGCCCGCCGACGCCGACAGCGACACCGTGCGGGCCGACCTGAGGGACGGGGTTCTGACGGTGCTGGTGCCGCGTTCGAGCTCGGCGGGCCGCCGGTCGGTGCCGATCGGCGGCGCGGCGGGGGAGGGGGAAGTGATCGCGGGGCAGACGATCGGCGCTTCCGGCAGCGGCGGTGACGTCGGCACTGGTACGGGAGCTGGCGGCACTAGGGCCGGTACCGGCGCACCGGGTACCGATGCGTCCGGCACCGCCGATGACTCGCGAATCGCCGGCCCGCCGATGGGTCAGCAGGTGGACGGCACGTGACCGCGCGCGGGCAGCCGCCAGGCAGGCGCCGTTCCAGGCGCCGCACGCCTGGAGCCGCGCCTGGAGCCCATGCCCTCCCGCCGGGGAATGCTCCGCCGATCAGCGTTGAGGGCCTTCCGCGCCACTCACCCGATAGGCGCTCGCGAAGGCGGTATGGGTCCGCCAGCCCAGCGCCTCGTACAGCGCCCGGCCCTGCGTCGTCGCGCCGAGAACGGCACGGCGCGCGCCGGCGGCGTGGGCGTGCTGTTGCAGGGCCCGCATGACGGCGGAGCCGAGGCCGCGGCGCTGGTGGGCCGGGGTGGTGATGATCTGGTCCGGAACGGCGACGTTCCCGGCCAGGCCCGCCTGCCCGCGGGCCGCGAGGGAGCCGTCCGGCGCGGCGATGAGGGCGCGGAGGACGCCGCCGCGCTCCCACGTACGCAGCTCGTAGCCGGGTGGCAGGGCGCCCGGCTCGGTCGGCGCGAGTTCGGTCGTCATCAGGAAGCCGGCGTCGTCGAACGCCCATTCCGGGCCGAGCCAGCTGCCGACCACGGCCTCGGGTCCGTCGTGGACCTCGGGCAGGAACACCTTCAGCCACCAGCCGTCCGCCCGCGCGAGGTCGGCGGCGGCGCGGACGCGTGCCTGGTCGGCGTCGACGATCACGTGGCGGGCCACGTGGGCCGGCTGGCCGACGTCGATCGTCCAGCCCCACGGCCGGGGTGCGGGCTCGGCGGCGCCCCGGGACGCCACCCAGCCGGAGATCCAGTCGGCGACGATGTCGGTGAGGTTCTCCGCGGGCTTCGCAGCGGCCGGCGATGTAATAGATGAGGTCGACATGGGCTCATTACATCAGCTGACGCTGACAGTGGCCACGGGGTATCGGCTTCCTCGTCGGCCTTCGGCCCGGCGCGCCGGGGCCTCCCGATGGGGGGAACCACGCCCCGGGCGAAGCCACGCCGAAGAGGTCTGTGCCTGAGGACCGCGCTACCACCGCAGCGCGGCCCCGGTCCCCAACAACGCCCGCTTGTCGTCGATCACGGCCCGCACATCGCGGAACGCCTCCACCCCGCGCCGAACGTTCTCCCGTTCCAACGCGTCCACGATCATCTTCGGGCTCACCCCGGCCCTGACATGCGCCGCGAGCGTCCGTCGCGCCGCCGGTACCCGCAGGTCCAGCGTCGCGCGCACCCGTCCGCCGGCCAGGAACGCCTCGGCGGTGTGCGGGCTCAGCAGTGCGACGGTGTCCGGCCCGACCAGTTCCTCCACGTACCGCACGTCCGACTGCCGGCCGTCGGTCACGGTGAGGCTGGACCACAGGCAGCGCTGAGGCGTCGCGCCCTGCGCCGCCAGCCGGCTCCAGCTGTCTCCGCTGAAGACCGACAGGTACTCCGCGCGGATCAGCTTGGCCGTGGCCAGGGCCAGGGTGCCGACCAGTTCGGGGTGCTCGCCCACGCAGCGCAGGCGCAGGTCCGCCTTCTCATCCAGCGCCGACATCGGTACCGAGGCCACCGAGCTCACGGTTCCCGGGTCGCCGCCCGCGTTCAGCAGCCGTTCCACGCCGCGCCGGTACGCCAGCGCCGTCTCGCGGTACCGGCCCGGCGAGTACACCGCCGTGGCCATCACCGACAGCCCGCGCGCCGTCGCCTCCTCGATCGCGGTCGGCCCGGCCTCGCCGGCGGTGATGCCGACCAGCAGGTTCGGGCGGGCGACGGCGTCGGCCAGCCGCTGCGCCTGGCTCACGGTCGCCGCCGGGTCGGCGGCGCAGTGCGGATCCACCTCCACCCCGACCCAGCCGTCCATGGGTCCCCAACCGTTCAGCGGGCGCGTCCCCTCCGCCGTCTCCAGCAGCAGGTCGCAGGCCTGTTGGGCGTCGACCCGGACCAGCTGGCGGCGGATGTCCTCGGCGTCGTCCAGCAGGGGGACCAGGGTGCGGATCTGCGCGTCGTAGGCGGAGGTGTGGGCCAGCGCCGTGGCCAGTGCCGCCGGGTTGGCCACGGCGCCGGAGACCCCGCTCCGGACGAGGCGGGGCAGGCCGTGCCGGTCGTCGAGGATCCAGTCGCGCGCCAGGTAGTGGATCCACGGGCTCTGTCCATGGTCGGCGAGTTGCTGAAGCGCTGTTCGCACCGTCATCTCCTCACGGATCGGCCGATGGGGGAGCGTGTCGCTCAGGCCCTCGGCCGGATGGGGCGGCCGCCCGTGTCGACGACCACGGCGAGCAGACGGCGGCGGATGGCCGCGTCCACGGCGTTCGCCCGGCAGCTGACCTCCAGCTTCCGGTAGATGCGCTGCAAGTGGGTCTTGACCGTCTCGCTGGACAGCGACAGGCACCAGGCCACCTGCGCCGAGGTCAGCCCGTGCGCCAGGCCGGCCAGCACCTGCCGCTCCCGCCGCGAGACGAACGGCCCCGGCGGCTGGAGCCGGGACGGGATCGCGCCGGAACCGTGCGCCAGCGCCACCGCGTGCGCGGCGTTGCGCGCCCCGAGCGCGCGGTAGATCCGCGACATGTGGCTGGCCACGGTGCGCGGCGCTATCCCCAGCTGACGGGACACCTCGTACTTGGTGCCGCCCGCCGCGACGAGCGTCAGCACCTGGATCTCCCGGAGTGTCAGCTCGCGCCGCTGGCTGTCGTCCGCCGCGACACGGAGACGGACGACCCCGGGCCGCAGATGCATGATCTGGGCGGGTCCGCCGTTCAGGCGTTCGGCACTCGTGATGGTCATCGCAGCGGGCTCCAGTTCTCGAGAAGGCGCGGGGTTTCCCGGCGTAAGTGCCGCGCCCTCATGTCCCGGTTGCCGTGGATCATGCACGCCGGTCATCGCGGACCACCGCCGGCCGGTGCCGGTCGGCATTGAGCGCCACCCGGCCGCCGCCGGTCGGCACACGTCACCCCGGAACCCGGTGCCGCGCGACCCACCGGTCGATCCGGGACCAGTTGTCCTCCAGCCAGCCGATCCGCGCCTCCTCCTGGCGCGGCACCTCCGTCGCGGGCACCCCCCACCAGGTCAGCACCACCGGTTCCCGCAGCGGCAGCGCGCGCCACACGTCCATCGCGGTCTGCAGGTGGTCCAGTCCGGTGTGCGCCACGAAGACCACGTCGGCCTCCGGCGCCGCGTCGAGCGCCGCGAACAGCCCGTCGGGGTGCGGCGGCAGCACGTGCTGCCGCCGCTCGGCGCGCGCCCCGGCCAGGGCCAGCCCGCGCCGGTGCAGCCGCCGGATCGCCCGCATCCGGCGGCGCGGGGTGAAGTTCCCGCCTTCGGGGAAGATCAGCAGCGCGTCGTCGGCGGCCATCCCCTCGGCGAGCGCGCCGATCCGGGCGGCGGTGGCGCCGCTGTCACCGGGCTGGGGGTCGATGTAGGCGTGTGGGATCCCGCTGAGCAGGGCGTCTATCAGCGGGTCCCAGGCGAGGGTCTGTTTCAGGACGACCCGCGGTAGACGGCCGTACTCGGTCAGCAGGAGATGGGTCAGCAGGAAGGCCCCGCCGACGCCGCCGTGGCGTCCGCACACGATCACCGGGCCGGGAGGCAGAATCGGTGGGCTCGTCTCGCGTCCCTCCACGGAGTCGGCGGCGAGCGCGACGTCGAGCCCGCCGAAGCGCTGCGTCGCCGTGCGCAGTGTGCGCAGCGACTTGTCCAGCGCGCGGACGCGGTCGCGCCGGTCCCGCGGCGCGTCGCGGTCGACGAGGTATCGGATCCGTCGCCCGGCCGCGGCCACCAGCCCGGATATCTCGATCGACGAGTAGACCACCGCGACGGCCAGGACCCGGCGGTAGCGGCCCAGCCGCGGACGCCAGGGCGCGGTGAGAAGGGTGAAGAGCGCGGCGCCGATCGCCAGCAGGTACACCACGACCGCGATGAGCAGGAGCGCACAGACCCCGAGGAAGCGACGTCCGATTCTCCTCACCGCTCGCGCCCCTGTTCATCCCCCTGTTCAAGCCCCTGCTCGTGCTTCGCGAGATACGCCGACGAAGCTTGGTACGCCCGCTCGATGCGCTCCCGCACCAGCCCCAGGCCGCGCCGTCCGTACCGGGGCCGCAGGTCCGTCGACGAGCCCGGCGTGCCGGTGGGCAGGACGTGCACCTCGACGCCCGCCACCGGGTTGTTCAGCGCGTGCACGAACCGGTGCCGGCGCGCGATCTCGAACGCCACCACGGCGACCTCCCGCGGCGTGCGCGGGGCCTGCAGAGGGTGGTCGATGCGGCCGACGTGCAGCACGTAGACCGTGGTGGCGCCGGACGCCAGCGCCCGCCCCACCGGCACGCTGTCCACCAGGCCGCCGTCCAGGTAGTGCTCGCCGCCGACCAGGACCGGCGGCAGCAGCCCGGGCACGGCCGAGGACGCCAGCACCGCCTCGACCAGCGGACCCCGGGTGAACCAGTGCTCCGAGGCCCGCTCGATCGACGCCGCGACGCACTCGTAGGGCACCGCCAGGTCCTCGATCCGCGTGCCGCCGAACTCGCGTTCCAGCAGCCCACGCAGGGCGGCGTTGGAGAACAGATGGGTCCGGCTCCGCAGCGCGGTCCCCATCTGCGCGAACAACGTGTCCGCGAAGACGCCGCGCTCGCGTAGCGAGACCCACAGGTGCTCCAGGCGGGCGACCGCCTCAAGCTGCGGGTCGGCGGCGACCATGGCTCCGTTGAGCGCTCCGACCGAGGAGCCGAGGACCAGGTCAGGCTGAATTCCCCGCTCCATCAGGGCTTTGAGCATGCCCACCTCGTACGCGCCCAGCGGGCCGCCGCCGCCCAGGACGAAAGCCACAGGTCCACTCACCGGCTCCGCCTACCCAGAGTCGCCGGAAACATGCGGAGGGTGCCGCTGGGGGTGCCGGGGACGGGTGCCGCGGGCCCGGCGTCCCGTGCCAACCCGTTTGGATCCCCGCTCCCGGGTATCAGGAAGCAGATCCCAAGGAGGTGCGGAACCATGGTGACCGTCCTTATGGTGATAGTCGTGGTCGGGCTCGCCGTGCTGCTCATCGGCGGTGCGGTGAAGGCGGGGAGGCTGGAGCGATCGGCCGCCCGCGCCCCGGAGACGAACGATCACCGCGAGCGTCTGACCGATGAGGACCGGCAGTACATCCAGGAGTCCCTGAGGCACGCCGAAGGTGTCTTCCCGCAGAATCCCGCCGTCGCCGTCGACATGGCCCACCACTCGGTGGCCACCGTGCTGCACGCCCGCGGCGTGGACGCGCGGATCCCGGCGCGCCGCGACGAGGACGAGGCGTCGCCGGAGGAGCTGCGCCGGCAGCTGCTCCAGTACGAGGACATCGTGGGCGAGCTGATCGGCGCCGGGCCGCGGGCGTGACGCCTGAAAGCACCGTTTGATTCCAGAACACCGGGTTACCAGGTGCATCGGCCCGCCGGCGTCCCCTGAGCCGGCGGGCCCCGTCTGGGAGGGCGTGGGGTGAAGAACAAAGGGTTCCGGCAGTTCATCCTGCGGGGCAACGTCGTCGACCTGGCGGTCGGCATCGTCATCGGGGCGGCGTTCTCCACGGTGGTGAACAATTTCGTGAAGGCGTTCCTGACGCCGCTGATCGGCGTCGCGACCGGGAACGTCGGCGATTTCAGCAACCGCACGATGCGGATCGGCAAGACCGACTTCCCCTACGGGGCCTTCATCAACGGCCTGATCGCCTTCATCCTCACGGCGGTGGTGCTGTACTACCTCGTGGTCATGCCGGCCAACCGGCTGATGACCCGTTTCCAGGGCGAGCCGGACGCCGCCCCGCCGCCCGAGGCGGAGTGTCCGGAGTGCCTGAGCTCGATACCCGCCGGAGCGCGGCGTTGTGCTTACTGCACCGCCGTCCTTCCGGAGGCGTTCGAGTCACAGCGCTCTGCGACCTGAGGGGTATCGGCTCTCTCCGCCGCCGGCATGATCGCGATCCCGCCCCGCGGCTGACGCGGGCGCGCGCACCCGTCCGCGAGGATCGGTGCCATGCACCGGATCTCCACTCTGCCCACCGTCGCGAACGTCCCGAACTGGGCCCGGACCGCGGCCTTCGTGGCCGTCCTGACCCCGCTGCCGTCCAGTCTGTGGCGGCTTCCGATGTCCTGGGGCTGGATGATGGGCTTCGCCGAGTCGGCCAAGCAGGAGCTGCACGTCCCCGGTTGGGGATCGCTCTACATCGTCGGCCTGACCGTCTTCTCCGAGCTCTTCGCCTTCCTGACGCTCGGCCTGATCCAGCCCTGGGGCGAGACCTGGCCGCGCTGGGTGCCCCGCGTCGGCGGCCGCCGGATCCCGATCAAGGCCGCGGCGATCCCGGCCCTGATCGGGGCCTTCCTGGTCATGTTCTACTCAGCGGGCCTGGTCCACAACATGTTCGTGAACCCGGCCCCCGACGCGCCGCACGGCGTGGCCGTGTTCGTCCTCGACCTCTGCTACGCGCCGATCGTGCTGTGGGGGCCGCTGTTGGTGGCGGTCACCGTCCACTACTGCCGGCGGCGCCGGGCCGCGGGATGATCACTTCGGGCGGCGCTCCTGGGCATTCGAGCGCTCCCGGACATTCGAGTCCTGCTTCGCCCTCTTCGCCTCGTCGGAGGCCTCGTGCAGCCGCTCGTGGAGCTCTCCGAGCTTCCGCATCGCCCGCTCCTTGAGCTGCTGCCCGACGTGGCGGGCGGCCTCGCCGGTCTTCGTCGCGGCCTGCTTGGCGTGGGCGGCGATCTGGTCGGCCTTGCCGCGGGCGACGAGGTCGTCGTCGCCGAAGACCTTGCCGGCGGTCTCCTCGACGTGGCCCTTCAGTTCCTGCGTGTCGTGTTCCAGGTTGCTATCGGTGTTCATGGGTCCTTTCCTCTTCCATTCCGGCGGCGCGGGCCGCCTCGGCGAGCCGGTCGCGGTCGGCGAGCACCTCCAGGGCGCGCGTCCGCTCCGCCTCGAACCAGGCCGCGCGCTCGCGTTCGGCGAAGCGGCGCAGGCCTTCGTGCCGCTCGCGGACGCGGCACAGGGCCTGTTGCGAGGCGGCCAGTTCCCGGTAGCTCTCGGAGAGGCGCTGGGCGTCGGACCCGGCCTTGGCCGAGCGGTAGACCTCGTAAGCGCTGTCGCGCATGTGCGTGCAGACCCGGCGGGCCGTGGCGGCCTGCCCTTCGGCCTCGACGAGGCCCGCCATCCAGGCCGCGCCGACTATCTCCTCGGCTTCGTGGACGGCTTCGCGTTCGGATATCTGCCGCACCAGCTGCCGGTACGCAGCCTGCCGTTTCCTGATCCACCGCTGTCCCATGGCCGCTCCTGATCGTCGCTCCGGTGGCCCCCGGGTACCCGGGCCGGTGATCGACTAACGCGGGCTGTTCCCGCGCCTGCCGCGCCCGCCTGCCGTTTGTCCGTCCCGGTCTTGGAGATACGTGGTGCTTACGACGGATGGAGAGGATTCCGAGATGCAGGACACCCTCGAATACGTGATCGGCAGCCGCGTCCGGTGCGCCGGGGACGAGTGCGGCGAACTCGACTTCGTGGTCGTCGACCCGGTGGCCGACAAGTTGACCCATCTCGTGGTGCGCCCGGACGATGCCGGCGGCAAGGCTCGGCTGGTGCCCGTGCACATCGCCGTGCCGGGACCGGACGGCATCGACCTGAACTGCACGCCCGCCCGGTTCGAGGAGTTCGAACCCGCGCTGCGGACCCGGTTTCTGCCCGGTGCCGAGGATCCGGCCGGGCCCGTCGGCCGCGACCGGGTGCTGGAGTGGCCGTTCTACGGGCTCGCGCTGACGCCCGCGCTGACCGGGATGGCGCCCGGCATCGATTTGCGGCCCGCCACGGTGACCCTGGAGCGGATCCCGGTGGGCGAGGTGAGCGTCCGGCGCGGTGAGCGGGTGCACGCCGCCGACGGCGAGATCGGCCGGGTCCGCGGTCTGGTCGTGGTGCCGCCGGACAGCGCGGTCACGCATTTTCTGCTGGACGAGGGCCACTTGTGGGGCCGCAAGCGGGTCGCCATCCCGATCCGCGCGGTGACCGGGATCGACGAGCGCGGCGTCGCCGTGAGCCTGACGAAGGACGAGATCAAGGATCTCCCGCCGGTGGATGTCGAAGGCCTGGAGGCCGAGCCGGCCGGCGCCGACGGCGAACCCGACTGACCGGGCGCCACCCCGTTTGGATCCCGGCAGAACGGCAAATCGTGATGAGCGGCGCTTTCCGGCCGATGGGAAGTCCCATCAGCCGTAAGGAGCCACATGGAGGTGACAACACATGGTGATGCACCATACGACGTCCCGCGTCGGACCGACCGGCGTGACATCCCGGATCCTGCTCACGGTGGTGGGCGCGGCCGGACTGATCGTCGGCGCGTTCCTGAACTGGACACGGGACCTGCAGGGCACGCACGTGTCCTGGCGGTCCGTCTACCAGGACACGTTCGGCAGCACGGACAACATCGTGCAGTCGATCGGCGGGGCCTCGATCCTCGTCGGCCTGATCGCCGTCCTCGGCCTGGCCGACGCCAGCGGCTGGCTGGTCCGGTTCGCCGGCGCGGTGGGGATCGTGGGCTCGGTCCTGTTCATCATCCAGGTCCAGCGTTCGTCGGACCACAGCCTGCAGACCGGTCTGTGGTTCGCCCTCGTGGGCTCGGTGCTGTGCGTGGCCGCCGGCCTGACCGGCTACCGCGGCGGAACCGTGATCGTGGACGAGTGACGCGCAATCAGAGGAGGGCTACGAGATGAACCACAGCATCAATGAGGGCGTCCAGGCCGTCCGTCACACCGGTCAGCGAGTGTTGGATCGCGTCGAGGCCGCGGCGGGCGAGGTCGCCCAGGAAGCACGCGAGATGGGCGGCCGTCTTACGCACCACGACGCCAAGGCCGGCAAGTCCCGCCACAAGACCGGCCGCATAGCAGGGGCTGCGGCCTCGGCGGTGGCGTTCATCGTCGCCCTGGTGGTGCGACGGCGGCACAAGCATGAGAGCTGATACGCGGCTGTGAACGACGGCTCCCGCAGACCTTGAACGGTCTGCGGGAGCCGGTCGTCACGAGCAACTCCACCGCGAGCGTTTCGTGCGCTTCTTCCGGTGCTCCGTCGCTGCGAACAGCAGGCCGCCGAACATCGCGAGGTTCTTCAGGAAGTGGATGCGTTGCTGCGCGCGATCCGCCGGATCCTTGATTTCCCAGAACGGGTGCCCGGCATACGTCGTCGGGACCAGCGTGCCGGCCAACGCCAGGGCGCTGGCCCGCGGCATGAGGCCGAGGGCCAGCGCCACGCCCGCGCCGAGTTGGACGGCGCCGTTCAGGCGTATCGCCGTCTCGGCGTCTTTCGGCACCCCGGGCACCCGGTCGGCGACGGCACCGACCACCGGCTCCGCCTTGGCCGCGACGCGCTTCGGGTCGACGACCGAGTTGAAGCCGCCGGCGACGAACATCGCCGCGAGCATGGGACGGGCCGCCGCTCTGATCATGGTCATGGTCACCACCGCCTTGCTGGTGCTGCTTCGCCTGTTGTGCCCGCTGAGGTCCTCCGGCTCCGGATCCGCACTGTCAGCCTCACACGGCCCGCCTCATGCGGCGAGCCGAGCCGCCGCTCCCGCCAGGTCGCCGGCCAGCGCGCGGTACCGCTGGGCCACCGCCGGCCACGCGAAGGCCGGCGCGACCCGCGCGCCCTGGGCCGTCATGTCGGCCGCGACACCGGGGACCGTCAGCACGTGGCGCAGCGCCCTGGCCATGGCCACCGGATCCCGGTGCGGCACCAGGGCGCCCGCACCGTCGCCGAGCAGCTCCACGGCGTGCGGGAACTCGGTCGCCACGATCGGGCGGCGGGCGGCCACGGCCTCGATGAGGACGCCGGAGGTCACCTGTTCCCTGCTGTCGTACGGCAGCAGCACCACGTCGGAGGCGTCGATGATCTGGTGCAGCCGCCGGTCGCCCTCGTATGCCGCGTCGAACTCGACCAGGTCCTCCACGCCGCGCTGGACGGCCCGCTCCTTCAGGGAGTCCCGGTACGCCTCGCCCTGGCGCTCCAGCACCTTCGGGTGAGTGCGCCCCACCACCAGGTAGCGCGGCTCCACGCCCACGGCGCGCAGCTCCGCCAGCGCGTCGATCGCCCACTCGATGCCCTTGCCCGGGCCGATGAGGCCCCAGGTGAGGATGGTCGGACGCTTCATGTGGTGAAGTGCCTGAGCGAGCTTGTGCGGCCGCGAGGCCACCCGGGCTCCGTGCGGGATGACCTCGACGTTCTCCGGCGGCACGCGGTAGACCTTCGTCAGCCGCCGCGCGGCCGTGCGGGACAGCACGACGACGCGGTCGGCGCGCTCCACGATGTTCTCCAGCACGTCCCGCTGATGCTCGCTGGGCTCGGTGAGCACGGTGTGCAGGACGACGATCACCGGCCGGCGCACCGCGTCCAGGACGTCCGTGACGTTCTCGCCGTCGCGGCCCCCGTAGATCCCGTATTCGTGCTGGACGATGACCGTGTCGTAGCGGTTGAGCGCCTCGGCCGCCGCCTCGGTCCGGACCCCTTCGGCGTCGAGGGCCGCCACCACCTCCAAGCGGCGTCCGTCCTCCTGCGTCCCGTCGAGGACCTGGACCACACCGACATCGCAGCTCGGATCGCCGGCGATGAGATGGTCGCGGAGCGACTGGCTGAAAGTCGCCAGCCCACAGGCAGCTGGGGGATACGTACTGAGCACGCCGAATGTAGCCATTGTTCGTCCTTCCTACGGGAAGGCCCCTGTGTAGCCCGATGCCGCGGCGGCTAAACAGGCGTGCGCTCTCACCAGCGAGTTCGGTCAGGAGATCGTTCTATGGACGTCGTCCACCATTGAGATCCCCCCTCCGTGCTCGGCGATCCACGGCAGGTCCGAGGCCCGCGCCAGATCCAGGACACCCTCCTCCTGCCAGGTGTGGACGCCGGCCAGGACGTCCTTGGCGAGCCCGCGATCGGAGGCGTCGGTGTTCTCCCACAGGCGCCGGAACAACTCGTCGACGCGCAGGTGAGCCTGCTTGCAGAAAGCGTCCGCCAGCGCGACGGCCGAGCGTTCCCCGGCACGGCCCTGCTCGGCGAGCATCCGGGCCCTGACACACGCGGCCGTCATCGCGAACAGCTCGGCGCCGATGTCCACGGCCCGACCCAGGAACACCTGCCGGTGCTCCAGTCCGCCCTGCCATCGCGCCATGGCCTTGAACAGGGCCCGGGCCAGCCGCCGGGAGCGCCGTTCCACGAACCGCAGGTGCTTGGCGAGCCTGCCGAACTCCTCGCGGTACGCCGTCGGCACCATGCCGGGTCCCGCGACCAGGGTCGGCAGCCAGCGGCCGTAGAACGCGGCGGCGCGCACCGCCGCTGCCGCCTTGCGGCGCGGCCCGGCCTCGGGATCCACGAGGTCCCCGGCCGCCTCCAGGTGGACGTCCACCGCCTCGCGGGCGATCAGCAGGCGCATGATCTCCGAGGAGCCCTCGAAGATGCGGTTGATGCGCATGTCCCGCAGGGCCTGCTCGGCCGGCACCGGCCGCTCGCCGCGGGCCTTGAGCGAGGCGGCGGTCTCGTAGCCGCGGCCACCGCGCACCTGGACCAGGTCGTCGACGATGCGCCAGCCCATCTCCGAACCGTAGAGCTTGGCCAGCGCCGCCTCGATGCGGATGTCGTTGCGGTCCTCGTCGGCCATGAAGGAGGCGAGGTCCACCATCGCCTCCAGACCGAAGCTGGTGGCGGCCATGAACGCCAGCTGGGAGGCGACGGCCTCGTGCTCGCCGACCGGCCGGCCCCACTGCACCCGTACTCCCGACCACTGGCGCGCCGTGCGCACACTCCACTTCGCCGCGCCGACGCACGACGCCGGAAGGGAGAGCCGCCCGGTGTTGAGCGTGGTGAGCGCGATCTTCAGCCCCTGGCCCTCGGCGCCGATGAGATTGCCGGCCGGCACCCGGACGCGGTGGAAGCGGGTGACACCGTTCTCGATGCCGCGCAGACCCATGAACGCGTTGCGGTGCTCGACGGTGATCCCGGGCGTGGCGGCGTCGACCACGAACGCCGAGATGCCGCCCTTGTGTCCCTCGCCCGCCGGGACGCGCGCCATCACCACCAGCAGATCGGCGACGACGCCGTTGGTGGTCCACAGCTTCACACCGTCCAGGACGTACTCCGAGCCGTCCGCGGACGGCTCGGCGGTGGCCGCCAGCCGTGCCGGGTCCGAGCCGACGTCCGGTTCGGTGAGCAGGAACGCCGAGATGCACTTCACACAGCGCGGCAGGAACTCGCGCTTCTGGTCCTCGGTCCCGAACAGCTTCAGCGGCTGCGGCACCCCGATGGACTGGTGCGCCGACAGCATCGCGCCCAACGCCGGGCTCACCGAGCCGACGAGCATCAGGGCCCTGTTGTAGGAGACCTGGCTCAGGCCCAGGCCGCCGTACTCCTCGTCGATCTTCATGCCGAACGCGCCGAGGTCCATCAGGCCCCGGACGACCTCGTCGGGGATCCGGGCCTCGCGCTCGATGACCTCCGGGTCGACCTGCTCGGTGAGGAAGGCCTCCAGCTTCGCCAGGAACGCCTCGCCCTTGGCCGCGTCGCCCTCCGCCGCCGTCGGATGCGGATGGACCAGGTCCAGGCGGAACCGGCCCAGGAAGAGCTCCTTGGCGAAGCTGGGCTTACGCCAGCCCGCCTCGCGCGCGGCTTCGGCGACTCGGCGGGCTTCCCGTTCGGTGGCGTGCCGGGCTGTGGTGGTGGTCATCGCGTCACTTCCTCCGGTCGACGGCTTGGGGGCGGTGCGTTCTTCGAGTGTTCGGCGATCCGGTGCAGGCCGCCCTTCACGCCGTGGCGGCGAGGCATCTCCAAGATCACGTCCTCGGCGCTCGCCCATTCGGGGAGGCGGCCGGTCGGCCGGACACCCCAGACCCGCGGCATGGTCAGGCCGCCCACGCCGATCGGGTCCACGCGCGGCGCGCTTTCCCGCCCGGGCGTCGTCCCGCCTTCGACGAGGTGCGCCGCGGGCAGCTCGCATGCCAGGTTCTGGCCGGTCATGGGCCCTGAGTGCCCACCGGCCACGTGCCCAAACGCCGCATCCGACCGTGTGGGACCGGTGCGACGGGGTAGCCGGAGTGCGGAAAGGCGGTGGTGGGATGAAGACCGCGCTGGACGATCTGGCGGACCTGGGCCAGAGCCCCTGGCTGGACGGCATCGGCCGCGGCGCCCTCATGAGCGGCGGCCTGGTCGACCTGGTGGCGCGGGGTGTGCGCGGGCTGACGACGAATTCCGCGCTCGTTCGAGGAGCGATCACGGACGGTGATCACACGGACGCTCAACGGCAGAGGCTGCGCGACGTGGTGGCCGGGGCCAAGGACTCGAAACAGGCCTACCTCGATCTCGCCGTGGCAGACGCCCGGCAGGCGTGCGCGATGCTGGAGGGCACTGTGACGGGTCCCGGGCCCCGGGACGCCTGGGTGTCGCTGGAGGTGGACCCGCGGTTCGCGCACGACGTGCGGTCGACGGTGGAGGAGGCGTACCTGCTCCACCGGGCGGTGGACCACCCCCGGTTCCTCGTGAAGATCCCCGGCACGGTCCAGGGCCTGGTCGCCGTTGAAGAGGCGACGGCGCTCGGCGTCCGGGTCGACGTGAGCCTGCTGTTCTCGGTCTTCCGTCACCGGCAGGCCGCCGAGGCTTACGTGCGAGGCTTGCGCAGGCTGCGCGACAACGGCGGCAACCTGCGGACGATGTCCTCGGTCGCTTCCTTCTCCGTGTCCCACGTCGACGCGGCCGGCGACGAGGCGCTGCGTGCCGTCGGCGGCGATCCGGACCTGGCCGGCCGCCTGGCGGTCGCCAACGCGAAGATCGCCTATCGCACCTACAAGGAGGTCTTCTCGGGCATGGCGTGGGAGGAGCTGTCCCGCGCCGGCGCCCAGCCCCAATGGCCGCTGTGGGCCTCGACGTCCACCAAGGACCCGACCTTCTCCGATGTGAAATACGTCGAGAGCCTGATCGGTCCGGACACGGTCATCACGATGTCCCGGTCCACCATCGAGGCCTTCCTCGACCACGGCCGCGTCGGCCCCACGCTGGAGGACGGCGTCGAGGAGGCCGGCGCGGTCCTCGACGGCTTCCGCCGGGCGGGCGTCGACTACGACACGCTCACCGGCCACCTGGAGAAGGCCGGGATCCGGGACTTCAACCGGTCGTTCACCGAGATGCTCAAGGAGCTGGCAGCGCTCGGCCCCGGCCGGTGAGGTCGAGCTGGTACCACGTACCCTGCTTTCCGCCCAGATCGGCCGGGCCGGCCGGGCCGACCGCGACGAATCCCGCCTTGACCAGCACCCTCTGCGACGCGATGCCCGCCGTGGCAGCAGCGCAACAGCGCGGCGATCGCCCAGGTTCCACGGCTTCGGGCTGACTCAGTGCGCCGCGACCCCCAAGTGCGTCGTCACCGGCGCGAGCGGCCGCACCGCCGGCCCTTGAAGAACCGAGCCGTCCGGCGCGAACCGCGATCCGTGGCACGGACACTCCCACGTCTTCTCCGCGTCGTTGAACCCCACCGTGCCGCCCAGATGAGAGCACACCGCCGACACCAGGTGCAGGATCCCTGAGAGGTCCCGGTAGGCCGCGCAGTGCTCCCCGCCGACGTCCACCACCGCGCCCTCGCCCGGCTGGATCGCGGCCACCGCGGCTCTTTCGCCGGGCTCGATGCGGTGCCGGACCACCGAGCGGCCGCCGCCGGTCCGTGCGGCGCCGTCGTTGTCGGTGTCCTCCAGGCGGCCGGGGGAGAACGGGGCGGCCCAGTCCGGGAGGCCGCCGCCCGCGATGCCGGTGGTGATCAGCTGTCCGGCGGCGACGGCGTTGGTCAGGCCCCAGCCGCCGAAGCCGGTGGCGATCCAGGTGTGGGCGTGATCGGGGGACTGGGACGCCTTTCCTATCAGGGGGACGCGGTCCTCGGTCTCGTAGTCCTGGGCCGACCAGCGGTGGGTCACCTGGCGCAGACCCACGTGGGCGGCCGCCCAGCTCGACAGGGTCTCGTAGCGCTCCCCGACGCCGCCCGCCCCCGGCGTGAACTTCTCCCCGGCCACGATCAGCAACCGGTGCGAGGTGTCCAGCGGCGCGGTGCGGACCGAGCGCACCGAGTCCTCCAGGGTGATGTACATGCCTTCCGGGACGCTCTCGGCCGGCACCGGGCCGGCCACCACCAGCTCCCGGCGCGGTCGCAGCGCCCGGCGCGGACCCGGGGTGCTGGTGATCGGGAAGCCGGTGGCGATGACCAGGTGTTCGGCGGTCACCGACGCCCCGTCCTCGGTCACCGCCACGCACGGCTCGCCGTCGTCGACGGCCACCACGCGGCTGTCCTCGTAGACCACCGAGCCGCGGCGGACCAGGTCCTGGGCCAGGCCGAGCAGCAGCTTGCGGGGGTGGAACTGGATCTGGCCGTCCAGGCGCAGCGCCCCGGCGACCGGGAAGGGCAGGTCGATCGCGTCCCGGAACACCGCCGGGACGCCGGCCGCGACCGCCGCGGTGAGCTCCTCGCGCAGCTCCGGCAGCGTGTGCTCCAGCGTCACGTACAGGTACGCCGGACGCCGCTCCAGGTCGCAGTCGAGGGAGAGGGCCGCGCTCACCTCCGCGACCCTCTCCACCGCCAGCAGCTGCGCCTGCCCGTACCGCCGGGCCGCGTCCTGCCCGGCGGTACGGGCGATCGCGCTGAAGTTCAGTGACTGCAGGGCCGTGGCCTTGCCCGTCGTGTTCCCCGTGGAGGCGGCCCCGATGCGCCCGGCCTCGATCACCGCGACGCGCCGGCCCGCCTGGGCCAGCTCCCATGCGGTCCACAGGCCGGCCAGTCCGCCCCCGACCACGGCGACGTCGGCCGTGGTGCGGGCGTCCAGGGCCGGGTACCTGGTGGTCCCGCTGGTGCCGGTCCAATACGACTCGTTCATGGGCGTCCGGTAACCGCGCTCGGGAAGTTGAAACGTCGGTCGGGCAGGCGCACGATCGAAAGGGGGTGATCGTATACCCCGCCGCTGGCCGCCCACACGGTCCGGCCACGGCGAGCGGAAGGAGCCCCAGCATGACCGCCGCCCGGAAATACGAGATCGGAAGCAGCGTGCGCTGCTCCGACGGCGAGTGCGGAGAGCTCGTGTGCGTCGTGGTGGACCCCGTGGCCGACCGGCTCGCCCACCTGATCGTGGTGCCGCACGGCTCGGGCCAGTCGCGGCTGGTCCCGGTCGAGCGGGCCGGGGTCGAGGGCGGCGCCGTCGTCCTGGACTGCACCCGCGACGAGTTCTCGCACTTCGAGACCGCCGTCCGGACCCACTTCATGAACGCCGAGGACGAGGAGGAGGACCGTTACGGCTACCGCGGCGACGAGATCATGGCGTGGCCCTACTTCGGCCTCGGCCCGGCGCGCCCGGCGATGGGCCTGAGCGCCCCGGAGCCGGTGCTGACGCCCTGGATCGAGCTGGAGGACCGGGTCCCGGTCGGCGAGGTGCGGATCCGCCGCGGCGAGCGCGTGCACGCCACCGACGGCCGGATCGGCCACGTCCGCGGCCTCATCGTGGACCCGGCCGACGAGACGGTGACCCACGTGCTGCTCGACGAGGGCCACCTGTGGGGCCACAAGCAGGTCGCCATCCCGATCGTCGCCGTGGGGAAGATCACCGAGGAGGAGGTCGAGGTCCGGCTGACCAAGCACGAGATCAAGGACCTGCCGGCGGTCGACGTCGGCGCCGGGAACTGAGGTCGTGTCGCGGGCCGACTTCCTGAGGCCGCCCGTTCGGTACAGGATGGGACTGTGGGCGTGGCCGGCGCGCCCAAGTCGCATGAACGGCGGAATCGATGGACTCCCCCCAGCACCGGCCTGACCGGCCGGGTGTCTCGGACGCACGTCTCGGACGGCTCCTCGGCGCGCTGCGCGCCCTGCGCGACGGCGACTTCCGCCGCCGCGTCGTGGTCAGCGGCGACGACGACCTCGCGCAGGTGTGCGCCCTGGTCAACGACATCGCCGCGGCCAACCAGGCCTATCTGGTGGAGCTGGAACGGGTCGGCGCGGCCGTCGGGCGCGACGGTGTGATCAGCGAGCGGCTGGGCGGTGTCGGGAACGGCCTCGGCGCCGGCGACGGCGGCGCGAACGGCGGTCTCGGCAACGGTGGTCTCGGCAACGGCGGGTCCGCGCACGGCGGCTTCGGGACCGGCGCGGGCGGCGTCGTGTGGTCCGGGATCGGCTCCGTCGGCCCCGGTCTCAGCGGCGGCGACTGGGACCGCCAGCGCGTCGCGGTCAACGCCCTGCTCGAGGACCTGGCCCGCCCGCTGCAGGACACCGGGAGGGTGCTGGCCGCGATCGCCGAGGGCGACCTGTCCCAGGAGGTGGTCGTGGACGGCCGCGGCGAGCTCGCCGAGCTCGGCCGCACCCTCGACGACATGCGCCTCACCCTGCGCACCTTCGCCTCCGAGGTCACCCGGGTGGTCGGGGAGATCGGCAGCGACGGCCGCCTCGGAGGCCAGGCCGAGGTGCCCGGGGCCGCCGGGACCTGGAAGGACCTCACCGACGCGGTGAACCTGATGGCCGGCAACCTCACCGCCCAGGTGCGCGACATCGCCCAGGTGGCGACCGCGGTGGCGCAGGGCGACCTGTCCCACAAGATCACCGTCGACGTGCGGGGCGAGCTGCTGGAGCTCAAGACCACCCTGAACACCATGGTGGACCAGCTGTCCGGCTTCGCCGACGAGGTCACGCGGGTGGCCCGTGAGGTCGGCAGCGAGGGCATCCTGGGCGGCCAGGCCCGGGTGCCCGGCGTGGCCGGCACCTGGAAGGACCTCACCGACTCGGTGAACCGGATGGCCGGGAACCTGACGGCGCAGGTCCGCAGCATCGCGAAGGTGGCCACCGCGGTGGCCTCCGGCGACCTGACCCAGACCATCGACGTCGACGTGCGCGGCGAGATCCTGGAGCTCAAGGACACCCTCAACACGATGGTGGACCAGCTCTCCGGCTTCGCCTCCGAGGTCATCCGGGTGTCCCGCGAGGTGGGCACCGAGGGCCGGCTGGGCGGCCAGGCGCAGGTGCCGGGCGTGGCCGGCAGCTGGCGCGACCTCACCGACTCGGTGAACTCGATGGCCAACAACCTCACCGACCAGGTCCGCAACATCGCGCAGGTGACGACCGCGGTGGCGCAGGGCGACCTGACCAAGAAGATCGACGTCGACGCCCGCGGCGAGATCCTGGAGCTCAAGACCACCATCAACACGATGGTCGACCAGCTCTCCGGCTTCGCCGACGAGGTCACCCGGGTGGCACGCGAGGTCGGCACCGAGGGCAACCTGGGCGGCCAGGCGCAGGTGCGCGGCGCGTCCGGCACCTGGAAGGACCTCACCGACAACGTCAACGTCATGGCGAACAACCTCACCGGCCAGGTGCGCAGCATCGCGCGGGTGGCCACCGCGGTGGCCCAGGGCGACCTGACCAAGAAGATCACCGTCGAGGCCAAGGGCGAGGTCGCGGCCCTGGCCGAGACCTTCAACGGCATGGTCGACACGCTGTCGGCGTTCGCCTCCGAGGTCACCCGGGTGGCGCGCGAGGTGGGCACCGAGGGCATGCTCGGCGGCCAGGCCCGGGTGCCCGGCGTGGCCGGCACCTGGAAGGAGCTCACCGACCGCGTGAACGTCATGGCCGACAACCTGACCGGCCAGGTGCGCAACATCGCGCAGGTGACCACCGCGGTCGCGAACGGCGACCTGACCAAGAAGATCGACGTCGACGCCCGCGGCGAGATCCTGGAGCTCAAGACCACCCTGAACACCATGGTGGACCGGCTGTCGGCGTTCGCCTCCGAGGTCACCCGGGTGGCCCGCGAGGTCGGCACCGAGGGCAAGCTGGGCGGCCAGGCCACGGTCGAGGACGTCTCCGGGACCTGGCAGCGGCTCACCGAGTCGGTGAACCAGCTGGCCGGCAACCTGACCACCCAGGTGCGCGCGATCGCCGAGGTGGCCACCGCCGTGACCACCGGCGACCTGACCCGGGCGATCACCGTCGACGCCTCGGGGGAGGTGGCCGAGCTCAAGGACAACATCAACCAGATGATCGGCAACCTGCGCGCCACCACCCGGGCCAACCAGGAGCAGGACTGGCTGAACACCAACCTGGCCCGGATCGCCGGCCTGCTGCAGGGCCGCCGCGACCTGGCCAGCGTCGCCGGGCTGATCCTGGACGAGCTGGCGCCGCTGGTCTCGGCGCACAGCGCGGCCTTCTTCCTGGCCGAGACCGACGACGGACCGGTGGGGGCCGGCGAGGACGCCCAGGCGGTGCGGCTGCGGATGATCGCCGGGTTCGGCTACGCCGCCGCCCCCGGCTCCGAGCCGGTCTTCGCCCCCGGCCAGGGCCTGGTCGGCCAGGTCGCGGTGGGCAAGAAGACCATCGCCCTGACCGGCGCCCCGGCCGGCTACGTCCGCGTGCGCTCCGGCCTCGGCGAGACCGGCGCGACCAACGTCATCGTGCTGCCGGTGCCGTTCGAGGGCCAGACCCTCGGCGTCATCGAGCTGGCCTCGGTCAACGAGTTCACGCAGGTGCACCGGGACTTCCTGGAGGCCCTGAAGGAGACCATCGGCGTCGCGGTCAACACCATCACCACCAACGCCCGCACCGACGCGCTGCTGCGGGAGTCGCAGCGGCTGACCGGCGAGCTGCAGTCCCGGCAGGAGGACCTGCAGGAGTCGAACAACGAGCTGGAGGACAAGGCCGCGCAGCTGGCCAAGCAGAACAAGGACATCGAGATCAAGAACGCCGAGATCGAGCAGGCGCGCCTGACGCTGGAGGAGCGGGCGCAGCAGCTGGCGCTGGCCTCGAAGGTGAAGTCCGAGTTCATGGCCAACATGTCGCACGAGCTGCGCACGCCGCTGAACAGCCTGCTGATCCTGGCCCGGCTGCTGGCCGACAACGCCGAGCAGAACCTGACGCCGCGCCAGGTGGACTTCGCGCAGACCATCCACTCGGCCGGCTCGGACCTGCTCGGCCTGATCAACGACATCCTCGACCTGAGCAAGATCGAGGCCGGCCGGATGGAGATCCAGAACGAGTCCTGGCCGGTCGCCGACCTGGTCGAGGCCCTGGCCGCGACCTTCGAGCCGCTGGCCGCCGACAAGGGCCTGACGCTCCAGGTCGACGTGCGGGCCGACGCCCCGGCCATGGTCACCGCGGACAACCAGCGCGTCCAGCAGATCCTGCGCAACCTGCTGTCCAACGCGGTGAAGTTCACCGACGCCGGCGAGGTCCGGCTCCGGGTCTCGGCCGCGCACGGGTCGCGGGGCGAGTCCGCGGTGGCGTTCGCCGTCACCGACACCGGCATCGGCATCGCCGAGGACAAGCTGGAGCTCATCTTCGAGGCCTTCCAGCAGGCCGACGGGACGACGAGCCGCCAGTACGGCGGCACCGGCCTGGGCCTGTCGATCAGCCGCGAGCTGACCCGCCTGCTCGGCGCCGAGCTGCGGGTGGAGAGCGCGCCGGGCCGGGGGAGCACGTTCACGCTGCTGCTGCCGACGGTGCCGACGGCCCCCGACAGCGAGTACGTGCCGCGGGGCCGTGCCGGGGCACCGCACCTGCCGTCCCAGGCCGAGGCCGAGGCCGAAGTCGGGTTCGGGCCGGGGCCCGGGACGGGGACGACGACCGGCACGGGGCCCGGAGGCCCCGCCACCGCGATCGTGGTCATGGAACCGCTCGGCACCACGGTGCTGGCCGACGCCGCGGGGTCGGCGCTGGAGAGCCTGGCCGGGGTCAAGGACCAGGTCGAGGTGGTCTCCCTGACCAGCGCCGCCGACCTGCGCGGCACCCTGGCGACCGCGCGCCCGATCTGCGTGGTCGTCGACGCCGGCTGCCCCGCGCCGCAGGTGCGCGAGCTCCTGGACGCGGTCGCCGCGGCCGCGGCGAGCACCCCGGTGATGCTCTACGAGTCGGCGGCGAACGACGGCGTGGCCGACTCGCTGCGCCGCGCCGAGCGCGATCCGGCCCGTCTGGAGGTCGCGCACTCCATCCCGCAGGTCGCCGAGCGCCTGACCCTGCACGTGCTCACCGGCGGCCCGCGCCCCACCGGCCCGGCCGGCGAGAGCGGCCGCACCGGCCGCGAGCTGCCGCGCTTCGACGGCGAGAAGGTCCTGGTCATCGACGACGACATCCGCAACGTCTTCGCCCTGACCAGCGCCCTGGAGCTGCAGGGCCTGAACGTCGTCTACGCCGGCAACGGCCGCGAGGGCATCGAGCTGCTGAAGCAGAACCACGACGTGGCCCTGGTCCTGGTGGACATCATGATGCCCGGCATGGACGGCTACGCCACCACCGCGCGCATCCGCGCGCTGGAGCCGTTCCGCGACCTGCCGATCGTCGCGGTCAGTGCCAAGGCGATGAAGGGGGACCGGGAGAAGAGCCTGGCGGCCGGCACGAACGAGCACGTCACCAAGCCGGTGGACGTGGACCTGCTGCTCCTGCTGATCAAGGATCTGATCAACAAGGACTGAGCCTGAGACGGTGCCCCTGAGACGGTGCCCCTGAGATGGTGCCCCTGAGATGGTGCCCGGCGGGCGGGTGGTGCCGCCCGCCGGGCGGGTTCGTCGGTCACCGGCCGTCGCCGGTCACCGGTCAGCCGTCACTCGCCGGTCGTCAGCGCCGCTTCCCGCGCTGGCGCTCACGCTGCTTGCCGTCGTCCGAGCGTGCGGCGGACATCGCCACCGCCACTAGCAGGAATGTCACCACGACCATCGTGCCGTTGCCCGACGTGATGGCACCGATCAACAACAGCGCCCCGCCCAGCAGGATGCCCGGCACGATCCAACCGGAGTTCTTGAACATGGCAGCCTCCCTCAGCTCACAGCTGACGGGTCGGCACTGCTTGTGCCCGTGCAGATCCAGGGTAAACGCCGGTTCGAATTCGCGACAGCGCAGGTCACGACACCGCAGGTGGGCGCAGGGCGAACAGCCCCGCGACCCCGGCCAGGTCCAGGATCCGCACGACGACCTCGGACGGCGCCACCAGCACCAGGCCGCCCCCGGCCTCCCGGGCGGTGCGGTTCAGCTCCAGCAGGACGCGCACCCCGGCCGAATCCAGGAAACTGACGCCGGAGCAGTCCAGATCCACCCGGACACCCGGGCGGACCTCGGACGTCACCGCCTCCCGGAGCCGCTCGGCGGTGGCCAGGTCGACGTCGCCGGCCACCGTGGCCCGCACCGCGGAGTCCGACGCCGTCGCCGATACAGTGAACTCGTCCATGCCGCGGCCTCCCGCCTGGCTCCAAGGCGTACCTGTCGACCCTAACCGGCGGAGGTTTCTCGTGCTTTCCGAATGTGCGGCCCCACCTGGCGTGGGACCATGGGTGCCCGGGAAGTGGTCCGGCCGGAGTCGGGAGGCCGAGTGAGCGGCAGCGGTGGTCTGGCGACGGGCCGCCAGGTCTCGGAAGCGGTGCTGGTCCCCGACGCGGACGCGCCGCGCGCGGCGCGCGACTTCGCGGCGCTCACGTTGCGGCGCTGGGGAGTGCCGCAGTGGGGCGAGCCGGTGGGCCTGGTGGTGAGCGAGCTCGTCACCAACGCGGTGCGCCATGCCCGGACCCCGGCCACGCTGCGGCTGATCCCGGCCGAGGCCGGGGTCGTCGTCGAGGTCGACGATGCCGCGGACGGGGTGCCCCGGCTGCTGCCGCCCGCCGGGCGCAGCTCCGCCGGCGGGCTGGGCCTGGCGATCGTGGACCGGCTCGCGGAGGCGTGGGGCACCACCCCGCGGGCCGCCGGCGGCGGCAAGACGGTGTGGGCGCGCCTGCGCATGCCGGACGCGCCGGCGTGGCGCGAGGCCGAGCGAGCCGCGGACGACCAGATCGTCCTCGAACTGCCGTGGGACAAGGACATGGTCGGCATGGTGCGCTCCGCGGCCGGCCACCTCGCGGTGCGCGCCGGCTTCGAGCGGCGCGATCTGGAGGATCTGCGGCTGGCCGCCGACGAGATCTACTCGCTGCTCTACGCGCAGCGTCCGGACCGGCCGGCGGGCACCGGGATCAGCTGCCGGTTCGTGGTGGGCCCGGGGCGGGTGGGGCTGGAGATGACCGCGCCGGTGGCGGCCCGCCGGCCGCCGGGCGTCGACGACTTCGGATGGCATCTGCTGCAGGCCCTGGTGGACGAGATCGAGTGGCGGGCCGGCGACCGGAGCTGCGGGGTGCGGGCGGAGAAGCGGAAGGGGACGCAGGCGTGAGCGAGGATTTCGCCGCCCACCGCGACCGCCTCGCCCGGGAGCGCCGGGAGCACCGCTGGGACGCCCTGGTCGACCAGGCCGTCGGCGTCGTCATGGCCCGCTCCGGCTGCGGTTCCGCCGAGGCCGTCGCCCAGCTCGCGGCCATCGCCCGGCGCTCCGGCCGGCCGTTGCGCGCGGTCGCCGCCGACGTCGTCGCCGAGGCGGCCGGCCTGGCGGCCGACGCCCCGCCGGACCCGGACGTCGTCCGCCTGCACCCGGAGGTCGCGGCGCTGGACCGCTCCGCCGACGGCGACGAGCTTGCGCGCAGCCTGGTCACCGAGGCGCTGGGCTACTCGCGGCCGTCCGGCGCGGTCATCGGCGTGCTCGACGACGACGGCACCGTCGCGATCCTGGGTTCCACCGGCTTCCCGGCCCGGGAGATCCGCCGCTGGCGCCGGATCCCGCCGGCCGTCGACACCCTGATCAACCGGGCCGTGCGGTCCGGCGCGCCGGTCTGGATCGACGACGACTCCGAGGACCGGCCGGTGGTCATCGGGCAGAGCGGCACGGGCCCGCACGGCACCCGGGTGGCCGTCCCGCTGCGGTCCGGGCGGATGCTCATCGGGGTGGTGCTGCTGGCGTGGCGTCCGATGCCCGCTTCCGGACACGGCTCCGGCCCGGGGTCCGGGGGCGCCGCCGGCGCTCTGGACGACCGCGCCCGCCGCGAGGTCGAGGCCGTGGTCCAAGCCGCCGGTCCGGCGCTGCTCCGGATGCTCGGCGAGGACCTCCACGGCGCCGAGTCCGCCGCGGCCGGGGTCGCGGGCGGCACGACCGGAGCCGTGGCCGAGTCCCCGTGGCAGGACGTCGTGGACCTGCTCGATGTCCCCGCGCTGGTCGTGACCGGCCTGGAAGCCATGCCGGTCACCGCAGACCGGCTCCACGTCACCGCCCGTAACGAGGCCGCCGCGGACCTGATGCTCCCCGGCGCCGACAGGAGCCTGGAGGCGGCGGCACCCTGGCTGGCCACCGACGACGTCGTGGAGGCCCTCGCGGTCGTGGCGCGGACCGGCACGCCGAGGCGGCACCCGGTCAAGACCGGGCGGCTCGGCGTCGAGGCGGTCTCGGCGGTGCGCGCCGGCGGCGTGACCTCGGTGCTGGTCGTCGCCCACTCCACCGCCGAGCCGGCCACCGAGGTCGACGCCACCCTGGAGCGCCTGGGCCGGTTCGGCACCTGGACCTGGGACGCGGCCGGCGACCGGGTCCGCTGGTCGCCGGAGGCGCTGCGGATCATGGGCGCCCCGGCGCTCGGCGACCCGACCGGGATCAACCGGCCGCCGTACACGGTGCACCCCGACGACGCCGAGGCCGAGCGCCGCTTCATCAAGACCCTGACCACCGAGGGGCGGCCCGCCGAGGTCGAGTTCCGGATCGTCCACTACGGCGGGGAGCCGACGCGCGTGCGGCTGGCGGCCGAGCCGGTGCCGGGGCGGCACGGCGCGGGCTCCGGCGGCTCCGGCGGCTCCGACACCCTCGACCGGGCCCATGGCGCCGACCGCGCCGACACCGACCGCGCAGAAAGCGACCGCGCCGACCGCGCGGCCGGCTCCACCGCCCCCTCCCGCCCGGCTACTGCCCCCGAGCGCATCGTGGGCGTGATCCAGGACGTCACCGATTGGCGCCGCTCCGAGACCGCGCTGGAGGTCGCCCGCGTGCAGCTCGCGGCCCAGCGCTCCCGCGCCGACGCCGAACGCAACCTGGCCTCCGCCCTCCAGCAGGCGATCGTCCCCGGCGCCGCCCGCAACGAGCCGCCCCACACCGGTGTGGAGGTCGCCGCCCGCTACCGCCCGGCCAGCGCGGCGGCCGGCGTCGGCGGCGACTGGTACTCCGTCTTCCCGCTGCGCGACGCCCAGCTGCTGCTGGCCATCGGCGACGTCGCGGGCCACGGCCTGCCGGCCGCCTCGGCCATGGCCGACGTGCACCACGGCCTGCGCGGCATGGCGCTCGCCGAGAACCGGCCCGGCCGCCTGCTCACCCTGCTCAACGAGCTGGTCGACTCCATGCCCGAGTTCACCATCGCCAGCGCCTGCTGCCTGCTGTGGGACCCGGCTCGGCGGGTGGTGCGGTGGGGCAACGCCGGGCATCCGGCCCCGATCCGGGTCCGGGGCGGCGCGGCCGAGACGATCGAGGACCACGTCGGGCCGATGCTCGGCGCCGACTCCCAGGCCGTTTACGAGGACTGCGACCTGGCGGTGGAGAGCGGGGACGTGCTGCTGCTCTACACCGACGGCCTGGTGGAGCGGCGCCGCGCCGGAGACGACGAGACCACCGCCTACCTGCTCGGCCAGGCCCGCGACCCGGATCCGGACCTCGGCCGCTACCTCGACCGGATCCTGGCCGGGGCCCGCTCCGACACCGACGACGACGTCTGCGTGCTGGCCGTCCGCTTCGAGTGAGGGTTTGATCCGCCGCTCACGGGTCAAGCGGAGGCGGAGAACGCGCCCGGCGCACCGGGGAGGGGTCCGTCGGGCCGGGGACCGCGGGAGAGGTGCGATGGTGCAACGGGTCGAGACGACACGGGCGAACGGAAGCGCCGCGGGCGAGGTCGAGTCGGTGCTGATCAGGGTGCCGGCCCACAAGGACTACCTCGTCGTCGTCCGCTCGGCCCTGGCCCAGCTCGGCGCCCGCCTCGGCTACACGGTCGCGGAGATCATCGACCTCCGCCTGGCCGTGGACGAGACCTGCTGCCTGCTGATCGGCGAAAATCCCCCGGACGGCCCACCCCGGGGCGATCTGGAGTGCCGCGTCCGCGTCGGTCCGGGCACGCTGCGAATCATGGTGTGCGCTTCGGCCGCCGACGTGCGGCCTCCCGACCGCGACGGCTTCGGATGGAAGGTGCTGACCGCCCTGGTGGACTCCCTGACCTGGGTGCGGGACGGCTCCATCGCACGCGTCGAGATGGAGAAGCGCCACAGCCCGCTCCTGCGCTGAGGCGAGTGCCATGCCTGGTAGAAGTGCACGTCCCGAGTCCGTGGGCCCTCCCGAGTCCGCGGACCGCCCCGACCGCGGCCGTGAGCGCGCCGCGGCCCTGGACGGGCTTCGCCGGCTTGCCGCCCTGGAGCGGGACCATCCCGAGCGTTCTGCGCTGCGCGAGTATGTCATCGGCGAGTACATGTCCTACGCCCGCTACATAGCCGGTCGCTTCCAGCACCGCGGCGAGTCCCCCGAGGACCTGGAGCAGGTCGCCTACGTCGGCCTGGTGAAGGCGGTCGACAACTACGATCCCGCCTACCGCACCTCGTTCCTCACTTACGCCACTCCGATGATCGCCGGCGAGATCAAGCGGCACTTCCGCGACACCACCTGGGACGTCCACGTCCCGCGTCGTCTCCAGGAACTTTCCGCGGCCCTGCGCCCCGCCGAGGAACATCTGAACCAGACGCTGGGCCGCGACCCGACGATGACCGAGCTCGCCGAGCACCTGGAAGCCACCCCCGAGGAGATCGTCGACGCCCTGGAGGCGGCCGCGGTCTACAGCACCGCGTCGCTGGACGTCCCGGTCACCCAATCCGACGGCGAGGGCGCGACCCTCGGCGAACTGCTCGGAGCCGACGACCCCGCCTTCGGCATGGTGGTCGACCGGGAGACCCTCAAACCGCTGCTCGCCGATCTCGGCGAACGCGACAAGCGCATCCTGCTGATGCGGTTCTTCCGCGGGATGTCGCAGGCCGATATCGGGGACGAGCTCGGGGTGTCGCAGATGCAGATCTCGCGGCTGCTGACGCAGATCCTCGGACGGCTGCGGGAGGCGGTCGAGCGCTAGGTGTACTGCCCCGAGAGGTCGTGGAACGTCCCCATCGAGACCGGCGTCCGAAGAAGCCCTGCGCGAGCGTCAGCAGCGACAGTTCGTTCGCCTGCACGAAGATCGCCCCGTAGTGCACCTTAGCCTCCACCCCTAGCCTCCACCCCGGCCGGTCCCCGATCATGGTGACCGGCCGGTCGCACGGGAGGGCACCACATGGATCTGGAACTCCGCCACCTCCGCATCCTGTGCGCCATCGCAGACGCCGGCAGCGTGGCACGCGCCGCGGCCACGCTCGGCTACTCGCAGCAGGCGCTCAGCGCGCAGCTGCAACGCATCGAGCAGTACTTCGGCCGCGTGGTCTTCGACCGGAGCCCGTCCGGCGTCCGGCCGACCGGCTACGGCGTCGAGGTCCTGTCCCGCGCCCGCGACATCCTCGTCCGTGCCGACACCCTCCGCGACGTCCCCGACCGGACCGGCGGCGGCCGCCGGGCGATCCGCCTGGGCGCCACCAACTCCCCGGTCCTGGCCGGCATGGTGGCCCGCGTGAGCGAGCAGGTCCCGGACGTGTCGCTGATCGTCAGCAGCGTCTACTCCTCGGCGGCCATGGTCGACCGCCTGGAGGGCGGCGACCTGGACGTCGCGATCGCCGCCGACTACCCGGGCCTGGAACTGCGCCACTCCGACGCCGTGACCCACCGCGGCATCGCCACCGAGCCCACGTTCATCGCCCTCCCGGCCCGCCACGGCATGCGCCACCGCCTCCAGGTCACCCTCGCCGAACTGGCCGACGAGGCCTGGTTCCTGACCCCGGACGACGGCGCGGGCTGGCCCGGCGTCTTCTACGCGGCCTGCGAGGCGGCGGGCTTCACACCGCAGCAGGTGCACGAGTTCCTGGGCGACCAGACACAGCTGCAGGCCATGGTGGCCACCGGGCTCGGGGTGTCGCCGGTGCAGGCGACGTGCCGCCCGGCGCCCGGCGTGGTCATCAAGGCGCTGACCGGCACGCCGCTGTGGTGCCGGTACGTCCTGGCGTGGCGGCGCGACTCGGTCACGGAGGCGCGCGCCGAGGTGCTTTTCGCCGCGGCCCACGCCGCTTACCGGGATTTGATCGGGCGGGCTGAGCACTATCAGGCGTGGGCCCGTGGTCTGCGGCGGTGACAGTGCCTCTGGCGCCGCTGGCCTGGGACGCGAGAGCATCGCAGGTGGCTGGCACGCCATAACACGAACTCTGACGGCCAGCATTTGACGGATGACGGCGCCCCCCCCCGCGGGCCAGTGGCCCTGCGCCTGCCACCGCAGCTTCTTGTTACGCCGGCACGCAGACCGCGTATGCCGTCACGGTCTGCGGGGAGCGGCTGGTGTTGCCGTACCGGACGATCCAGCGGGAGTCGCTCGGCTCCGACGCGCGGAGGTAGGTGAAGTCGCCCGCCAGGCCTCCTCCGCCGGCGGCGACCATGCCGCTCGGGCAGAACACGTCCACCTCGTCGCTGGTCGCCTGCGGCACGACCTTGCTCTGGGTGGCGATGGTGCGGGGGCCGCTGGGGCCGCACACGGCGTACGCCCCGGCGTCGGCCGGCGCGGAGGTTTCGTTGGTGGCCGTGACGTGCCACCAGTTCGGGGCGTCGCCGGTGTCGGGGTAGGAGCTGTTGAAACGGAGGGGCTGGCCCGTCCCCGTGTCGTAGCTCTCGAAGGCACCGCCGGTCGCGGGGTTCACTCCTGGACAGGCGGCGAACCAGGATTTCGCCGTGCCGGGAGCCACGGTCTCCTGGGCGCCGAGGGATAGGAAGTGGTATGCCGGGGAGCAGACGACAGTGGCCCAGACCTGTTCGACGTTCGGTCCGGTGTTGAACCACTCGACGCTCCAGCCGCGGTTGTCCCCGATGTTGTAATAAGGCTCGCTGCGGACCATGGTCAGCGAATTGCTGGTGGCGGAGGTGTCGGACCCTCCGCCTCCACTGGCCGGATACCAGCCGGTGGGACACGCGACGCTCGCCCCTCCATACTGTCCCGCGTTGATGGTGGCGGTATTGCCTGTGAAGTCGGAGTACGTGGTCTGCAAGCGGGGCTGTGCGGGTCTCCCGCGGTCCGCCTCGGCGGATGCGGTCGCCGTGCCGGCGGCGAGGAGGGCGGTCGCCGTCAAGGCGAGGATCCGGGCGTGTCTCATGAGGGCCTCTCTGCTGGTCCAGGGGGATGGGATCATGGCGAGGGCTTCGTTCCCTGACAACCCCTGCCCATGTTCCGCATCACCCGTATGGCAGACGCGCGGCGCCGATGTTGTAACCACCCCCGCAAGGTGCTGTAGCGCAACCTGTTGCCCCGCGTACCCCTCAATGCAATGTTACGTACCACGCATCGCGTCATCCGCGCTGGAAAACCGAGGGAGCCCCATGCACAACCCGCTGCCGGTCCTGACCGACCACGTGTTCACCGTCCCGCTCGACCACGACGAACCCCACGGGCCGACCATCGAGGTGTTCGCGCGCGAAGCGGTCGACCCGGTGCGCGCCGCCGACCGGGAGGGCCTGGAGGGCATGCCCTGGCTCGTCTTCCTCCAGGGCGGGCCCGGCGGCAAGTCGCCGCGTCCCAGCGGCCGCTTCCCGGGATGGCTCTCCCGCGCCCTGCGCACGCACCGTGTCCTGCTGCTCGACCAGCGCGGCACCGGACGCTCGACCCCGGTCACGCCCGGCTTCGCCAGCCGCTTCAGCTCCGGCAAGGACCTCGCCCGATACCTCTCGCTGCACCGCGCCGACGCGATCGTCCGCGACGCGGAGCTGATACGGCGCACGCTGTGCGGGGACCGGCCCTGGGACACCCTGGGCCAGAGCTACGGCGGCTTCATCACCCTGACCTACCTCTCGCTCGCCCCCGAGGGCCTGAACTCCTGCCACGTCACCGGCGGCATCCCCGGCCTCCAGGCCACTCCCGACGATGTCTACCGCCGCACCTATCCCCGCGTCGCGGCCAAGAACCGCGAGTTCTACGCCCGCTATCCCGGCGACGTGGAGACTGTGCGGCGCATCGCCGACCTCGCCGAGACCGGTCGTGTACTGCTGCCAGACGGCTCCAAGCTCACCGCGTCCCGGCTGCGCAGCCTCGGCCTCGCCTTCGGCATGAGCGACGGCTTCGAGCGCGTGCACTGGCTCCTCGACGAGGCCTTCGACTCCGCCGGGGAGCTCAGCGACACCTTCCTGCTCCAGGTCATGCAGCAGACCGGCTTCACCGACAACCCGCTGTTCACCATCCTGCAGGAGCCGTGCTTCGCCCAGGGCCCGGAGCCGACCGCGTGGGCCGCGCAGCGCATCATGGCCGAGCACCCGCGCTTCGCCGCCGACGCCGACCCGCTGCTGTTCACCGGCGAGATGATCTACCCCTGGATGTTCGAGGAGCTCACCTCCCTGCGGCCGTTCGCCGAAGCCGCCGAGATCCTCGCCGGGTGGACCGAGTGGCCGCGGCTCTACGACCCGCAGCGGCTGGCCGCGAACACGGTCCCGCTGGCGGCCGTCGTCTACCACGACGACATGTACGTCGACGCCGAGCTGTCGCTGCGCACGCTCGACCGCGTGGGCGCGGCGCGCGCCTGGGTGACGAACGAGTGGGAGCACGACGGCGTCAACGCCTCCGGCGAGGGCGTGCTGTCGCGGCTGATGGACATGACCACCGGACGCATATAGCCGCGTCGGCCGGGGCCGATCGGCCGATAACACGTGCGGCGTCACGCCATAACACTTCTCCCGCCACCTGAGAGGACCGGATGGAGCGCCTGGAACTCCGTCATCTGCGGACGCTGTGTGCCATCGCCGACACCGGAAGCCTGCGCCGCGCCGCGGTGCGGCAGGGCTATTCGCAGCCCGCGATGACCACCCAGCTGCAGCGCATCGAGCACTTCTTCGGCGAGCCGCTGTTCGACCGCAGCAGCACCGGCGTGGCGCCGACCCCGTTCGGCACGGAGGTGGTGGCCCAGGCGCGCGAGGTGCTGGCGCGGGTGGACGCCATGGGCCCGCGCGACGTGCGGCCGGCCTCGGCCCCCGGCCGCACGCTGCGGCTGGCCGCCACCAACACGCCGATGCTGTCCGGTCTGGTCGTCCGCTTCCGCGGCGCCGCGCCGGACCACGCGTTGACCGTCACCAGCGTCTACTCCAGCGCCGAGATCGTGGCGCTGCTGGAGGACGGGGCCGTGGACGTCGCGGTCGGTGTCGACTACCCGGGACAGGAGCTGCGCCACTCGGCGGCCGTGGCGCACCGCGGCATCGTCACCGAGCCGACGTTCGTCGCCCTGCCCACCGGCCACCGCCTGGCCGGGCGCTCCGAGATCTCACTCGCCGACCTGGCCGACGACGCCTGGTTCGTCACCCCGGACGACGGCGCCGGCTGGCCGGGCGTCTTCTTCACGGCCTGCCAGGTCGCGGGCTTCCACCCCGCCACCGTCCACGAGTTCTTCGGCGATCGCAGCCAACTGCATGCGATGATCGCCGAGGGTCTGGGCGTCGCGGCGGTCCAGGCGACGTTCGCCCCCACCGCCGGCGTGGCCGTGAAACCCCTGATGGGTACCCCGCTGTGGTGCCGCTACCTGCTGGCCTGGAGGGTCGGCGCGGTCGGGGACGACGTCGTCGACTCGATCTACCGCTCGGCCGCCGCGGCCTACCGCGACCTGATCGTCTACGCGCCGCACCTCCAGGATTGGGCCGCGCGCACATATAGCAGTTCGCAGATGTGACAATTCATTCGCTGTTATAGCCCCGCGCTGATACTGCTATCGCCAGCCGCGCGGGGTCGGTTCCTCCTGCCTTCCCCCAGGTCGACGGGGTTATCACGAGACTGCAATTTCTCTATCGCCGTAATCATTGTCATGGCGCAAGGCCGGATGAGAGTTTTTCTTTCACTCCAGCCGTCGCCATCAGTTCCGGAGCTCCGCATGAGCCGTTCACCGACCACCTTCCTGAAAAGGGAGATCGACACGTCCACGCCCCGCACCCCCGCCGCGCTCGCCTGGCGGCGCTTCCGGTCCGACCGGACCGGTGTGGCGGCCGGGGTCGTGGTCGGCGTGTTCTTCGTCCTCGGGATGTGCGCCCCGTTGATCAGCGCGATCTACGGTAAGGACCCTTACACCACCTACGGGCAGAACGAGTCCGGCCTCCTCGACGACTACGGCTACCCGACCGGTGCCCTCGGCGGGGCCGGCGGCCGGTTCTGGCTCGGCCTGGAGCCGGGGCTCGGGCGCGACGTCTTCACCCAGCTGCTCTACGGGATCCGGACGTCGCTGCTGATCGCGCTGGTGGTGGTCCTCGTCGTCACCGTGGTGGGCACGGCCGTCGGGCTGGTCGCCGGGTACGCGGGCGGATGGCTGGACTTCGGCGTCAGCAGGGTCGTGGACATCGCGCTGTCGTTCCCGTCGACGCTGTTCATCATCGCGTTCGTGCCGGTGGTGCAGTCGCTGTTCGTGGGCGCCGACCAGCAGACGCCGACCTGGATGCGGGTCATGACGCTGGTCGTGGTGCTCTCCGCGTTCGGATGGGCGCCGGTGGCGCGGCTGCTGCGCGGGCAGGTCATCTCGCTGCGGACCCGGGAGTTCGTCGAGGCGGCGCGCATCGGGGGCGCCTCGCCGGCCCGGATCGTCACGCGGGAGCTGCTGCCCAACCTCTGGACGCCGATCCTGGTCTCGGCCTCGCTGTCGGTGCCCGCCTACGTCACCACCGAGGCGGCGCTGTCGTTCCTCGGCGCCGGCATCGTCGAGCCCACGCCGGACTGGGGCCGGATGATCCACCGCGGGGCCGAGGTGTACCTGTCCGACATCACCTACATGCTCGTCCCCGGCCTGGCGATCCTGGTCTTCGTCGTCGCCTTCAACCTGCTCGGGGACTCGGTGCGCGACGCCCTGGCGCCTTCGGACCGCTGACCGCCGACCGCGGCCTGCGGCCTGCGGCCTACGGCCCGCGCCCGGAGATATTCCGCACCTCTTATTCCCACCATCACCGCACCCTCGAAGGGAACACCCATGCCCATATCCGGACACCGCTCGCGGTCGGCCCTGGTCCTGGCCGTCGCCGGCACGCTCGCGGTCAGCACCGCCTGCTCCGGCTCCAGTTCCGGCAAGAAGACCGATCCCAGCAAGCCGGCCGCCAAGGCCGTGGCCAAACAGGCCGTCGCCCTCGGCACCGCCGCCGACTCCCAGGGCCCGGACCCCGCGGTTCCCGGCGCCAAGGCCGGCGGCACCGTCACCGTGCTCCAGCACTCCGACTTCAGCCACCTGGACCCGGCCCGCGTCTGGTCCTCCACCAACCAGACCGCCGACCTGCTGCTGACCCGCCAGCTCACCAGCTACCAGCAGGTCGGGAACACCACCAAGCTGGTCGGCGACCTGGCCACCGACACCGGCACCACCACCGACGGCAAGACCTTCACCTACACCCTGAAGGACGGCCTCAAATACGAGGACGGCAGCCCCATCACCGCGCAGGACGTCAAGTACGGCATCGAGCGCACCTTCCAGAAAGAGCTCTCCGGCGGCCCGCAGTACCTGCAGATGTGGCTGACCGGCAAGGCCGATCCGTCCACCGTCTACTCCGGGCCCTGGGGCGGCCAGGACCTGCCCGCGATCGAGACCCCGGACGCCAAGACCATCGTCTTCCACCTGGCCTCCGTACACGCCGACTTCCCGTTCGCCCTGGCCATGCAGTCCTACAGCCCGGTTCCCAAGGACAAGGACACCAAGGCCGCCTTCGACAAGCACCCCTTCTCCTCCGGCCCCTACAAGGTCGACAGCCACGACGTCGACAAGGGCATGGTGCTCTCCCGCAACCCCAACTGGGACCCGAACAGCGACCCGGTCCGCCACGCCTACCCCGACCAGTGGAAGTTCGAGTTCGGCGCGCAGGGCGTCGACATCAACCAGCGCCTGATGGCCGCCAACGGCGCCGACAAGACCGCGATGACGTTCAACGTCAAGGTCGGCGCCGACCTGGCCGGCCAGGTCGACTCGAACCCGGACCTCAAGGCCCGCCTGGTCAACCAGGTCACGCCGTTCTCCGAGTTCTTCAACATCAACACCAAGCGCGTCACCGACGTCAAGGTCCGCCAGGCCCTCGTGGACGCCTTCCCGCGCCAGCAGGTCCGCCAGCTGTTCGGCGGCCCGGTCTACGGCGACTTCACCCACACCATCATGTCGCCGGTGACCAACGGCTATCAGAACTACGACCTCTACGGGGTTCCCGACAACGGCGACCCGGACAAGGCCAAGGCCCTGCTCGCCCAGACCTCGAACCCGCACCCGACCATCGTGTTCGCCTACTCCGACGACGCGACCTGGCAGCAGGCCGCCGTCGCCGTCTCCCAGGCTCTCGGCAAGGCGGGCTTCACCGTCGTCACCAAGCCGCTCAGCGCCAAGAACTACTACGACGAGACGCAGAAGGTGGACAACCAGTTCGACGTCTACTGGGGCGGCTGGGGCCCGGACTGGCCCAGCGCCTCCTCCGTCATCCCGCCGGTGTTCGACGGCCGCCAGATCACCGACGGCGGCGGCAACAACTCGCTGTTCGACGACCCCGCGGTCAACGCCGAGATCGACCGGATCCAGGCCATGACCGACCTGTCCCAGCAGGACACAGCCTGGGCCGCCCTGGACAAGCAGATCATGCGGTCCGCCCCGATCATCCCCTGGGTCGACGGCCGCCAGGTCTCGCTCTACGGCCCGGGCCTCGGCGGCGTCCACACCGGCTTCATCGGGACCTGCTACCCGCTCGACGTCTACGTGAAGTAGGGGAGAGAAGCCTTGTTCGGATTCATCATCCGGCGAGGACTGGGAGCCGCGCTGATCCTGTTCGCGGTCAGCGCGGTCACCTTCTTCCTGTTCTTCGCCCTCCCGTCGGACCCGGCCCGCCTGTCCTGCGGCAAGACCTGCACCCCCGAGATCCTGGCCACCATCCGCCACAACCTCGGCGTCGACCGGCCGCTGCCGGACCAGTACTGGCAGTTCCTGCACGGCATCGTCGCCGGCCGGCACTACGGCGCCACCTGGTGCGCCGCACCGTGCCTGGGCTACTCCTTCGTGAACCAGCAGCCGGTCACCGCCACCCTCGCCGACCGCTTCCCGGCCACGCTCTCCCTGGCCGTCGGCGCCTCGGTGCTCATCCTGAGCATCGGAGTCGGCCTCGGTGTCATCGCCGCACTGCGCCGCGGGCAGAAGCTCGACAAGCGGCTCACCGCCGTCGCCCTGGTCGGCTCCTCCATGCAGGTCTACTTCGTCGGCATCGTCGCCCGCTACCTGCTCGTCGACGAGGCCGACCTGCTGCCGCAACCCGGCTACACCCCGATCACCGGCGACCCCGGCAAATGGTTCGGCGGCATGATCCTGCCCTGGCTCACCCTGGCCGTCGTCACCGCCGCCACCTACGTCCGGTTCACCCGGTCCTCCATGATCGAGGCCGAGTCGCAGGAGTACGTCCGCACGGCGCGCGCCCAGGGCCTGCCGCCGCGCGCCGTGCACCTGCGCTACGCCTGGCGCGGCGCGATGACGCTGGTCCTCACCCAGTTCGGCCTGGACCTCGGGGTGTTCCTGGGCAGCGCGGTGATCACCGAGACCACCTTCAACATCCACGGCATCGCGCAGCTCGCGGTGTCCTCGGTGACCAACCTCGACCTGCCGATGATCACCGGCACCGTGCTGGTCGCGGCCGCCTTCATCGTGCTCTGCAACGCCGCCGTCGACCTCTGCTACGCCTTCATCGACCCCCGAGTGAGGCTGTGATGCGCCCCCTGCTCACCGTCGAGGACCTCAGCGTCCGGTTCCGGACCGAGGGCGGGACCGTGCAGGCCGTCACCGGACTCGGCTTCGAGCTCCGGCGCGGCCGGACCCTCGCGGTCGTCGGCGAGTCCGGCTCCGGCAAGAGCGCGACCGGGCTGGCGCTGCTCGGCCTGCACAACAGACTGCGCACCGAGGTCACCGGCCGCGTCGAGTTCGACGGCGTCGACCTCGCCGCCCTGGACGAGCGCGGCGTCTCCGCCTACCGCGGCTCACGCATCGCCATGGTCTTCCAGGACGCGCTCACCGCGCTGTCGCCGTACCACACCGTCGAGCGGCAGCTGACCGACGGCTACCGGCGCCGCACCGGCGCGAGCCGCCCGCAGGCGCGCGCCCGCGCCGTCGAGATGCTGGCCCGCGTCGGCATCCCGGATCCGGCGCGGCGGGTCCAGGAGTACCCCCACGAGTTCTCCGGCGGCATGCGCCAGCGCGTCATGATCGCCATGGCGCTGATGGGGGAGCCGGACCTGGTGATCGCCGACGAGCCGACCACGGCGCTCGACGTCACCGTGCAGGCCCAGATCCTCGACCTGCTCGCCGACCTGCAGGCCGAGTCGCAGCTCGCGATCCTGCTGATCACCCACGACCTCGGCGTGGTCTCCGGCGTGGCCCACGACGTGATGGTGATGTATGCCGGACGCTGCGTGGAGTACGGGCCCGCCGCGCAGGTGCTCGCCGCCCCCGAGCACCCCTACACCGCGGGCCTGCTCCGGTCGGTGCCGACGCTGCACGGTCCGGCCGACTCCGAGCTCGTGCCGATCCCCGGCAGCCCGCCGAACCTGCTCGATCCGCCGAGCGGCTGCGCTTTCCACCCTCGCTGCGACGCCCGCTCCCGGGTCGGCGACCTGTGCACGACGGCCGTGCCGAGCCTTCTGCCCGGATCCGGCGGCCGCTCGCGGGCCTGCCACCTCGCCCTGGAACGGAGCACCGCCTCATGAACCCGCCGCGCACCCCGCACACCGCCACCGGCGTGGACCTCGACCTGCGCCCCGCCAAGATCGAGCCGCTGCTGGAGGTCGAGGGCCTGGCCAAGCACTTCCCGGTCCGTCGCGGCCTGCTGGTGCCGCGGCGGGTCGGCGCGGTGAAGGCGGTGGACGGCGTCACCTTCACCGTGGCCCGCGGCGAGAGCCTGGGCCTGGTCGGCGAGTCGGGGTGCGGCAAGTCGACCACCGGCCGGCTCGTCACCCGCCTGCTGGAGCCGACCGCGGGCACGATCCGCTACGACGGCCAGGACATCACCCACGCGGATCGCCGCGAGCTGACACCACTGCGCGGGAAGATCCAGATGGTCTTCCAGGACCCCTACGCCTCCCTCAACCCCCGCCACACAGTCGGCGAGATCATCGGCGCGCCCCTGGAGTCCCTGCGCGTCGGCACCAAGGCGAGCCGCCGGGAACGGATCCACGAGCTGCTGGAGACCGTCGGCCTCGACCCCGCACACGTCCACCGCTACCCCCACGAGTTCTCCGGCGGACAGCGGCAGCGGATCGGCGTGGCACGGGCACTGGCGACCGACCCGGCGCTGATCGTGGCGGACGAGCCGGTGTCGGCTCTGGACGTGTCGATCCAGGCGCAGATCGTCAACCTGCTGCGCCGACTGCAGCGCGACCTCGGCATCGCGTTCGTGTTCATCGCACACGACCTGGCCGTGGTGCGGCACGTCAGCCACCGGGTGGCGGTGATGTATCTGGGACGGATCGTCGAGGTCGCCGACCGGGACACGCTCTACGAGAGGTCCCAGCACCCTTATACGCAGGCGCTGCTGTCAGCCGTGCCGGAGGTCGACGACGGCCAGGCGAACGGATCCGGCCGGGAGCGGATCCGTCTGGTCGGGGACGTCCCCAGCCCGCTGGATCCGCCCTCGGGCTGCACCTTCCGGACCCGCTGCCCGAGGGCCGAGGGGATCTGCTCCGTGGAGGAGCCGCCGTTGCGGGCGCTTGGGGGCTCTGCTGCGGGGCATCTCGCGGCGTGTCATTTTCCGGGGATCGTTTAGGAGGAGGGGGAGACGGACGGTACTGAGGCTCTGCTGGGGCTCCGGCTCCGGCTCTGGTTGCGGTTGCTGGTGCGGTTGCTGGTTTCGGGGTGTTGCCGGTCTCGTGGGGTGGTGATGGATTCACCGGGACGGTCAAGGTCAAAAGCGCCTCCGGCGGCGCTTCCAGCGGGGGCCTC
>NZ_BAAAQM010000074.1:0-9175 GCF_039531675.1 Catenulispora subtropica
ACCGTCAGCCGACGACCACAGCCCGCCCGACCAACCCCGCACCATCAACACCATGGCCGAAGGTCGTAACAAGGCTCTTGATCTTCAACCCACAACCGAACCGCAGCAACCCACCCCGCGAACCCACCCACAGACCCACCGACCACCCCACACCAAACACCAGGAGCGCCTCGTCTCCCGGCGCGTCAGCCGTCCGAAGCCGCCGCCAGCACCGGCACCAGCACGTCGGACACCGGCGTGGCGATCCCGTGCCGCCGCCCCAGGCGCCGCACGACTCCGTTGCGCGCGTCCCACTCCAGCTCGCGTCCGGCCAGCCGGTCGAACAGGATCGAGGACCCGATGTCAGGGTCCATCCGCTCGAAGATCCCGACCAGCGCCTCGGCCTCTTCCTCCGGCAGCTGCGCGCCCTCGGCGCGGGCCACGGCCAGCGTCTCGCGCGCCAGGCCCAGCGCCAGCTCCTTCACGTCCTCGCGCTGGTACACCGCGGCCCGCCGGCCGGTGGCGGCCATGATCCCGGCGATGGCGTTGGTGGTGAGCTTGCGCCAGGCGGCGGTCGTGAAGTCCGAGACCAGCTCCACCTCGACCGCCGGCGCGCCGTCGAGCAGCTTCGCGAACTCCTCGCCCTCCGGGCCGGCCGGGACCTGGAGCAGGGAGGAGATGTTGTTGCGGACCGTGACCTCACCGGGCCCGGTCGGCTCGGCGCTGATCCAGACGATGGCCGGGAGCACCCGGGCGTCGTTGGCGTGCGGTGCCACGCGGGCCACGTGCTCCACGCCGTTCTGCAGCGCCACCACCGTGGTCCGCGGGGTGCACAGCGCCCCCAGGTAGCCGGCCGCGCCGTCCGTCTGGTGCGCCTTCACCGCCAGCAGGACCCAGTCCGCCGGGCCGTCGACCTTCGCCGGTGACGTCAGCACCGGCATCGTGAGGTCCGTGACCTCGCCCGTGACGTCGTCGACCACCCGGATCGCCCCCGGATCGCGCCGCGCGCACAACGTGACGGCGTGCCGTCCCGTCTGCTGCACGGCCAGCGCCGCGACCGAACCGATAGCGCCAGGCCCCACCACCGCTATGTCCGCCATGGATGTCAAGCGTATGTGCGAATCTGGAATAGCGCTCAACCAACAAGAGCTTGTCATCGACGGCGCCGTCGGGGCGGAGGCGCGGCCGTCACCGGATGTCACCCATCAGCCGGTTGATGAACGGCGCGGTGAGGAAGGCGATCACGCCCATGCCCAGCGCGACACAGCCGATGGACAGGAAGTAGCTGAAGTCGCTCACCACCGTGCTGAGCTTGGTGACGTAGACGTTCAGCGCGTTGCCGACCGCCGTGGCCAGGAACCACAGCCCCAGCATCTGCCCGGCGAACCGAGCCGGCGCCAGTTGTGTGGTCACCGACAGGCCCACCGGCGACAGGCACAGCTCGCCGAGGGTCTGCAGGAGGTAGGTCACGGCCAGGAACGCGATCGAGGCCTTGTGCGTCGGGGTGGCGTTCTTGCCCGCCAGACTCATCACGAAGAACGACAGCCCGATGAAGATCAGGGCGATCGCGAACTTCACCGTGGTGCGCGGCGCCCGGTCGCCGAGCCGCTCCCACATCCAGGCGAAGATCGGCGCGAACACCATGATGTAGAAGGGGTTCGCGGACTGGAGCCACACCGCGGGCATCTGCCAGCCGAAGACCGACAGGTTCGTCTTGTCGGCGGCGAACAGGTTCAGCTGGCTGCCGGACTGGTCGTAGATCATCCAGAAGACCGTGGCGCCGATGAAGAACGCCACGAACGCCCACAGCCGCGGCGCCTCCCCGCTGGAGAGCCCGCCGCGGCCGAACATGTACCCGAAGTACAGGAAGGGCGTGGCGATGATCGGCGCGGCCAGCGCGTCGGAGAACGCCGCGACGCTCCACTGCGTGAAGGCCATCCAGCCCACGACGATCGCCACCACGACCAGCAGCACCAGCCCCGTCAGCAGCAGCGTCCGCCTCAGCTCCCGGTGGGCGATCGGCTTGGGCGGCCACATGCCGACCGTGCCCAGATGCTTGCCCTGCGCGATGTAGAAGACGACCGCGAACGTCATGCCGATCGCCGCGCATCCGAAGCCCAGGTGGTAGTTGACGTGCTGGCCCACCCAGCCGGCGGTCAGGGGCGCCAGGAACGCGCCCATGTTGATCGCCATGTAGAAGATCGTGAAACCGGTGTCCCGCCGCGTGTCATGGGTGTGATACAGATCACCGACCTGCGCGGAGATGTTGGGTTTCAGCAGACCGGTGCCGAGCACGATCAGCGCCAGCCCGAGGAAGGTGGTGCCCTTGGTCGGGATCACCATCACGTAGTGGCCGGCGGCGATGACGATGCCACCCCAGAGCACTGAGCGCCGGGCGCCCCAGATCCGGTCGGCGATCCAGCCGCCGGGCAGCGCCATCAGGTAGACCAAGCTGTTGTAGATGCCCAGGAAGCTGTTGCCGGTCTTCGTGGAGAAGCCCAGGCCGTGGTTGGCCACGGTGTCGGTGAGGAACAGCACGAGCAGGCCGCGCATCCCGTAGAAGCTGTAGCGCTCCCAGAACTCGGTCGCGAACAGGGTCTGCAGGCCCTTGGGCTGACCGAAGAACGCCTTGTCGTCCTCCGGCGGCGGCTTGCCGTGCGGGGAGTAGCCGCCTCCCGGCGGCGGAGGCTCCGTGGTCGTCATGGCTTCCCCCCTCCCCGCGGGTGATCCGTGCATTACCGGCAATGCTCCGGATGGGGGAGCGACAGCCGGGCCACCCCGATTACCATCACACTCATGACCCGTGTACTGCTCGCCGAGGACGACGCCGCCATTTCCGAACCCCTGGCGCGGGCGCTCCGACGCGAGGGCTACGAGGTCACGGTCCGCGCCGACGGCCCCGGGGCCCTGCTGGCCGGTCAGAGCGGCGTCGACCTGGTGGTCCTGGACCTGGGCCTGCCGGGGATGGACGGCCTGGAGGTCTGCCGCCGGCTGCGCGCCGACGGCCACACCTTCCCGGTGCTGGTGCTCACCGCCCGCGCCGACGAGGTGGACACCGTGGTCGGCCTGGACGCCGGCGCCGACGACTACGTCACCAAGCCGTTCCGGCTGGCCGAGCTGCTCGCCCGGGTGCGCGCGCTGCTCCGGCGCGGCACCCCGGACCTGGGCAACGGCGTGCACGGCGTGCGCATAGACATCGAGTCGCACCGCGCCTACCTGGGCGACCAGGAGCTGAACCTGACGGCCAAGGAGTTCGACCTGCTGCGGGTCCTGGTCCGCGAGGTGGGCCGGGTGGTCACCCGCGACCAGCTGATGCGCGAGGTGTGGGACACCACCTGGTGGTCCTCCACCAAGACCCTGGACATGCACATCTCCTGGCTCCGCAAGAAGCTCGGCGACGAGGCCTCGCGCCCCCGTTTCATCACCACGGTGCGCGGCGTGGGCTTCCGCTTCGAGCGCGGCTGACCGGGCCGGGCCCCCGTCGTGCGCCGTCGCCTGGTCTCCTCCACCTTCCTGGTGGTCATGATGGTGGTCATCCTGCTCGGCGTGCCGCTGGCGGTGCTCGAGGTGCGCTCGGTGGACAGCAGTACCAAGACCGTGCTCGCCACCGAGGCCCAGACCCTCGGTGAGACGGTGTCGATGCAGGTCAGCAAGGCCAGTCTGAACGGCGCCAACGCGGTCGGGCTGTCCGACTTCGCGCCGAATGTTAAGCGGATGATCGCCCCCGGCCACGCCGCGACGGTGATCGTGGACGGCCAGAGCCCGCTGCGGGTGGACCCGCTGCCGGCCGGCGCCCCGGCGTTCACCGCCAGCTACACCGTGAACAACGTGCTCAGCAACGTCGGCGTGCACGTCACCGTGCAGGCCCCGCGCGCCCCGGCCGACCGGCAGATCCGCAGCTCGATGTACCTGATCGGGGGCGTGGCGCTGGCCGTGCTGGTGGCCGCCACCGGCCTGGCGTACCTGCAGGCCCGGCGGCTGACCAAGCCGCTGGAGGAGCTGGCGGCCACCGCCGAGCGCCTGGGCTCCGGCGACCCGCGGCCCCGGCACCGCCGCTACGGCATCAGCGAGCTGGACCGGGTCGCCGAGGTGATCGACAGCTCCGCGGACCGGATCTCCACCATGCTGGGCGCCGAGCGCCGGCTGGCCGCCGAGGCCTCGCACGAGCTGCGCACCCCGCTGGCCGCGCTGTCGATGCGGCTGGAGGAGATCATCGCGCTGGCCGACGACCCGCAGACCGTGCGGGACGAGGCCGAGGTGGCGCTGTCCCAGGTGGAGCGGCTGACCGATGTGGTGCAGCGGTTGCTGACCACGGTGCGCACCCACCGCCGCTCGGACCTGGCGGTGCCGATCGAGGTCGACACCGTGATCCGGCAGCAGGTGCACGAGTGGCGCCCGGCGTACCAGTCGATGCGGCGCGGGATCGTGGTCTCCGGGGAGCGGCGGCTGATGGCGATGGCCACCCCCGGCGCGTTCTCCCAGATCCTGTCCACGCTGCTGGAGAACTCGCTGATCCACGGCGCCGGCACGGTCACCGTGCACACCCGCGCGACCGGCGGCTCGGTGGTGGTGGAGGTCGGCGACGAGGGCGAGGGCATCGCGCCGGACCTGGAGGTCAAGCTGTTCGAGCGGGGCGCGTCCTCGCGCGGGTCGACCGGGCTGGGGCTGGCGGTGGCGCGGGAGCTGGCCGAGGCCGACGGCGGGCGGCTGAACCTGGTGCTTCAGCGGCCGGCGGTGTTCGCCGTCTTCCTCACGGAGCACTCGCCGTTGTCGGTGATTGCGCGCTGAAGCCGTTGTCCTCGCCGTTGTTCCGGGCGGCGGCGCCGTCGACTCCCTGAGTCTCCTGTTGCGACTCCGGGAAGACCAGCAGGTGCGAGGTGGTGAACCGGAAGACGCCGGCCACGGGGAGCCCGAAGACGAACTTGGCGATGTTGGCCGCGGCGATGCTATGGAAGCCCAGCACGTGGTCGGCGACGAAGACGAAGCTGTTCTCGATGATCAGGCCGACCAGGCTGATGAGCGCGAACAGCGCCATCTCGCGGCGGCGGGCGTCGGCCGGCCGGTGGCGGAAGACCCAGTAGCGGTTGCCGATGTAGGCGGTCACCGTGGCCACCAGGGTGCCGCCGACGGAGGCGACGGTGTGGCTCAGCCCGGTGAACTTCCAGAGAAGGTTGGAGCTGGAGACGTCGGCGACGACACCGACCGCCCCGACCACGCCGAACTTGAGCATTTCGGCATACAGCTTGCGGATGGTCGAGACGGCCTTGGCGACCAGGGTGAGCGCTGTCTTGAAGACGAGGACGAGCACTATGGGGTTTCCGAGTCGGGCTGGGGCTGGGGCTGCCGCGCAGGCGCTAGCGGGCCGCGGTCTCGGCGACCGGCTGCTGCCGGTGGCCGTGCGGCACGTGCAGCGGGTGGCCGGCCGGGTACAGCGGCGTGTGCGCCGCGGCCGGGACGGCCTCCTCGACCGGCTCGGAGCCCTCGGGGAAGACGAAGGTGCGGTAGCAGTACAGGCGGAACAGCATGCCCACCGGCATGCCGAACGCGTACTTCGCGACGTTGACCGCCAGCTGGCCGTCCTGGCCCAGGCCGTACTTGGCGATGAAGACGAACATCACCTCGATGACCGCGGCCACACCGTTGATCAGGAAGAAGAACAGCATCTCCCGGTGGCGGTCGATCTTGTCGCGGTCCTTGTAGGTCCAGTACCGGTTGCCCAGGTAGGCCACGCAGGTGGCGATCACGGTGGAGACGATGGTGGCGACGATCTGCTTGTCCTTGACGGCCAGCAGCATGACGTTCAGCACCGACATGTTCACGACCAGGGCGACGGCGCCCACGACCCCGAACTTCGACAGCTCGTGGACGAGGTGCTCGAACCGGTTGTACAGCGAACGCACGACCGTCACGCCAGCCACCTGTCTTCCATCGGGTTTTCTCCTAGCGCATCGAGGGTACCGTTCCCTTCTTGGCAGGATCGACGCCCGCATGCGAAACCTGCGTTAAATCTACTCACTGCTACGTAGCTGTGACATCGGCCTCCCTCCATTCGTGGGGCTTCGCCCGTTTATGGGATCCCCTAGGTGTCCAGATATCCCCGCCCGTCTCCCACCACCGCCCGTTAAGGAGGCGCTGCGCGCCGCAGTTACTATTAGGCAGTGAACTTCCCCGTTGTAGGCGTAGTAGGTGGTGGCCAGCTCGCTCGCATGATGCAGCAAGCAGCGATCGGCCTGGGGGTGAACCTCCGGGTCCTGGCCCAGAGTCCCAGCGATCCCGCGGCCCAGGTGATGCCCGGAACCGTGATCGGCGACCACCACGACCTGGACGCCCTGAAGAAGTTCGCGGCCGGCTGCGACGTGCTGACGTTCGACCATGAGCACGTCCCCACCGACTACCTGCACGAGCTGGAGGCGGCCGGGGTCGCCGTCCGGCCGGGCCCCGACGCGCTGGTCTACGCGCAGGACAAGGGGCTCATGCGGCGGAAGCTCACCGAGCTCGGCCTGCCCTGTCCCGAGTGGTCCCTGGTGTCCACCCAGGACGACCTCGCCGACTTCGGCGTCTCGGTCGGCTTCCCCTACGTCCTGAAGGCCACGCGCGGCGGCTACGACGGCCGGGGCGTGTGGGTCGTCGACGACCTCGCCGAGGCCGAGGACGTGCTGGCCGGCGCCGCCGAGCGCGGGGTGACGCTGCTGGCCGAGGCCATGGTGCCGTTCGTGCGGGAGCTGTCGGCGCAGGTCGCGCGCTCGCCGCACGGGCAGGCCGCGGCCTACCCGGTGGTGGAGTCGCTGCAGATCGAGGGCATCTGCCGTGAGGTCTACGTGCCGGCGCCCGGGCTCCCGGAGGCCGCGGCGCTGGAGGCGCAGCGGATCGCGCTGACCGTGGCCAAGGAGCTCGGCGTCACCGGCATGCTGGCCGTGGAGCTGTTCCAGACCCCCGACGGCGGCGTGCTGATCAACGAGCTGGCGATGCGGCCGCACAACTCCGGGCACTGGAGCATGGACGGCGCCGTCACCGGACAGTTCGAGCAGCACCTGCGCGCCGTGCTGGACCTGCCGCTGGGCGAGGTCCGGCCGGTGGCGCCGGTGGTGGTGATGGCGAACGTGCTGGGCCTGGACCTGCCCGAGGTCTACCCCGCGTACAAGCACGTGATGGCCCACGACCCAGGGGTCAAGGTCCACATGTACGGCAAGGACGTCAAGCCGGGCCGGAAGATCGGGCATGTCAACGTCCTGGGAACAGTGTTCGACGACGTCGTCGAGCGGGCCCGGCACGCCGCCGCGTATCTGCGAGGAGAGATCGATGAGTGAGTCGGGCACCACGCCCCTGGTCGGCATCGTCATGGGGTCCGACTCCGACTGGCCGGTGATGAAGCTGGCGGCCGAGGCCCTGGACGAGTTCGGCGTCCCCTACGAGGTCGACGTGGTCTCCGCGCACCGCATGCCGCGCGAGATGATCGCGTACGGCGAGAACGCCGCCGGCCGTGGCCTGAAGACGATCATCGCCGGCGCCGGCGGGGCCGCCCACCTCCCGGGCATGCTCGCCTCGGTGACGCCGCTGCCGGTGATCGGCGTCCCGGTGCCGCTGAAGTATCTGGACGGCATGGACTCGCTGCTGTCGATCGTGCAGATGCCGGCCGGCGTCCCGGTGGCCACCGTGTCCGTCGGCGGAGCCCGCAACGCCGGACTCCTCGCCGCCCGCATCCTGGCCGCGCACGACGTGGAACTGCTCGGCGCGATGCGCGCGTTCCAGGACGATCTCAATGCCCAGGCGACGGCCAAGGGTGCGGCGCTGCGGGCGCTTAGGGCAGAGTAGGCGGACGGTAGGGGGTATTCCCAACGGGGCGTCGTCAGACGCATCATGCTCGCGACAGAGTGGGGGAGCAGTAAGTGGACGCCAACCGACCGGCCCCGGGATCCGGCTTCGGAGGCCTGGGAGCCGGCAGCATCGTCTCCCGCAACATCCAACCGCTGCTGGACGCCGATCCCCGCCAGATCGGCCCGTACGCGATCGTCGGCCGCCTGGGCCAGGGCGCGATGGGCCACGTGTTCCTGGGCTTCGCCCCCAACGGCCCGGCCTACGCGCTGAAGGTCCTGCGCCCCGACTTCGCCACCGACAGCGACTTCCGCCGCCGGTTCACCCGTGAGATCGCCGCGGCCCGCGCCGTGCACTCGCCGTTCGTGAACGCGGTGACGGACGCCGACCCGACGGCGACGACACCGTGGCTGGCGTCGTACTTCATCCCCGGCCCGCCGCTGAGCACGGCGGTGCAGCTGGCCGGCCCCTTCGCCCCCCGCCCGGTGGCGCACCTGTGCGTCGGCATCGGCCTGGCCCTCCAGGCCATCCACACCGCCGGCATCGTCCACCGCGACCTGAAGCCCGCGAACGTCCTGGTCGCCTCGGACGGTCCACGGGTCATCGACTTCGGCATCGCCCGCGCGGTGGACGCCAGCATGCTGACGAGCACCGGCATGCGCCTGGGCACCCCGAGCTTCATGGCCCCGGAACAGGTGGCCGGCGCGGACGTCGGCGCCCCCGCGGACGTGTGGGCCGTCGGCGGGATGCTCGTCTACGCGGCCACCGGCCGCACCGCGTTCGGCGACGGCAACGCGATGAGCATCCTGTACCGCGTCGAGCACCACGACCCCAACCTCGAGGGCCTGGAACCGGCCCTGGCGCACATCGCCCGAGCCTGCCTGGCGAAGGACCCGGCTGCACGTCCGACCCCGGCGCAGCTGGTCGAGATGTGCCGCGCCGCCCTGGACGGCGGCGGAATGGGCATCCCGGCCCTGCCGGGAACGGACGTGACCGGCTGGCTGCCGCCGGCGGTATCGCGAGACCTGGCATCGCGGCAGGTGGAACTGGCCTCGGTACGCCAGACGCAGGTGCCCGCCGGACCGCCGCCGGGCGGCCCGGCGCCCACGAGCGGAAGCAAGGGCGGCGGCCTCGGCGGCTTCCTGCGCCGCAAGGGCGGGGGCCAGGGACAGAACCAGAATCAGAATCCGAATCAGCAGCAGAATCAGCAGCAGGCGCAGCAGGCGCAGCAGCCCGGCGGCCCGTGGGGCCAGGGCACTGCGACGGGTGCACCAGCCGGACAGACCGGCGGCGGACAGTACGGGGCAGCGGGGATGAGTTCGATGGGGGGCCAGTACGGCCCCGGGAGCACGGGCGGGGCAGGTCAGGGGCCCGGTGGTCAGCC
>NZ_BAAAQM010000074.1:9273-48506 GCF_039531675.1 Catenulispora subtropica
CCTGTTTGGGGCACTGCTGGTGGTCAGGGTCCTGCGGGTCAGCCTGGTCCGGACGGTACCGGTGGTGGTCAGCCTGCTTGGGGTACCGCTGGCGGTCAGGCGCCTTCCGGTCAGCCTGGTCCGGATGGTACCGGCGGCGGTCAGCCTGTTTGGGGCACTGCTGGTGGTCAGGGTCCTGCGGGTCAGCCTGGTCCGGACGGCACCGGTGGCGGTCAGCCTGTTTGGGGTACCGCTGGTGGTCAGGGTCCTGCGGGTCAGCCTGGTCCGGACGGCACCGGTGGCGGTCAGCCCGCTTGGGGCACTGCTGGTCAGAGTGCTGCGCCGGGTCAGCCGCCACAACCCGTATGGGGCACCGCAGGCCAGGCTCCGGCCCCCGGTCAAGCGCCTCAGCCGGTCTGGGGAACCGCCGGCCCGACTCCGGCACCCGGTGGCACCGCGGGGCAGAGCGGTGCGCCCGGTCAGGCTCCTCAGCCTGTCTGGGGAACCGCGGGGCCCGCTCCGGCCCAGCCCGGATCCGACGGCACCAACAGCGGTCAGCCTGTCTGGGGCACCGCTGCTCAGAGCTCCCCGCCCCCTCCTCAGCCTGTCTGGGGCACCGCTGCCCAGAGTTCCCCGCCCCCTCCTCAGCCCGTCTGGGGAACCGCGGGCGAAGCTCCCGCTCCAGCCCCACAGCCTGTCTGGGGCACGGCAGGCCAGACCCCGGCCGCCGCAGGCCCGTCAGGATCCGCGCCGGGCGGCCCGGCCTGGGGTCCGTCCGGCCCCTCGGGCAGCGACATGCCGACCATCGTCGCTCCGTCCAGTTCCCCGACGCCGACCGATCCGCAGGCGCCCGCGTGGATGAGCGCCTCTGCGGCGAACACTGCGAGTGAGCCCGCTCCGGCGCCCCCGGCTCCTTCCAATCCTTGGGACGACGAGCCCCAGGCTCCCGCGATCGCCGGTCTTCCGGCCGGCTTCACGCCGATCGGCGAGGAGGCCAAGAAGCTCGCCGAAGCTGAGCCCCAGTCGGAGGCCGAAGCCGAGTCGCAGCCTGAGCCCGAGCCGCAGCCTGAGCCCGAGCCGCAGCCCGAGCCGCAGTCCGACTCAGCCGCCGGCGACGTCGGGGCAGCGTTCGGCACGTCGCCTTCGGACCCCTCCTCGCGCCCCGAGCAGCAGCCGTCCGCGTCGTCCGCGTCGCCATCCGAGTCGCAGCCGTCCGCGTCGCCGTCCGAGCCGCTGCCCACGCCGCCCTCCGAACCACCGTCCCCGGCGCTCGCCGACGTCGACGCGGCCTTCGGTCCTCCCAAGCCCGCCGCCGACGCCCCCGGCGCGCTCAGCGGCCCCGGCATCCCGTCGATCGCCCCGCCGACCTTCGCGACGGAGTTCAACATCCCCGCCGTGAGCCCGAACGCGTCCGCGTCCGGCGATGAGGCGTCTTCGTCTCCGTCCTCGTCCTCGTCCTCGTCCTCCTCGATCGGGATCCCCTCGATCGCGCCGCCGACGTTCGCGACCGAGTTCAACATCCCGGCCGTCACACCCCCCGGCTCCGACTCGGACTCCGCGTCCGACGACGCGGGCCGTCCGTCCACCGCGGCCCCGGCCTCCTCGTCGATCGGCATCCCGTCGATCGCCCCGCCGACCTTCGCCACGGAGTTCAACATCCCGGCGGTCTCCCCGACCGATGCGGCTCCCGCTTCCGAAGGCGCGGCTCCGGCCTCCTCGTCGATCGGGGTCCCCTCGATCGCGCCGCCGACGTTCGCGACCGAGTTCAACATCCCGGCCGTCACCCCGGCCGATCCGGCTCCGGACGCCGAGCCCGGCTCCGAGCAAGGGTCGGAGCCCCGGCCCGAGCCCCAGCGGCCGGCCCCGTCGTCGTCCTCCACCGCGATCCCCTCGATCGCGCCGCCGACGTTCGCGACCGAGTTCAACATCCCGGCCGTCACCCCGGCCGATCCGGCTCCGGACGCCGAGCCCGGCTCCGAGCAAGGGTCGGAGCCCCGGCCCGAGCCCCAGCGGCCGGCCCCGTCGTCGTCCTCCACCGCGATCCCCTCGATCGCGCCGCCGACGTTCGCGACCGAGTTCAACATCCCGGCCGTCACCCCGACCGACTCCGCCCTCGACGAGACCGCGCCGACTCCCAAGCCGGCCATCGGCGTCCCGTCGATCGCCGATCCCGCGTGGGCCACCGGCTTCGGCCTCCCCGCGGCCCCCGCGACCGACCCCGCCCTCGACGAGACCGCGCCGACGGCCAAGCCGGTCGTCAGCGTCCCGTCGATCGCCGACCCCGCGTGGGCCACCGGCTTCGGCATCCCGACGCCGCCCTCCGACGCGGCGGAAGCCGACGCACCCGACGCGTCCCACGCGGCCGACGCCAACCCGGACCTGGCCTCCACCACGCGCACCGACACCGGCCCCGCTCCCACGGCGACGGGCCCCGACGCCGCCTGGTCCCCGGCCCCGCCGGTCGCCCCGGACGCTCCCACCGTCGAAACCCCGCTGCCGAACCAGGCACGGCCCGCGTTCCCGGGGCAGCCCGCCACGCCGCCCTCGACCCCGGCCGCCGACACCAACCCCCCGGCCTCCCCGGTCAACCACGCGCCGCCGATCCCCCCGCATCTTCAGCAGCCCATGACGCCGCCCAAGAGCTTCACCGCTCCCGCCGGCGCCTCCGCCTACCAACCCCCGGCCGCATCGCCGATGCCCTCGGTCCCAGCCCCGGTGCAGCCCCCACCTCCCTTCCCGCCGCAGTCGCACCAGCCCCCGCCGCCGCCTCAGGGCATGCAGCCGGGCATGCAGCCGGGCATGCAGCCGGGCATGCCACCGTCGCAGACCCCGCAGGGGCACATGACGATGGTTCCGCCGCCGCCCTCCATGTCCTCGCCCTACGGTGCGCCGGAGCGGCCCACCCTCTCGCCCGACCGCTCCTATCCGGCGGGTCCCAAGCCGACGCTCGTCGACACCGACACTCCCGGCTGGTCGCGCAACAAGCGCATCGGCGTCATAGCCGGGGCCGCGGTCCTGGTGGTGGCCGGAGTCGGGGGCACGATCCTCGCGCTGTCGGGGAGCGGCGACTCGCCGAAGCCCGCTGCCAGCAGCACGCCCGCCCCGCCGGCGAACGGCAGCCCCACCAGCGCGCCCGCCACGTCGCAGTCCTCGACCGCGCAGACGCCGGCCGGTCCGATCGGTGCCGCGCAGGGTGAGGAGGGCGCCAAGGACGTCGTCCTGCGCGGCCTCTACGCCGCCGCGGCGGACCGTGACTTCAAGACCGTCTGCGCCTCGCAGACCCCCGCCGCGCAGAAGGGCGCGGCCAAGGGCGCGCACTGGGACGGCAACGGTGACCCGCTGCCGATGTGTGAGAAGTACTTCCAGGACAACTGGTCGACGATCGACGCCGGCTACCTGCGCGCACGCAAGGTCACCGAGACGAAGCAAGGCGCGAACGCCACCACGATGCTGGTCACCGTGGACGACCCGCCGCCCACCGGCAACGCCACGACCCGGACGTTCACCGTGGTCTGGAGTAACAACCACTGGCTCCTGGAGGCGGCCAAGGCCTGACGGGCCGCGCACCGGCCCCGCCCACCGCCGCCACCGCCCCGCCGCACCAGCGGCGGGGCGGCCGGACGTCCGCTCAGCCGTCCACAGGGCGGCGCCGTGCTCAACGCGACTCGCTTGGACCACTAACCTGTCACCTATGACAGGGCATGGACCGGCGGTCACAGCGGCCGGAAACGCGGCGAGTGCGGGGAGTGACGGCACCTACTTCAGCGCCTATTCCGTGGTCGGCATCCTCCTGCTCCTGGGTGTCGCCTTCGTGGCGGTGGCCTTCGGCGCCAACCGCCTACTCCGGCCGCACGCGCCGAGTCCCGAGAAGCTCCTCACCTACGAATGCGGTGTGGATCCGGTCGGCGAGGGGTGGGCGCACACTCAAGTCCGGTACTACGTATACGCATTTCTCTATGCGATTTTCGCTGTAGATGCCGTATACCTGTTCCCCTGGGCGACCGTCTTCGCCGCCCCGGGTTTCAAGGGCACGACCCTCGCGGAGATGTTCGTCTTCCTCGGCTTCCTGGCGGTCGGCTTGCTCTACGCCTACAAGAAGGGTGTGCTGGCATGGCTGTAGACCTCCCCATCCCGGCCGTCGGCGCCCCTCAGCAGACCGGCGCTGCTTTAGGGCTCCTCAACAGTGCCGCCCCGCAGCCCATGCGGGTCGTCCTCAACTGGGGCCGCCGCTACTCGCTCTGGGTCTTCAACTTCGGACTGGCCTGCTGCGCGATCGAGTTCATCGCCACGTCCATGTCGCGGCACGACTTCATCCGTCTGGGCGTCATCCCCTTCGCCCCGGGGCCCCGCCAGGCCGACCTCATGGTCGTCTCCGGCACGGTCTCGGACAAGATGGCCCCGGCCGTGAAGCGCTTGTACGACCAGATGCCCGAGCCCAAGTACGTGATCTCGTTCGGCGCCTGCTCCAACTGCGGTGGGCCGTACTGGGATTCGTACTGTGTGACTAAGGGTGTCGACCAGATCATTCCGGTCGACGTCTACGTGCCGGGCTGCCCGCCCCGTCCCGAAGCGCTTCTGCAGGGCATCATCAAGCTCCAGGAGAAGATCGCGGCGGAAGACCTCGCTGCGCGCTATAGCGGTCGCGACCCGCGGAAGGCCCCGCGTCTTCCCTTTACGCGGCGCGCTCCCAAGGCGATCTCCGGGGAATCCGTCGCGACAGCCGAGACCAAGGCTTCCTCGAAGACCATCGCGGACATCATCGCAACGGCCCAGGCGCCGGTGTCCTTGCTCCCTCCGCGCGAGGACGCCCCGACGGTGATGCTCCCGATCGTCGACGTGGAGAAGCCGAAGCCGCCGAAGCTCTTCTACCGCCGCTATCCCAAGGAGCTGAAGCGCTCCCGCGATATCGGCCTGAGCATCCTCAACCAGAAGCCGGACCCCGATGAAGACTGAGCACGAGGCCGAGAGCTGGGACGAGGTCCAGGAGACCTTCGGTGAGCGGACGGTCACCGTCGCCCCCGAGAAGTGGCTGACGGCGCTTGAGAGGGCGCTCGCGTACGGATACACGTTCTTCGACTGGCTGACCGCGGTCGACGAGCAGGACGCCGGGTTCGACGTCTTCGCGCACGTCGCCAAGGTCGAGGGCGACGAGAAGGCCGCGCGGCTGCTCATCAGGACGCGCATCCCGCGGGACAAAGCCGAGCTGCCCTCGGCTGTCGGCGTGTATCGGGGGGCGAACTGGCATGAGCGGGAGACGTCCGAGATGTTCGGCGTCACGTTCACCGGTCACCCGAACCTGATTCCGCTGCTGCTGCCCGACGGCTTCGACGGGCATCCGCTGCGGAAGGACTTCGTGCTGGCCGCTCGCGTGGCCAAGGAGTGGCCGGGAGTGAAGGAGCCGGGTGAGGGCGGGCCTTCGCACGGTGCCGGTGGGCGCGCGGGCGCGAAGCCCGCCGCGACGCGTCGCCGCATGGTGCCGCCCGGGGTGCCGGACGGCTGGCTGAAGCCGCTGGCGGAGGATGGCGCCGGCGAGTCGGGCGGTTCCCCGGCCGGACGGGAAGGCGGAGCATGACCGTCACGGACGCCGTCGTCCGGCTGGCCGTCATCCTGGGCTTCTTCCTCGTCGTGCCGCTGGTGGTGGGCCAGATGGAGCACAAGGCGATGGCGCACATGCAGTCCCGGGTGGGGCCGATGTACGCCGGGGCCTTCCACGGCTGGGCACAGCTGGTCGCCGACGGGGTGAAGTTCGCGCAGAAGGAGGACGTGGTCCCGGCCGACGCCGACCGGCGCGTGTTCCAGCTGGCGCCGGCGGTCGCGCTGATCCCGTACCTGGTGGCGCTGGTGACGATCCCGATCGGGCCGGGCACGCAGGTCGGGCGGAACCTGGACGCCGGGCTGTTCTTCGTGCTGGCGGTGATGGGCGTCGGCGTGCTGGGCTCGCTGATGGCCGGCTGGGCGAGCGCGAACAAGTACTCGCTGCTCGGCGGGATCCGCAGCGCGGCCCAGCTGATGGCGTACGAGCTGCCGATGATCCTGGCCGCGGCGTCGGTGGCGATGGCCGCCGGGACCCTGTCGCTGACCGGCATCGCCGCCGCGTGGCACTGGTACTGGGTGCCGTGGCAGCTGATGGGACTGTTCGTGTTCTTCGTCTCCGGCCTGGCCGAACTGCAGCGCCCGCCGTTCGACATGCCGGTCGCCGACTCCGAGATCATCTTCGGCGCGTACACCGAGTACACCGGCATCCGCTTCGCGCTGTTCCTGCTGGCCGAGTACGCCGGCATCGTGCTGCTGTCCCTGCTGACCGCGGTCCTGTTCCTCGGCGGCTGGCGCGGGCCGTTCTACTTCGGCCTGGGGGCCGCGGGCTTCGGCTGGTTCTGGACCCTGGCCAAGACCCTGCTCCTGGCGTTCCTGGTGATCTGGCTGCGGGTCAGCTACCCCCGCCTGCGCGAGGACCAGCTGCAGAAACTGGCGTGGACGACGCTGATCCCGCTGGCGTTGGCGCAGATCGCGCTGACCGGAATCTTGAAGGTGGTCTGATGGCCGACCAGTCGGACAAGCGCGCCGAGAAGCGCGACAAGCGCGGTCTGCCGGGCGCCGGCCTGGCCAAGGGCCTGGCCACGACCCTGAAGACGATGACCCACCGCTCGGTCACGGCGCAGTACCCGGACGTCAAACCGGACCTGCCACCCCGCAGCCGCGGCGTCATCGCCCTGCTGGAGGAGAACTGCACCTCCTGCATGCTCTGCGCACGCGAGTGCCCGGACTGGTGCATCTACATCGACAGCCACAAGGAAGTCGTCCCGGCCACCGAACCCGGCCAACGCGACCGCACCCGCAACGTCCTCGACCGCTTCGCCATCGACTTCAGCCTCTGCATGTACTGCGGCATCTGCATCGAGGTCTGCCCCTTCGACGCACTGTTCTGGTCTCCCGAGTTCGAGTACTCCGAGTTCGACATCGTGGACCTGCTCCACGAGAAGGACCGCCTGCGCGACTGGATGTGGACCGTCCCGGTCCCCCCACCCCATGCTTCCAACGCCGAACCGCCGAAGGAGGTCACCGCGGCCCGCAAGGCGGTCGAGAAGCAGGCCGCGGCGGAGGCGAAGGCCGCCGCCGAGCGCGCCGCCGCCGAGGCGAAGGCCGCCGCCGAGGCCGCTGCTCGACGCACCGACGAAACCACCGAGATCCCGAAGATCCGCCCCGAGGCGATGACCGACACCGCGGAGCTGCCGAAGATCGGCCCCGAGGCCGCGACCCAGCCGCTGCCGGCCGCGGAACTGTCGGCGACGTTGAAGGAGGAGATCGCGGCCGCGACCGAGCCGACGGCTGAGGAACCGACCGCCGCCGAGCCGGTCGCCGAGGCCGAGCCGAAGGCTGAGACTCCGACGGAGCCGGTTGCCGAAGCTGAGCCGAAGGCCGATGCGTCGGACGAGCCGACTGTTGAGGAAGCCGCCGCCGAAGCGGTTGCCGAAACCGCACCGGAGGCAGAAGCGCCGACCGCTCCGGTTGCCGAGGCCGAGCCGGTTGTCGAAGCCGAGCCGGAGGCCGAAGCGTCGACCGAGCCGACGGCTGAAGCGCCGACCGCCGCCGAGCCGGTTGCCGAGGCCGAACCGGAGTCTGAGGTTCCGACCGAGCCGGTTGCCGAAACCGCGCCGGAGGCCGAAGCGCCGACTGCCGCCGAGCCGGTTGTCGAGGCCGAGCCGGAGCCCGAAGCGTCGATCGAGCCGAAGACTGAAGCGCCGACCGCCGCCGAGCCGGTTGTCGAGGCCGAGCCGGAGCCTGAGCTTCCGACCGAGCCGGCTGCCGAAACTGCACCCGAGCCCGAAGCGCCGGCTGAGTTGACGGCTGAGGAGCCGACCGCTGCCGAGCCGGTTGCCGAGACCGGGCCGGAGTCTGAAGCTCCAACCGAGCCGGCTCCCGAAGCCCCCACCAAGAAGCCCACCACGCGCCCCCGCAAAACCCCAGCGAAGTCCCCGTCCAAGTCCACTCCTCGCCGCCCCCGCAAGTCCGGCCCGCCCTCCGACTCCTCGGCGTCTGAACCTTCCGAGTCCCCGGAGGCCGACGAATGAGCGGCTCCCGTGCCCTCGGTTCCACCACCGGTGTGGAGATCACCTTCATCCTCGTCGGCCTGCTCACCTTCGCGGCGGCGGTGCTGACCGTCACGGTGCGCAATCTCGTGCACGCCGCCTTGTGGCTCGTCGTCGCGTTGGGGGGTCTGGCCGGCTGCTATCTGCTGCTCGCCGCCGAGTTCGTGGCGTGGGTGCAGGTGCTGATCTACGTCGGCGCGGTCGCGGTGCTGCTGCTCTTCGGGTTGATGCTGACGCGGGCGCCGATCGGGCGGACCACCGAGCTCGACTCCGGCAACCGGTGGGCGGCGCTGGTCGTCGGGTCGGCCACGGCCGGGGTGCTGGTCACGATCGTCGCCGACGCCGTGCGCACCACGTGGTTCGATCCGCGGGACGCCGTCGTCAACGGTACGGCCAAGGCCGTCGGCTCCAGCCTGTTCCGCTACTGGGTGCTGCCGTTCGAGGTGCTGTCGGTGCTGCTGTTGGCCGCGCTGGTCGGGGCGATCGTGCTGTCCCGCCGGGACGTCTCCGCGCTGGGGGACGAGGAGACGGGGGCTGAGGCCTGACATGCACGCCGTCTATCCCCTCACCCTCGCCGCGCTGCTCTTCGCCGTCGGCGTCTACGGGCTGCTGGCCCGGCGCAACGCCGTCGCCGTGCTGATGGCCGTCGAGCTCATGCTGAACGCCGTGAACCTGAACCTCGTCACCTTCTCCGCGCTGCTGCGCGACCAGTTCGGCATGGGGCAGGTGTTCACGATCTTCCTGATCACCGTCGCCGCCGCCGAGATCGGGCTGGGCCTGGCGATCGTGCTCATGCTCTACCGCAACCGCGGCAGTGCGGCCGTCGACGAGGCCCGCGAACTCGGTGAGGACGGTGCCCTCGGCCTCAAGCGGCTGCCGGCCCCCGCGCCGCCCGCGGACTCCGAGACCGACAAGGCGGTGGCCTCGTGAGCACCCTCGCACTCTGGATCCCCCTCCTCCCGCTCGTGTCCGCCGCCCTCCTCGCGGCGGTGTCGCTGTCCGACAGGGGACGCAAAGCGGTCCCGGCGTTCGCGGTGTTCCCCACAGCCACCGCGGCCGTCCTGACCTTCGTCGTCCTCTTCGGTCACGGCACCGGCGCCGCCACCGAGTCCCGCATCCGCTACGCCGCCACCGGCGGTCCGGAGCTCTGGCTCGGTGCGCGCGTCGACGGACTCGCGGCCCTGATCGCGGTGCTGGTCGGCGTCGTCGCCACCGCCGTGCAGCTCTACTCCGTGACCTATATGGCCCACGAGGAGCGCTACACCTCCTACTCCGCGCTCATCTCCCTGTTCACCGCGGCCATGCTGGTCGTCGTCTACTCCACCGACCTGCTCGTCCTGCTGGTCGGCTGGGAGATCATGGGCGCCTGCTCGTACTTCCTCATCGGCCACCACTGGGAGCGCCCCGAGGCCCGCAGCGCCAGCATCAAGGCGTTCCTCGTCACCAAGTTCGGCGACGTCCCGTTCCTGCTCGGCATCCTGTTCCTGGCCCACGGCGCCGGCACCTTCCGCATCGAGCCGATCGTCCGGCACGCGATCCAGCAGGGCGGCCACGGCTACACCGCGGCCGGCGCGATCCTGCTGATCGGCGGCGTCATGGGCAAGAGCGCCCAGATCCCGCTCCAGACCTGGCTCCCGGACGCGATGGCCGGCCCGACGCCCATCAGCGCCCTGATCCACGCCGCCACCATGGTCGCGGCCGGCGTCTACGTCGTGGCCCGCCTCTACCCGGTGTTCCTGGTGACGACCGCCGCCCTGTGGATCCTCGGGATCGCCGCCGCGCTGACTTCCGTCGCCGCCGCGCTGTCCGCCTTCGCGCAGCGCGACCTGAAGCGGATCCTGGCCTACTCGACGGTCAGCCAGCTCGCCCTGATGGTCGGGGCCCTGGCCGCCGGCGGCCGGGACGCCGCCATCTTCCACCTGATGTCGCACGGCGCCTTCAAGGCCCTGCTCTTCCTCGGCGCCGGCGTGGTCATCCACCACGCCGGATCCGGCGACGTCGACGAGCTCAACGCCCACGGGCTGCGCAAGAAGCTCCCGGTCACGTTCGTCACGATGACCGTCGGCCTCGCCGCCCTCGCCGGTCTGCCGCCCTTCTCGGGGTTCTTCTCCAAGGAGTCGATCGCCGGCGCCGCCTACGAGACGGCGACCCACAGCGGCCCCGCCACGTCGATCCTGCCCCTTCCGCCCAGCGGCATCGGTTGGCTGATCCTGGTCGCGACGCTGCTGACCGGATTCCTCACCGCCGCCTACTGCCTGCGCACCTGGTGGATGCTCTTCTGGCCGCTGGAGCGCCGCGGGGTGCGGAAGGTTCCTGAGCCGGTCGGCGCACTCCCCGCACCCGCCTTCGACGAGGACGCCGGCGCCGCGGCGCTCGAAGCCCTCGTCGCCGAGTCCGCGGGCAACGCCGCCTTCGCTGAAGCGTCGAGCATGAAGCCCGGAACCGAGCCGGAAGCGGCACCCGCACGGCGAACCGGCCCCGAAGCCCCCCTCGCCGAACTCAGCCCGCTCGTCGTCCTCGCCGTGCTCACCACGGTCTTCGGCTTCGTCGGTCTGAACCTCGGCTGGTTCCCCAGCTGGCTCGGCGACGCCGACGGCAACGCCTACCGCACGGCCGCGGCCGAGGCCGGGAAGCTCATCCAGCCCGCCGGCGCCTACCATCTGGCCCCGGCCCTGGTCTCGACGGTCCTCGCCGTGTTCGCCCTGCTGCTCGGCGCCGGCCTGGTCGCCGGCGCGCTCCGCTCCCGGCCCGGCACCGACCCGAACCGCGTCCTCGGATTCCTCCGCAAGCCCGCCCGCGAAGGCTTCGGCGCCGACGACGTCCAGGACGCGATCGCGGTCCGTCCGGTCCAGCTGGCGGCCGACGGCGTCGCCTTCCTCGACACGGAGGTCGTCGACGGCTACGTCCGCGGCAGCGGCGTCGCCGCCCGCGGCCTCGGCGAGGGCCTGCGCCGCCTGCAGACCGGCAACGTCCAGCTCTACCTCACCGGAGTGCTGACCGGAGCCGTCGTCATCGCCGCCGCCCTCGGATTCGGAAGGTAGGGAAGCGATGAACGCCCTCCTGTTGGCGACCCTGCTGGTCCCGCTCGCCGGGATCGCGGTGCTCTACCTCGTCCCGCAGAGCTCGGCCGAGCGGATCGCGACCCGCGTCGGCTTCTACACCGGAGCCGTCGTGCTGGCGTTGGCGGTGGTCCTGGCCTGCGTCTTCGACTATTCGAAGACCGGCTACCAGGGTCGCGTCGACTGGAACTGGATCCCGGCCCTGCACGTCCGCTTCCAGCTCGGCGTGGACGGGATCTCGCTGCCGCTGGTGCTGCTCACCGTGCTGCTGTCGGCCCTCTGCTTCTTCTACTCGATCAGGCACGTGCCGGACGGCGGGAGCCAGAGGGCGTACACCGCTCTGCTGCTCACCCTCGAGATCGGGATGCTCGGGACCTTCCTGGCCACCGACCTCATCCTGTTCTTCATCTTCTTCGAGATCGTGCTGCTGCCGATGTGGGCGCTGATCGCGAACTGGGGGAGCGAGGACGCCAAGGCCGCGGCGACCAAGTTCATCCTCTACACGCTGCTCGGCTCGGCCGTCATGGTCGTCGGCTTCCTGGTGGTGTTCGCCTACGCCGACAGCTTCGACATGGCGTGGCTCACCGCGCACGCCCGGACCGACGTGCCCAAGGGCGCGGCGCTGACCGCGTTCGCGTTGATCGGCCTCGGGTTCGCGGTGAAGACCCCGATGTTCCCGCTGCACACCTGGCTGCCGGACGCCCACACCGCGGCGCCCACCGCGGGCTCGGTGCTGCTGGCCGGGGTGCTGCTGAAGATGGGCACCTACGGCTTCGTGCGCATCGCCGTCCCGATCCTGCCGCAGGCCGCTCCGACCTACGCGCCGGCGCTGGCCGCGTTCGGGGTCGTCGGCGTCATCTACGGGTCGCTGGCCTGCCTGGCGATCGTCCGCAAGCCCGACGGCGACCTGAAACGGCTCATCGCCTACTCCTCGATCGGCCACATGGGCTTCGTGCTGCTCGCCATCGGGTCGCTGACGCCGGCCGGGATGAACGCCGCGCTGTTCGCGTCGGTGGCGCACGGCCTGATCACCGGCCTGCTGTTCTTCCTCGTCGGCGGTCTCAAGGTGCGGGTGCACTCGGCCAAGCTCGACGACATCGGGCGCGCGCTCTACCGGAAGGCGCCGAGGTACGGCGTGCTGCTGGCCTTCGCCGCCATGGCCTCGCTGGGCCTGCCCGGCCTGGCCGGGTTCTGGGGCGAGGTGCTGGCCCTGTTCTCGGCGACGAGACCCGGCTCCGGACTGACGCAGGGTTCGTACATCGCGATGGCGGCGATCGCGGCCCTGGGCCTGGTGCTCACCGCGACCTACCTGCTGGCCGTGGTGCGGCGGGTGTGCATGGGCCCGGCCGCCACCGACGGCGAGACGCCGATGACCGAGCTCACCGCGGTCGAGACCGCGACCTGGACCCCGCTGGTCCTGCTCACGCTGGCCGCCGGGCTGTGGCCGACGATGGTGCTGGGCATCACCGATCCCGCCGTCCAAGTCCTGATGAAGGGAGTCTGACGTGGCAGTCTCCTCCCTCGTCCAGAGCATCTCGTACGCGCAGATCGCCGCCCCGCTGGTGGTCGCCGGCGGTGCGGTGGCGGTGCTGGTGGCCGAACTGTTCCTGGCGCCGCGCTTCAAGCGCCTGGTGTCGTGGCTGTCGCTGGCCGTGCTGGCCGGCGCGGCGGCCCCGGACCTGGCGCTGTGGCCGGGCCGGACGCGCGGCACGTTCTGCATGCCGCCGACGGCGATCGGCATGTACTCGCTGGGCGTCGGCGGCCCGAAGACGATGCCGGGGACCTGTTCCTACGCCGCCGACCGCTTCACCCTCATCTTCCAGTTCATCGCTCTGGCCGGCGCCTTCGTCGTGGTCCTGATGTCCGCCTCGTCGATGAAGCGGGACCGGATCCCGACCGGCGAGTACCACTTCCTGCTGCTGTCGTCGGTGGCCGGGGTGCTGGTGCTGGCCGGCTCGCGCGACCTCATCTCGCTGACCATCGCGCTGGAGACGGTGTCGCTGCCGGCCTTCGCGCTCGTCGGCCTGAAACGCTGGAGCGGCCGGTCGTCCGAGGCGGCGCTGAAGTTCTTCCTGATCTCCGTGGCCGCCACCGCGGTGATGCTGTTCGGCATCAGCCTGGTCTACGGTGCCACCGGCAACGTGCACTTCGGCCCGGTCGCCCTGCACCTCGACGGCCTGCGGACGGGCCCGGTCCGGCACCTCGCCTACCTCGGCGTCGGGCTGACGCTGGTCGGCTTCGCCTTCAAGGTGTCGGCGGTCCCGTTCCACTTCTGGACGCCGGACACCTACGCCGGCGCCCCGGTGCCGGTCGCGGCGTACCTGTCGGTGGTCTCCAAGGCCGCGGGCTTCGCGGGACTGATCCTGCTCACCGGCACCGCGTTCAGCCCGCTGCTGAACAAGACCGGTCCGCTGCTGGCGGTCCTGGCGGCGCTGACGATGTCCGTCGGCAACCTGGTGGCGCTGCGCCAGACCGACGCGGTCCGACTGCTGGCCTGGTCCACGGTCGGCCAGGCCGGATACATCCTGGTCCCGCTGGCCGCGCACGATCCGGCGTCGTACGCGAAGCACATCAACGCCTCGATCGCGTACCTGATCATGTACGCCGCGATGAACCTCGGCGCGTTCGCCGTCGTGCACTCCGTGCGCGACACCAGCCTGGACGCCTACCGCGGCCTGGCCAAGACCCGCCCCCTCGCCTCGGCGGCCCTGGCGTTCTTCCTGCTCTGCCTGGCCGGCCTGCCCCCGGGCGTGATGGGCCTGTTCGCCAAGGTCGCGGTCTTCGGCGCCGCGGCGGGCTCCCACCTGGTCTGGCTCGCGGTGGTGATGGCCGTCAACGTCGTGATCGCGCTGTACTACTACCTGTCCTGGACCGCACGGCTGTTCGCGGCCCCCGGAGAGGCGACGGCCTCCGCGGGGCGTTCCCCGGCCACGCTCCGGTTCGCGATCGGTCTGACGGTGCTGGTGTCGGTGGTGTTCTCGGTGTGGCCGCAGCCGGCGCTGGGCGCGTTCTGACGTGACGGCTGCCCCCGACGCCGGACCGGCCGAGCCGTCGCGGAAGCAGCTCGCCGCGAACCGGCGCGCCGAACGGCTCTTCGCGCGGTTGGCCGGCGTCGCGGAACTCCGGCCGAGCGTCGGCAGCCGGGTGGCGGCGATATCCTTCGCGATCGTCGTGCACACGGTGACGTTGGCGCTGCTGACGTCGGGCGTTCTGTTGATCATCCTGCTGCCGCAGACCGTCGGCGGCTGGATATGCGGACCACTTCTGGTGGTCCTGGCCTACAAGCTCAGGCCCCGCGCTCCTCGGCTGAGTGAGGACGCCCGTGTCGTGGAACGCGCCGAAGCCCCCGATCTGTACGGTCTGCTTGACGAGCTGGCGGCGAGGCAGGGCACGCGCACGATCGACACCGTGATCGTCACGACGGCCTGCAACGCCGCCACCTCGACGTACGGCTGGCGTGGGCGGCGGAGTTTGAGCATCGGGGCGCCGCTGTGGGCCGTCTTGTCGCCGCAGCAACGCTTGGCCGTGTTGGCCCATGAGACGGCGCACGGTGCCAACGGCGGCCTTCAGCACCGGCTGGTGGTGGTGACGGCCCTCGACACGCTGCGCCGGTGGTACGAGGTCGCGCACCCTTTGACCTCCGCCCGTGTCCTGCACAGCCGGCCGCCGGGAGTCAGAACGCTGGTCGACCTCGTCGTCCCCCTGCACCTGGTCCACCGTGTCGGTGTAACGATCATCCGGCGCTCCGCCCACCGCGCCGAGTATCTGGCCGACCAGCTCGCCGCGGAAGCCGCGGGCACGGTCGCGATGATCGACGCCCTGGAGCAGTTGCCGGTCGCGCGAGCGGCGATGGCGACGCTCGTCAAAGCCGTCCACGCTCGCGTCCCGTCGCATCCGTGGCGCCTGGTGCGGGACCTCGCCGCGGCCGTGCCCCAGCCCGAGCGAGATCGGCTTGCGGCCGAGGACGAGGCGGAAGGCGTCACTGTGGACGCCACGCATCCTCCGAACCACCTCCGCGTCCGCATGCTGCGCGAGCGTCCGCAACGCACCGGCACCGTGAAGCTCGAGCCGGAGCGGTCGGCGCGGATCGACGCCGAACTGGCCCCCCGGACCGTGCTCCTCGCCGACCGGGTGATCGCCTGGGCGCGCCGCTGACCTGCACCTACCGCAGCGACTGCCCCGCCATCGCCTCCAGCCGCCGCACCCGGTCCGGGATCGGCGGGTGCGTCGAGAACAGCTTCGACATCCCCGCGCCGCCGCCGAACGGGTTCGCGATCATCATCGAGCTGGTCGTCATCAGCTCCGGCTCCGGCGCCAGGGGCCGCTTCCGGGTGCCGCCCTCCAGCTTCACCAGGGCGGAGGCCAGGGCCAGCGGGTCGCCGGTGATGCGGGCGCCGGAGGCGTCGGCCTGGTACTCGCGGGAGCGGCCGATGGCCAGCTGGATCAGAGAGGCGGCCAGCGGGCCCAGGATCATGATCGCGAGCAGGCCGAGCAGGCCCGGGCCCTCGTCGTCGTCGGAACGGCCGATCGGGATCAGCCAGGCGATGTTCACCAGCCACATGATCACGCTGGCCAGCGCGCCGGCCACGGAGGCGATCAGGATGTCGCGGTTGTAGACGTGGGACAGCTCGTGGCCCAGCACCCCGCGCAGTTCACGCTCGTTGAGCAGGTTCAGGATGCCGGTGGTGCAGCACACCGCGGCGTGCTGCGGGTCGCGGCCGGTCGCGAAGGCGTTCGGGGCGTCGGTGTGCGAGATGTACAGCCGGGGCATCGGCTGCCGGGCCTGCGTGGACAGCTCGCGGACGATGCGGTACATGGCCGGCTGTTCGACCTCGCTGACCGGCTGCGCCCGCATCGAGCGCAGCGCCATCTTGTCGCTGTTCCAGTACGCGTACGCGTTCGTGGCGACCGCGAGCAGCAGCGCGATGGTGACTCCGGTCCGCCCCCAGAAGCTGCCGATCACGATGATGATCGCGGACAGCAGCCCCATGAGGGCCGCGGTCTTCACCCCGTTGTGGCGGCCGTGACCGATAGTGCTGGCTGTCATCGATGTCCTTGCCCGTTTGTGGTTCCTTTCGTGCCCCTTGTTTCCAACGTAGGTGAAGATCTCTCCAGTTCCCGGCTCTCTGGGCCGGCAGAGTGATCCCCTACAGCGCCAGATCCCGCGACGTGAACCGGGCCCATGCCAGCGACGCCCCGACCACCGCGTACCCGGCCTGCACTCCCAGGCTGTGGGTGATCGTCCCCCAGTACATCGGCGTGCGCAGCAGGTCGGCGAACGCCAGCCAGTCCTCCGAGAACAGCCAGGGCTGCAGGGCGTCGAGCTGCGGCACCGAGCCGGCGATCTCCGCGACCACGATCAGCCCGACGGTCCCGGCCAGCGCGGTGGCGGGCGAGTCGGTCAGCGTCGAGATGGCCAGGCCGATCACCGCGACGCCGGCCATGCAGCAGGTCACCACCAGCGCGATCAGCAGGGCCCGCCCGAACGCCGCCCCGAGCGGGATCGTCGCCCCGCTGAGCAGCGTCACGTCCCGCATCGGGAACAGCGCCGCGCCCACCGCCAGCGCCGACAGCGCCACCGTGAACGTCGCCGCCACCGCGAACACCACGGCGGCCAGCAGCTTCGCCGCCAGCAGCCGGCTCCGGCCCACCGGCCAGGCCAGCACGGTCCGCAGCGTCCCGTCCGCGGCGTCCCCGGCCACCTGGTCGGCCGCCACCGCGCCCACCGCCACCGGCAGGAACAGCGGCACGCTCAGCGCCAGCGACGCGAACACCAGGAACAACCCGTTGCCCGCCACCTGGTTCAGCATCCCGGTGCCGGTCCCGGCCCCGATGCCGGCCACCCGCACCGCGATCCCGACCAGCACCGGCAGCAGCGCCAGCACCACGAGGATCAGCAGGTTGCGACGGCGCCGGAAGGTCAGCGCCAACTCGATGCTAGGAATGCCCCTCACCCTCCCGCGCCCCACCGAGACGGTTCGCCTCGCTCGTTCCGCCCGCCGGGTTCGCCGCACCGACCGGCTGCGTGTCCCCCACCGGAAGGTTCGCCCCACCGACCGGCCGCGTGTCGCCCACCGGACCGGTTCCACCTTCCTGGCCCGTGCGGCCCCCCGGGTCCGCCCCACCGGCCGGCTGCGTGCCGCCCACCGCTGGCGCAGCCCCACCGCTCGGCCCCGCCTCATCGGCGGCGACCGTCGCCACCAGCGAGTCCGGCGTGGCGAACCCCGCGTACAACCGCTGGTCCGGCGTGAAGACCAGACTCACCAGCCGGCTGCTCCACACCAACCCCACCGGCGTCTTCTCCCCGGCCGCCATCATCATCCGCAGGTAGCTCTGCAACGGCGTCCCCGGTGTCCCGGCCAGCGCCGCCAGCACCGCCGCCGTGCCCTCCGGGGCCGGGCGGTCCTTGTCCCGCCCGGTCCCGAGCCCGGCGATCAGCCGATCCGGATCCACGCCGCCGATCGCGACCGCGGCCGTCCACCCCCGGCCCGCGCCGCGGACCGGGTTCTCCGGCAGGTCCGGCGCGGTCTCCTCGACCACCTTCGCCCCCGGCGGCGGCGTGAACCGCAGCTCCGCCGGATCGGCCGCGTAGCCCACCGACTCGAACTCGGCCTTGATCGCAGGCTTCGAAGACCCCGCCGGGTACACCGTCACGCTCAGCGGCATCCCGGTCGCCGCGTCCACCGCGACCCGCACCGCCCCGACCGTCGTGCCCGGCGTGTTCGGCGTGATCCGCAGGACGTAGCAGTCCCGGCCGGCGACCCGCGCCGTCCCTCCCGAGGAGTAGTCCGTGTCGAAGACCGCGGTCCTGATCGCCGTCGGGCCGGTGAACGTCTTCGCCAGTTCGGCCGGCGAGGCGAACGCCAGCAGCGCCTCGCTCAGCGTGTCCACGGTGCCGTGCCGCGCCAGCTGCCGCGTCGAGTCCCACAGCCACAGGTCGCTGCCGCCCCGGTAGATGTCGTACTCCGACAGCGTGTCCAGCAGCGCGACCCGCTCCCGCTGTTCGCCGCCGCTCTCGTCGGCCACCACGCGCACCCGGTGGTCACCGGACAGCAGCCGCAGCGGGTCCGCGCCGCCGTCCGTCCCCAGCTTCGGCAGCCGCGGCAGGCCGATGTCGACACTGAGCCGCACCGTCCCCGAGAACGCCCGCGCCTGCGACTTCCCCACCTTCTGCACCAGCCCGATCATGGATATTCGGGGCAGGGCGGGTGAGTCGGATGCCCGAAGGGCATGCGAAAACGTGGTGGCGGCCACCACGGTGGCCGCCACCACGACGGGGGTCAGCAGACGCCAGCGCAGCCGGCTCACCTGTAGTTGGTGAACTGGATCGCGAAGTCGTAGTCCTGCTCCTTCAGCAGCGCCTGGGTGGCCTGCAGGTCGTCGCGCGACTTCGACGACACCCGCAGTTCCTCACCGATGATCTGCGCCTTGACGCTCTTCGGCGCCTCGTCCCGGATCAGCTTGGAGATCTTCTTCGCGTTCTCCGAGGAGATCCCCTCCTTGATGGTGACGCTGATCCGGTACTCCTTGCCGGACACCCGCGGTTCCGAGGCGTCCACGACCTTCAGCGAGATCTTGCGCTTGACCAGCTTGTCCTTGAAGACGTCGAGCACGGCGGCGACCCGCTCCTCGCTGTTCGCCCGCATCTCGATGCCCTCTCCGGACCACCGGATCTCGGCGTCCACCCCGCGGAAGTCGAAACGCTGGGCGATCTCCTTCGACGCCTGGTTGAGCGCGTTGTCGACCTCCTGGCGCTCGACCTTGCTCACCACGTCGAACGATGACTCCGAAGCCACAGTCCGGACCTCTTCTCTTCAGATCTCTTCAGCGTCCACGTCTAGCGACGAACTGTCGTCGAACGATCCTAGACGCGTCCTCACCTCCATGAGCGCAAGTAGGACAGGGAAGGCGAACCCAGACCGGTCACGTCGTCATAGCCGGGGCGGGTGGCGAGCAGCCCGTCGTCGCCCAGCTGGTACAGCCGGGCCTGGTGCCGGCCCGCGGCGTCCTCGCCCAGGTCGACGACGGTCGCCGGCGGACTCCCGGGCCGTGGCGCGGCCTCGCCGAGCGAGGCCGGCGTGACGTCGTTGAACACCCCGCTCATGGCTTTCCCGTACAGGGCCGGATTGAGGAACCCGAACGGATGACCCGCGCCCTGCTGCGCGTCCGCCATCAGCCCGGCGAACAGCGGTGTGGCCAGCGACGTGCCCCCGATGGAGGACTCGCCGTACCGGACCCGGCCGTTCTGCTGCTTCTCGGTGACGCCCACCATGAATCCGGTCATCGGATCGGCCGCCAGCGCCACGTCCGGCACCACCCGCATCGGCTGTCTCGCCCGCGCACCGGTCATCAGCGAGGTGCTCAGCGCGGCGGGCACGACGCCGGCCTGGTAGTCCGGCTGCGGCACGTCCTCGCTCGTCCCGCCGCCGCCCCCGTACTTCCACTGCCCGGCCCCGGCCGCCGGCGTCCAGCCCCCGTCGGCCGGCGCCAGGACCGACCGCCGGTCGCCCCAGCCGACCTCGCCGACGTAGTCGTCGAACGGCCCGATCGCCAGACTGGTCCCGCCGACCGCCGTCACCCACGGATCCTGCGCCGGATACTCGGTCTGGGGCCGCGCCGATCCCGCGGCGCATTCCACCCGCGGATCGGCCGCCCCGCAGTCCCCCGACGCGAACAGGAAGCTGATGTCCTCCTGCGCGCCGCGCCGGAACAACGCCGAATACGCCGCCATCGTCGCGGGATCCGCGTCGCCGTAGACGCTGTGCGGGACGCCGCCCCACGAGTCGGACACGATCGTGGCCAGGTGCTGGTCGATCACCGTCTGCAACGCCGCCATCAGATCGGTGTCGTCACACGACGCGGCGGCCACATAGACGATGTCCGCCTGCGGGGCCATGGCGTGCACGGCCTCCACGTCCAACGCCTCCTCGACCGCCCACGCCGCCGGCGTCTCGCAGAAACCGTCGGTGAGGTGGTTGTAGGAAGGCGGCGTGACTTCGCGGTAGTGGTCCGGCGTCAGCAGGCGCTCGTCGTGGTTCATCGCGTAGCGGTTCGCGTCGGCGAGCATCGTGGGGGAGGCGTACGCGTCGACGATGGCCACCGTGACGCCGGCGCCGCGTTCGTGCGCCTGGGTGACGCCGTAGGCGAACCTCAGCTGCTCGGGGGTGTAGCCGCAGACGGACAGCGGGTTGCGACCGCCGAAGGCGTCGGGGACGTTCCTGGCCGGCTTCTCGCCGAAGGAATCGGAGCAGAGCCGCGGGCCCTTGTAGGTCGTGTCGGGGTCGTCCGGGCCGGCCGTTCGATCGGCATCGACCTCGTCGAGCCGGACATGGTTCGTGCGCATCGCCAAATGGTGTGCCGCCGGAGGCGCCACCGGCCGGGGGTCCGGTCTGAGCGCCGAGACCGGCGCGGCAGCCGATACAGAGCTCTGCGAGAGGCATATCAGAGCTGCTGCCGCGGCCGCGCCTACGGCGGCCAGAGCGGAGCGGTGGGGCGGACGAGCGGCCATGAACCCTCCCGGACGATACGTAGCTGATCGTTACGTACCGTCCGGGCCATGGCGGGATGCGCAGCCGCCTCGAAAGGATGACCGCGCGTCCCGCTTTCTAGCGTTTGAGCGATTCAAGGTATTTCCACCGAGAATCGGTTCATCTCATCCAGAAGGTGGTGGACCAACGCTTTTATGTGTTATTCGGGCACGCCTACCTCCTCTCACCATGCCAATGAGGTGGCAAAACTTGGTCCAAGGAAAACTCCCCGATATTTCTGTGACTCCGGGCGTCGCGTAGCGTCTCCCTCTGCGTCCGAACAAAAAAGTCGGGTGTGGGAGGTCCGGGGAGATGATGGCGACGGAGACCGGCACGTATTTGGTGACGGCCGCGGCGGCTGGCGATCCAGCCGCGTTGGAGCGGCTCGTCTCCGACTACCTGCCGCTGGTCTACAACATCGTCGGCCGGGCCCTGCCGGTGCCGGCGGACGTCGACGACGTGGTGCAGGAGACGATGCTGCGCGTCGTGCGCGGGCTGCCGACGCTGCGCGACGTCGAGGCCTTCCGGTCATGGCTGGTCGCGGTCGCCATGAACCAGGTCCGGGACCACGCGCGCGGCTACCCCGGGCGGCCGCGGCCGCTGGAGGAGGCGCTGGAAGTCGCCGACCCCGGTGCCGACTTCGCCGACCTGACGCTGACCGAGCTCGGTCTCACCGGCCAGCGGCGCGAGGTGGCGATGGCCACCGCGTGGCTGGACCCCGACGACCGCGAGCTGCTCTCGCTGTGGTGGCTGGTCGAGGCCGGGCACATCACGCGCGGTGAGCTGGTGACCGCGATCGGCCTGGACCCGCACCACGTCACCGTCCGCATCGCGCGGATGAAGGCGCAGCTGGAGATCTCGCGCGCGGTGGTGCGCGCGCTGTGCGCCGTCCCGATCTGCCTGGAGCTGTCCGAGCTCGCGATGCACTGGCACGGCCGTCCCGAGGCGTTGTGGCGCAAGCGTTTCGCACGCCACACCCGCCAGTGCCCGACCTGCGCCGGGTTGACCGTCGACTTCGTCCCCGCCGAGCGCCTGCTCGTGCGCCTGCCGCTGATCCCGGTGCCGTTCGGCCTCGCCGACGCCGTGCACTACTCCGTGGCCGGTTCGTTCCACGCGGGCGCCGGCGCGAGCGCGGCGCAGACCGCCGTGTTCCCTCCGACGGCGACGTCGCACCAGCCGCTGCCCGCCTACGACCTGCAACCCGCGCCGGGCCGTCCTGCGGAGCCCCATTCGCATCGCCGAATACCCCGGTCCGCCACCAAGGCCGCGGCGTCACACCTGGCGGCCAAGGCCGCCGTCGCCATCGCCGCCACGGCGGCGGTCGTCGGCGCGGTCGTCGTCGCGACGGGCATCGCCGACAACCCGAAGAACGACGCGCAGGCCCTGGGCGCCACGGAGAACAACTCGTCCTCCGCCTCCACATCCGCCTCCGCCTCCGACACGTCGACCCCGGCGCCTTCCTCCGCGTCGTCCGCCGCTTCCTCCGCGGCCTCGTCCACCACGAGCAAGAGCTCCACGAGTCCCTCGGTCCGTCCGGACACTTCCAAGTCCAGCACCGGGTCCAAGCCCTCCGCGGCGGCCACCACCGCCCACAACCCGCCGCCGCCCCCGTCGTCGTCGGCGGCGAGCACCGCCCCGACCACCCCGCCGGCCAGCTCGGCCGGCCAGGCGTCCCCGGTCGACCAGGTCCTCGCCACCATCAACCAGGCGCGCGCCGAGCAAGGGCTCCCGCCCCTCACCCTCACCGCGGGCCTCAACAAGAGCGCCGCCGCCCACACTTCCGTGATGGCGAGCGGCTGCGGCCTGTCGCACCAGTGCCCGGGCGAGGCGGGCCTGGGCGACCGCGAGACCGCGGCCGGTGTCTCCTGGAGTGCGGCAGGCGAGAACATCGGCGAGGGCGGGCCGGTCTCCAACACCAATGACGCCATCGCCAAGATGGCGGTCGGCTTGACGAACAGCATGCTCGCCGAGAAGCCGCCGAACGACGGCCACCGCCGCAACATCCTCAGCACCAGCTTCCACCACATAGGCATCTCGATATTCCGCGACAGCTCCGGCACGGTCTGGATGACCCAGGACTTCTCCGACTGACGCCGGGGCGGAAGAAGCCGGGACGGAACCCGGGACGGAAGCTGAGACAGCTCATTGACGATGCGCAACGGCGGTTGTACGGTCACGGCGAGTAAGGCAAGTAATCTTCCTTAACCATCGTGGCACCCGACCCAGGAGCGCCCATGGCACGTCGTCGTACACGGGGAAGAACTCTCACGGGGGCAACCGCCGTCCTGGGCCTCATGGCCCTGACGGCCTGGCAGACCAGCGCATTCGGCACAGTCGGCGCCGGGGCGGGCCCCGAGCCCACCGCGGCCGCGGTGAACGTCGTCGCGAACCTCGCGCCCGGCTCCGACAACTCCGCCGTCACCGATCTGGGCGCCACCGGCGGCTGGAAGGTCCTCACCAGCGCCACCGCCACCCAGACCGGTGCCCAGATCTCGACCCCGGGCTTCGACACGGCCGCCTGGCTGTCCGTCGCCGACGACGGCGCCGGGGCCCCGGGCACGGAAATCAACGCTCTGCTCCAGAACGGCACCTGCCCGAACGTCTTCTTCTCGACGAACATGAAGACCTGCTTCGGCCAGATGACCAAGGTCGGGGCGGAGACCCTCGCCCAGTTCTCGGTGCCGTGGTGGTACCGCACGGACTTCCCGGCCCCGGCCGCGGGCACCGACGCCAAGCTGATCCTCAACGGCGTCATCGGCCAGGCCGACCTCTGGGTGAACGGTTCCCAGGTCGCCGCGACGGTCGGCGGCGCCTACGCCAAGAACGTGTACGACATCACGTCCAAGCTGGTCTCCGGCACGAACTCCGTCGCCATCGAGATGCACCCGAACGACCCGACGGCGATGCTGACCCTGGACAACGTGGACTGGAGCCAGATCCCGCCGGACAACAACACCGGCATCCAGTTCCCGGTCCAGTTGCAGACCGGCGGCCCGCTCCTCGTCGGCAACGCGCATGTCGACCAGGTCACCGCAACTGACCTCTCCAGCAGCGCCCTGACGGTCAAGACCGACGTCACCAACACCTCTTCGACGGCGCAGACCGGCACCGTCACGGCGACCGTCACCCCGCCCGGCAGTGGCACGCCGATCACGGTCAGCCAGAGTGCCACGGTCGCCGCCGACTCGACCGCCACGGTCACCTTCGCCCCGGCGTCGTTCCCGAGTCTGACCATCGCCGCACCCCAGATCTGGTGGCCGTACCAGCTCGGCGCCCAGCCGCTCTACACGCTGGCGACGGCGGTGTCACAGGGCACGACGACACTGGACACCACCTCCGAGACCTTCGGCATCCGCACCGTCAGCTCCTACCTGACGGGGGCGAGCAGCGCCGCTCCGTCGGGTGTGCGCGCCTTCAAAATCAACAACGTCCCGATCGTCATGCGCGGCGGCGGCTGGGACCCCGACCTGTTCCTGCGCTACGACCCGGCCGACACCGCCCGCCAGATCGGCATCATCAAAGCGATGGGTCTGAACAGCATCCGTCTCGAAGGCCATCTGATGCCGCCGGACTGGTACCAGCAGATGGACGCCGCCGGGATCCTGGTCAACGCCGGCTACCAGTGCTGCGACTTCTGGGAGACCACCTCCTACACGGCTGCCGACAACGCCGTCTACCAGGCGTCGGCGCAGGCGCAGGGCGCTGTGCTGCGGAACCATCCCAGCGTCTTCAGTTTCCAGTGGAGCGACAACGCCCCTACCGCCAACCAGGAGTCGCTGGCCCTCGCCGGCTTCGCGGCCGCCGACTACCCGGGTCCCTTCATCTCTTCAGCCGAGTACAAGTCGAGTCCGCAGCTCGGCGCTTCGGGGGAGAAAGAGGGTCCTTATGACTGGGTGCCGCCGAGCTACTGGTACGACACCACGCACACAGGCAGCGGCGACCTGACCAACGCCGGCGGTGCCTGGGGCTTCGACAGCGAGCAGAGCGCGGGCAACACGGTCCCGACGATGGACTCCATCAACCGCTTCCTGTCGGCCTCCGACCAGTCCGCGCTGTGGCAGAGCACCGGCGCCAACCAGTACCACAACAACTACGAGGGCACGAAGCACACGGGCTACCACTTCGGCACGCTCTACAACTTCGACAACGCGCTCAGCAACCGCTACGGCCCGTGGAGCAGCCTGGCCCAGTACGTCCAGCAGGCCCAGGTCCAGAACTACGAGGACACCCGCGCGCAGTTCGAGGCCTTCATCGCGCACTCCACCAACACCTCGGCCCCGTCGACCGGCACGATCTACTGGCAGATGAACAAGGGCTGGCCAACGCTGCTCTGGTCGCTCTACAACAACGACTACGACCAGGCCGGCGCCTACTTCGGCGCCCAGCAGGCCGACAAGCCGCTGCACGCCATCTACCAGCTCGACAACGGCATGGTGACGCTCGACAACCTCTCGGGGGCGACGCAGGCCGGTGTGACCGTCGAGTCCAAGGTCTACAACACCGCCGGCACCCTGCTGGACGATCGCACCTCGTCCACCTTGTCGCTGGCCTCCCAGCAGGTCCTCAACGGCGTCCTGAAGCCCACGACCCCGACGGCCTCCGGCACCGTGTACTTCGTCGAGCTGCTGGTCCGGCAGAACGGCGCGGTCGTCGACCGCAACGTCTACTGGCTGCCGACCACGGTCGACTCGGTGAACTGGAACAAGACCATCGGCAACCCGCAGGCGAGCATGTCGTCCTACGGGAATCTCAAGGCGCTGCAGTCGCTGCCGTCCGACAGCGCGGTCGCGGTCAGCGCCGTGACGTCGAACGCCGCGGGTCCGGCCGGGTCGGACAAGCAGGTCGCCGTCACCATCACCAACAACTCCACCACCACCGTCGGCTTCTTCCTGCGCGCCGACCTCCGGCGCGGTACGGCGTCGGGCGCCGAGCTGAGCGGCGACAACGAGCTGCGCACCGCGATCTGGGGTGACGATGACATCACCCTGATGCCCGGCGAGTCGCAGACGATCACCGCCTCCTACGGTTCGGCCGACCTGCAGGGCGCGACGCCGGTGGTCAGCGTATCGGGATGGAACATGCCGAAGATCGATGTGGTGGCGTCATGAGCGCCGCGTCCGTGCTCCTCAAGTCTCCCGGCCGCGTCGGCGCCAGGCGGTCGCGGTCCAGGATCCGCAGGGCCCTGCTGGCGGTCGTGCTGGTCGCCGGCGCCGGCCTCGGCGGGGCGATCGGGGCCTCGGCCCCGGCCGCCGCCGCCGCGTTCCCCAACGTCGTGGTGCCGGCGCCGGCCAGCGAGGTCGCCGACGGCACCACCTTCACACTGGCCTCGTCGGCGACCATCACGTCCGACGACGCCGACGTCGGCGGCTATCTGGCGACGATCCTGCGCAGGTCCACCGGCTACCCGCTGCCGCTCACCGTCGGCGCGGGCACGCCCGGCACGGTCGCGCTGTCGCTGTCCGGGGCGCCGAGCAGCGTCGGCACCGAGGGCTACGAGCTCGTCTCCTCGCCGTCGGGCGTCGTCATCCGCGCGAACCAGGCCGCCGGCTTGTTCCACGGTGTGCAGACGCTGCTCCAGCTGATGCCCGGAGCCGTGATGGGCTCGACGGTCGCAGCCGGGCCGTGGACGGTGCCCGGCGGGACCATCACCGACTGGCCCCGGTTCGGGTACCGGGGCGCGATGCTCGACGTGGCGCGGCACTTCTTCACCGTGGCGCAGGTCGAGCGCTACATCGACGAGATGGCGCTGTACAAGGTGAACTACCTGCACCTGCATCTGTCGGACGACCAGGGGTGGCGCATCGTCGTCAACAGCTGGCCGAACCTGGCGACGTACGGTGGCAGCACCGAGGTCGGGGGAGGGGCCGGCGGCTTCTACACGCAGGCCGACTACCAGGCGATCATCGCGTACGCCACGTCCCGGTACATCACGGTCGTGCCGGAGATCGACATGCCCGGCCACACGAACGCGGCCCTGGCGTCGTACGCGTCGCTGAACTGCAACGGGGTCGCGCCGGCGCTGTACACGGGCACGAACGTGGGCTTCAGCTCGCTGTGCGTCCCGCTGGCGCTCACGTACACCTTCGTCGACCAGGTGGTCGGCGAGCTGGCCGCGCTGACGCCGGGCCCTTACATCCACATCGGCGGGGACGAGGCCAGTTCGACGTCCGCGAGCGACTACGCGACCTTCATCGACAAGGTGCAGCCGATCGTGGCCGCGCACGGCAAGGCGGTGATGGGCTGGCACAACATCGCCGCGACCAGCCTGGCGCCGTCGACGCTCGCTCAGTTCTGGGACACCACCACGACCGACAGCGCCCTGGCGGCGGCCGCGGCGAGCGGTACGAAGGTCGTCATGTCCCCGGCCAACCACGCCTACCTCGACATGAAGTACACGCACAAGACGAAGCTCGGCCAGCACTGGGCCGGCTACGTCGACGTCAACACGGCCTACGGTTGGGACCCCGGCGACTACCTGACCGGGGTGACCGGTTCCTCGGTGGCCGGCGTCGAGGCGCCGCTGTGGACCGAGACGATCGTGACCAGCGCCGACATCGACCAGATGGCCTTCCCGCGGCTGCCGGCGCTGATGGAACTCGGCTGGTCGCCGTACAGCACGCACGACACCACCTCCTTCGACCAACGCCTCGGGGCCCAGGGCCCGCGCTGGCACGCGATGGGGGTGAACTACTACAAGTCCACGCAGATCACGTGGCCCACGGGTTCGTGATCTGACCGGCGACAAGGGGCCCCTTCGTCTGAGAGGGTGTGGCGGTGCAGACCGTCGACCATGAAGACGACTGGGCCCCTTCCCTGCTCCCGCCCGGTGGGGTCGTGCTCCGGATGGAGCCGCTGACCGGGGGGATGGCCAACGCCGCCTGGCGGGTGACGCTTGACGATGGCCGGACTGTGGTGATCAAGGGTGGCCGCAACAATCCCGACGGCTTCTTCGACCACGAGGTCGAGAGCCTGCGAGCGTTGCGGGACATCGGTGGTCTGCCGACGCCGGAGATCATCCATGTCGGCCCCAGGTCGCTGGTGATGACCGCCCTGAACCCTGAGATCCCTGATTCTCCCCGGTTCTGGGAAGCCGCCGCCCACGCCGTCGCCGCTCTGCACGACCACACGTCATCGCGCTACGGCTGGCATCGTGACGGCACCCTCGGGCGGCTGGTCCAGGAGAACGCCTGGGACGACGACGGCCATCGCTTCTTCGCCGAGCGCCGAGTTCTGCGCTACCTGGGCGAACCGAATGTCGAAGAGGCTTTCGAGGCCGCCGACCGAGCTGCCGTCGAGGCGCTCTGCGGCCGTCTGCCGGAGCTGGTTCCGGCGGCCCCGGCGGCGCTGACGCACGGCGACCTGTGGCGTTCCAACATCATCGCAGGCCTCGATGACAGTCCGGTCTTCATCGACCCGGCGGTCAGCTACACCTGGCCCGAGGTCGACGTGAGCATGCTCTTCTGCACCGGCGGCGTTCCGGACGTCTTCTTCGAGGCCTATTACGAGCTGCGGCCCTCGGTCGGCGACTGGCGCGAGCGTATGGACCTGCTGAACCTGCGGGAGCTGCTCTGTGTCGTGGCGCACTTCGGCGCGGTGGGCGACTATGTGCCGCGGATCCGTGCGATCGTGAAACGTTTCTCCTGATCCCCGAAAGGAGCGCGTCATGACGACGATGCGTGCCGCCCGTCTGCACTTTCCCACCGGGAAGCTGAGCGTCGAGGACGTCGCCAAGCCGGCGCCCGGGGCCGGTGAGGTCCTGGTCAAGGTCGAGGCCGCCGGAGTGTGCCTGTCTGACGTGCATCTTGTGCACGGGTCGCTGGCGCGCCCGCGGTACCTGGTCGGCGACACGGTGACGCTGGGCCACGAGGTCTCCGGCACGGTCGCCGAGGTCGGCTCCGGCGTCACCGGCTGGAACGTGGGAGACCGGGTGGTGTTGCAGGCCGGTGAGGTCCGGGGCGACGAGCTGTGGACCCGCGGCGTCGACTACGACGGCGGCTGGGCCGAGTTCGCCCTCGCCCGGCAGGACACGCTGGTCGCGCTGCCGGACGCGATTCCCTTCGAGCAGGGCGCGATCATCCCGGACGCCGTGTCCACGCCGTGGGGCGCCATCACCACCACCGCGCACGTCGGCCCCGCACAGCCGGTCGGCGTCTGGGGCGTCGGCGGGCTCGGCGCGCACGCCGTCCAGCTGCTGCGGATGATCGGCGCGTGCCCGGTCATCGCGGTCGACCCGGCCCCGGCGGCGCGCGAGCGGGCCCTCGCCTACGGCGCCGACCTCGCTCTGGACCCCGCCGACCCGGACCTGCGGACCACGATCCGCGCCGCGACCGGCGGCCTCGGCCTGGAGGTCGCCTTCGACTTCGCGGGCGTGACGCCGGTGCGCGAGCAGGCCCTGCGGCTGCTGGCCCCGGGCGGCAAGCTGGTGCTGGTCGGGCTGAGCGGGGAGCCGATCACCATCGCGAACAGCACCCGGTTCCAGTCCGCGCAGTACCAGCTGCTCGGGCACTACGGCTCGGAGCCGGAAGCGGTCGGACAGCTGATCACGTTGCAGGCCGGCGGGCGGCTGGACCTCGCGGCCTCGATCTCCGGCGTGCTGGGGCTGGAGGAGGCGGCTGAGGCCGTGGAACGGCTGGACAAGAAGGTCGGCGACCCGGTCCGGCTCGTGCTGCGTCCTTGAGATGGAGGGGGAAATCGCTCCTGAGGATGAGGCCCGTGGGCCTTGTTGCCGACGCGCGGTCCTTACCGGCGACCTAAAATTGCCTGGTCAGGCCAAGCCGCGCCGGTTCGTCCCGGCCCTCGTCCCCAGGAAGCGCCCTGTTCTCCTACGCGATCGCCGCGCTCTTCGCGATCCTCCTCGTCCGCTCGGTCCTGCGCGACCCGCGGCGGTTCCGGAACGCCGTGTATCTGGGGCTGACGCTGTCGTTCCTGGCGTTGGGACTGTTCGCCGGGCTGTCGCAGTCCTCGGGCATGGGGCGGGCGATGGCGGTCGCGGCGGTGGCCCTGCTGCCGACGCTGGGGCTGCTGGCCCTGATCGCGTTCCTGACGCTCAACGGCATGACCATGCTCCGCAAGGAGGGGCGGACCGTCGCCAACCTGCTGTCGCTGCTGTGCGCGATCGGCATCGTCGGCCTGCTCTTCCTGCTGGCTCTGGCGGTCGGGACGAGGCACCACGTGCTCATCGCGTTGTCCGCCGGCGCGATCCTGGTGGTCGGCTACGTCGCCTTCCTGTTCTTCTGCTACCTGAGCTACGGGTTCGTGTACCGGCGGATGCCGATCCTGCGCACGGCCGACTTCGTGGTCGTGCTCGGCGCCGGACTGCTCGGCGGACGGCGGGTCTCACCCCTGCTGGCCAGCCGTCTGGAACGGGGGCGTGCGGTGTTCGAGTCGCTGGACCCGCAGGCGTCGCCGATGCTCATCGTCTCCGGCGGCAAGGGGTCCGACGAACGGCTCTCCGAAGCCGAGGCGATGGCGGACTACCTTGTGGAGCGGGGGTTCCCGGCCGAGCGGCTGATCCTGGAGGACCGGTCGCGCACGACCGAGGAGAACCTGGTCTTCAGCGCGGAGCTGATGCGGCGGGAGCGGCCTTCGGGCTACCGGAGTGTCGTCGTCACCAACGACTTCCACAGTTACCGCGCGGCGCTGATCGCCAGCGACCTCGGGGTGCCGGCGCAGGTGGTGGGATCCCCGACGGCGGCGTACTTCCTGCCCAGCGCGACGATCCGCGAGTTCATCGCGGTGTTCGTGCGCTACTGGAAGGTGAACGTGCCGATCTGTGCGTTCCTCGCGGCGCCGGCGTTGATGGTGCTGCCGTGGTGACTGTGTCCTGATCCACGCGGATCCCGAGGCGCGCCTTCGCCACAGACGTGGCCGCGCCCTCGAAGATAGGTGGGTGAACGGATACGCAGTGGTCGACGTCGAGACTTCGGGCTTCCATCCACCGGTCGCGGAGATCGTGGAGATCGCGATCGTGCACGTGGACCGCACCGGCCAGGTGACCGGCCGCTGGGACAGCCTGATCCGTCCCGAGGACGGGGTGGGCGCGACCCGGGTCCACGGCATCACCCGCGACATGGTGCTCCGCGCGCCGCGCTTCGAGGACGTCGGCCGCGAACTGCACGGCCTGCTCGCCGGCCGCGTCGTGGCGGCCCACAACCTCGCCTTCGACGCCAAGTTCCTGGTGTCGCACTTCGCCCGGATGGGCCTGGACTCCCCGGAGATCGCCGGCGGCGTCTGCACCCTGCGCGCTTCCCAGCTCCTGCTGCCCGGCCCTTCCTACAAGCTCGCAGACTGCTGCGAGACGGTCGGCATCGAGCTCACCGACGCGCACAGCGCGTTGGGCGACGCGCTCGCGACGGCCCGGCTGCTCGGCTTCTACCTCGCGCGCGGCGTGGACCTCGGTGGGATGGCGGTGCGGCCACATGCTTCAGTCCCGCAGCCGCGTGCCGAGATCGGCGAGTTGTTCCGGTCCAGGGCGCGCTGAAGGCCCCTGCCCCCTCAGCCCGCCCTGCCCGCGTCGGCTGCCCGCGTCGGCTGCCCTGTCGGATCTGACCGGTCAGTCCCCGATCCGGGTGAACGACATCCGCCAGTTGTGCACCCAGTTCTCGCCGCCGTCGAACGAGAACGCCTGCTCCCACTGCGCGGTGTCGGCGTCGAAGACGTTCCAGTCGAAGCGGACCCCGACCGGCTTGCCGCCCACGACGTCCTCGCCGTGGAACACACCGTGCGGGCCGTCCCAGCGCCCGGACACCCCGGGGTCCAGGTGACCGGGCGCGGCGGTCGACGCCCACCAGATCCGCCAGAGCCGCGCCTCGACGTCGAACAGCCGCACCGACATCCCCTCGAACGACTTCCCGTCCGGCATCCGCTCGACCCGGACGTTGTCGACGTTGCCCAGGCCCCCGAGCGTCTGGCGCATCCACTGGACGCCCTCGAACTCCACCCACTCGTCGCATGCCGGATCGGCCATCGCGGCCAGCTTGCGGTGCTGGACCCGCCACGTGCCGACCAGGAAATCGAAGTCGTGGCGGCCGTCGTCGATCGGGGTGGGCTCGGTGTTCGTCGTCATGCCACTCACGATGGAACACCCCCACTGACACCTCCTGTCAGTGGGGCGGGCGCGCCTCGGCCGCCGCGTCGGCATCGGCCGCCACGGTGGCGAACGACGCCGCGGCGGCCCTGGTCAGCGTGCGGTAGCGGAGCGCGCCGAGATCCCCGGGGAAGTGGCCCGCCCGCTCCAGGCTGATGACGCCGTGGGCGGCGGCCCACAGGACGTCGGTGATCTCGTCCGGGTCGGCGTCGGAACGGAAGACCCCCGCCTCGACGCACCACCGGGCCGCCTCGTGGAGCACCGCCAGGCTCTGTTTCCCGGCCGCGATGGCCTCGGCGTCCGGCACGAACCCGGGGATGCCGGGGCCGTGCATGACGTCGTAGAAGTTGGGCTCGCTCAGGGCGTTGTCACGGTAGGCGCGGCCCACCGCGGCGAGGTACTCGGCGGGGTCGTCGCCGCGCGGCACGGCGTCGAGCCGCCGCTTCAGGCGGGCGAAGCCCTCCAGATACAGCGCGGTGGCGATGGCGTCCTTCGAACCGAAGTGCTTGTAGAGCACCATCGTGGAACAGCCAGCCTCGGTCGCGATGCGCCGCATGGTCAGCGCACCGGGACCCTCAGCGGCGAGCAGGTGCGCCGCGACGTCCAGCAGCGACGCCCGCAGCACCTCCTGGCCTCGGGCCTGCGCCCGGGCGTAGACGCCCGGAGCGAGCGGCTCGTAGCCGTCGGCGGTCTCCGCCGCGCCCGGCGTATCGGGCTTCTCAGTCATATCCGTTCCCCGCAGTCTCCGGTGTGCTGATGGCAGTCTCCAAGGGCGACGGTCCTACTGCCAGTCCGGCAGGGGCCGGTAGATCGGGATACCGGCCTCGGTGAGAGCCTCACGGCGGCGGAAGTACTCGTCACCCATCGGGTCGACCTCCAGCAACGGCATGGAACCGCGCCAGATGGTCACGTCCTCCGGCGCCAGCTTCTCCGCCGCCGCGAAGTGCTCACCCGCCTCGGCAACGTGCCCGGCACGGTGCAGCCACAGCGCCACGGCGGCCTCGGTGCGCGCCTGTTGCTGTGCCGCGGTCACCTGCGGCACATGCGCGGCGGCCTCGTCGGCGGTCAGTCCACTCTCACCGTCCCGGACCCACCGCTTCAGCGCCGCCATGGCCCGCCCGGAGTCCAAGCCGCTCATCGAGCGGAACAGATCGGTGGCGAACTGCGTGTCGTTGGGACGCGCCACCCGCCCCTCCTCGTCGATCCACACGACCGTCGGCACGTTCAGCACCTGGTAACGGTCCGCCACACTGCCGTCCGCGTCGATCAGCGCGGGATGCGTCGCCCCGGCCTCCCGGATCCACGGCTCGGCATCGGCGGGCCGCCGGTCGACCGCCACACTCACCACGGAGAAGCCATGCGGACTCAGCGCCGCATGCTGCCGCTCCCACTCCGCCAGGTCGTACCGGCACCCGCACCACGACGCCCAGAACACCAGCGCCACCTTGCGTCCCCGCAACGCCCTCAGCGTATGTGCGACCCCGTCGACGTCCCGCAACTCGAAGTCCGGCGCCTCACCTCCGGCCAGCACCGACTCCCGCTCAACAGCCGACACACCCAGCGCTGCGACGCCCAGCACCGGAGCCGCCGCATAAGGCCGGTCCACCAACTCGGCGAAGGCAGCCAGCTCCACCCGTCCGCCCTCCCGCTCCACACCTTCGGCGACCCGCGCCGGTATGCAGACGTCACCCCGACACCACCCCTGCGGCTTGCGCTCCCACCCCAGCGCCCCGGGGATGTCGCCGACCGCGACCAGCACCTCGCCATCGGCGGCGAGCTCCGCGTCGACGACAGACTCCCGGTGGTCGTCCAAGATCGTGAATTTCATCGTGGTCTCCCTCGCCAGTGATAACGTCGTTATCCAGACGATAACGCTGTTATCGACGAGGCGCAAGAGGTCGGCACCGCCTTCCGCGGGCGACCAAATGGGACGGCCGGGTTCCCCACGGAACCCGCCCGCCCCACCACGTCATCCCTACCCGTGGTGCCGCGCCGCGACCTTGGCCGCGAGCCCGGCGAACCACGCCTTGTCCTGCGCGGTGAACTTCGGCATGGAATGGTCCGCGGTCGTCACATCAAGCCGCAGGACGGCGTCCCCGAACCGGACGAAGATCGTCTCGGAGTCCTGGCCGACCCAGTTCTCGATGAACGCGTCGTCGCCGATCCCGCCTGGCAGTGCCGTCATCGTGTCCTGCGAGTACTTCAGGGTTCCCTGGTCGCAGCCGCCGGTTCCGTGCTGGCGGAGCTCGGCCATCCAGTGCGCTCCCGTACCGGGCTTCATGACGTTCAGGCCCGCGCTCGCGGTGACGGCGATGCCGCTCGGCGTGGTTCCGGCGTAGGCGTAGCTCGGCTTGGGTGTCGCGACCATGTTCTGCTCATTGGTGCAGCCGTCGTCGACCACGAGCGCGCCGGTCGTGGAGTGCGACTGCTCGGCGTCGAACGTCCACCCGGAGCCGAAGTCCGCCGCCTGCGGCATGTCGGAGGGCGGCCCCGCGGTCGGCGTCGCCGTCAGCGGCGCCTTGATCCCCGGGTCGGACAGGGCCTTGCGCAGCTTGTCCTCGGCGATCGGGTTCGGGGACACCACCCGCTTCGGATCCGGTCCGTTCCCGCTCTGGAATTCCATCGTCGAGGCGTAGTTCCACCACGTAGCCTCCACCGCGCCGGCGTCCCCGGGGAACCGCCGGACCGCGTAGACGACGGAGAACGGACCGGAGGACTTCGTCGCGCTCTGCAGAACGGAGCCGTCGGACAGCGTCGCGACGTTGCAGTCGCTCCACTTCGCCCCTTCGGACCAGCCGCCGCCGGCGATCGCGACCGGCTTCAGCATGCCGGTCCCCGCGACTTGCCGCGGCCAGCAGGCGCCGCCCTTCGGATCACCCGGTGTGACGTCGGCGGTCGCCACGAAGCGCAAGTCCAGCGTGCCGTAGGGGGTCTTCGAGGTCAGGTTCCGCAAGGCGGTCTCCGGCTCTCCGCCATCGGACCACAGGACGTCGCCACTGAGCTGGGCCATGTCGTCGGCCATCGGATCGTTGTCCGGCACGAGGCGTACGCCCTCCGACGGGGCCGGCGACCGGACCTTCGCGATGTGCGACAAGGCTGGATCGAGCCGCGTCAACAGCACCATGGTGTCGCGCGCCGTCGCATCGGGGACCGCGATGAAGTACTTCTTGAAGTAGTCGGGGTCCTGAGCCTTGTTGTCCTTGGTGCTCCAGTTCTCGAAGCGGGCATAGGCGAGCACCGTCGTGGGATCCGGGGCCACGGCCGCCACGCTCCGCGTGGTGGTGGGTGCCGCACCGGGCGCCGGCTGCGGCGCGCGCGACTTGGGCCCCCCGCCTCCGAGCACGCCGATCCCGACCGCCGCCGCCACCGCGACCACCGCGACCGCGCTTCCGGAGGCCGTCACGGCCCGGATCCGGTTCCGCCGCCGCCCGGCCTGCATCATCGCCGCGTGGTCGGCGACCCACATCGGCTCCTCGGCCTGCCGCGAACGCTCGAACAGGTCGCGGGCCCATTCCTGGTCAGTGCTCATGAGTGTCCCTTCATCCGCTCGACGCCGTCCGCCACCCAGCCGTCCACCGACGCGAGTTCCCCGACGACCGCCCGCAGTGCGGCCAGCCCCCGTGCCGTCTGACTCTTGACCGTGCCGGCCGAGCACCCCAGCGCCCGCGCCGTCTCCTCGACGTCCAGGTCCTCCCAGAACCGCAGCACCAGCACCGCCCGCTGGCCCGGCGCGAGCCGGCGCAGCCCGGCGACCAGCAGGTCGCGGTCAGCGGGTGGGAACGGCGGCACGTCGGCGACGTCGGGCGGGTCCGCGGTCGGCCACTCCCGCCTGAACCAGCCGCGCCGCTTCTCGTCGATGCAGGCGTGCAGCAGCGTCTTGCGCAGATAGGCGTCCAGACTGTCGGCCCGGTCCACTTTGTTCCAAGCACAGAACAGCTTGATGAAGGTCGTCTGGACCAAGTCCTCAGCCTGATGCCAGTCGCCGCACATCAGGTACGCCGTGCGTCTGAGCGCATGCGAGCGCCCAGCCACCAGCTCGCCGAACTCCTTCTCGTCGGGTCCGCGCATCCGCTCCGCCCCTCATCCCTGGGCCGTGCCCGAGGTTCCGAACTTCTCAGAGCACCCCACGGAAGCGGGACCCGGTTCGGTTGTCGCTTCGCGGAGAATTTTTCAGCGCCACGCCGCGACCGCGTCCGCGGGTCCCCAGGACGTCGTCGGTTCCGAGGTCCAGACCGGCGGCGACGGACAGCTCCGGCTCACGTCGGCCCCGGGTCTTTCGACGGCGCAGCCGTGCCGGACCGGGCCGCGGTCTGTCGGCGCAGTCCGGCAAGTCGTTCGCTCACAACCGGGACGACGGGCCGGGGGAGGGCCAAGAGCCGCGCTTGAGCCGGCAGCCATGCCAGGTCGGTGTCGAACCGGTGCCGCGCGGCGCCGAGGTCCACCGCGTCCAGCCCCGTGCCGGTTCGGACTCCGTTCGCCATCACCGGGACGAGCAGGCTCTCATGTCCTTGCGGTCCGGGCTCTTCGCGCAGTCCCAAGGTGTCGCCGTCCGGCCCGCGCCACACTTGTTTGGCTCCAGGGAGCGTGGCCTTGCCGACAGAGAGCTTCATCACTGGCCGGCCGGCGTATTCGACCAGCTTGTAGGCGGTGTCCAAGGAGGGTGCGTCGGCGCTGGTGCCCATGCGGGTGCCGATGCCGTAGGAATCGATGGGCGCGCGGGCGGTGACCAGCTCGGCGATGGCGTCCTCGTCGAGGCCGCCGCTGGCCATGATGCGCACGTTGTCCAGCCCGGCGGCGTCCAGGATCCGGCGGGCGCCGAAGGCCAGCCCCGCCAGGTCGCCGGAGTCCAAGCGGATGCCGAGCCTTCCGGTGAGCCCGAGCTCGCTGATGACGTCCACCGCGGCGCGTACGCCGTCCAAGGTCCGGTAGGTGTCGACCAGGAACACCGATACCGACGGGAAGTCGGTGGCGAAGGCCCGGAAGGCGTCACGGTCGGCGCCGAAGGCCTGGACGTAGGAGTGGGCCATGGTCCCCACCGCGGGCACCCCCAGCTCCCGCGCCGCCTCGGTATCGCTGGTCCCGTCGAAGCCGACGATCGCCGAGGCCCGCGCTGCGACCCGGGCCGCCTCGCGACCGTGGGTACGCCGGGCGGAGAAGTCGATCAGATCGGCGCCGTCAGCGGCCAGCCGGCAGCGTGCCGCCTTGCTGGCGATCGCGGTCGCGTGGGTCATGGCGTTGAGCAGGCCGGTCTCCACGAGCTGGGCCTCAGGCAGCGGGGCGGTGACCTCCAGCAGCGGTTCGTCGGCGAAGACCACCCGCCCTTCCGGCACGGCGTGCACGTCGCCCGTGAAGCGCATCGCCCCCAGAGCTGTCAGGGTCCGTCCGTCCAGGTCCGCCTCCCGGCCCAGCCAGGCCAGGTCGGCGTCGCCGAACCGGAAACGCTCCAGGAAGTCCAAGGCTCCGGCCAGTCCCGCGGCCACCAGGAACCCCCGGCGGGCCGGGAGGTCCCGGGCGAACAGGCTGAACGTCGCCGTCTCGGTCATCCCGTGGCGCAGATAGCTCGCGGCCATACGCAGCTCGTACAAGTCCGCGAACAGGCCGGTGTCCCGGCCCGGGTCGTCCGCCGTCATGGTCTCATCCTTGGAGGACCCGTGGACGGTGACGACGCGGCGGCGTCCGTTGGGGTGATCATCCCGTGAGCCTGCTTCTGTGCCGAGAAGGACGGCCACGCCGTCGCCGAGGCCACTTGACCACCGGCAGCCACGTCGGTCACTTCAGGTAGCTGCGGATTCCCGCTCCATCTCTGGACTGTAGGTCCCCGAACGGGCGGCGGAATTCATTTCGGCTCGGTGGTGCAGAGCCCGCTGCGCTGCGGCCAGGTTCTGATCCCTTCCGCCCCAGGCGTGCAATGCAGGTGATTGCAGGGCGCGGCCGAAGGAGAACGACAGCTGCCAGGGGTGCGGGCCCAGCGCATTCATCGCGTTCAAGTGGACCGTGGCGTCCTCGTCGGACTGTCCACCGGAAAGGAACACCATTCCCGGGACCGCAGCCGGGACATGTCGATAGAGGACGTCGAGGGTCGCCTCGGCCACCCGCGCCGGGGTGGCCTGCTCCGGCGCCGAGTAGCCGGACAGGACCATGTTCGGCTTGAGCAGCGTGGCCCGCAGATCGACGCGCTGAGCGTAGAGCTCGTCATAGACGGCCGCGAGCACCCGCGCCGTAACCTCGGCGGCGTCTTCGATCGAATGGGTGCCGTCCATCAGCACCTCCGGCTCGACGATCGGGACCAGGCCGGCTTCCTGGCACAAGGCAGCGTAGCGACCGAGGGCGTGAGCATTGGCCCGTATGCAGTCCGCGCTCGGTCGCCCCGCACCGATGGAGTACGTGGCGCGCCACTTCCCGAACCCGGCACCCAGACGGCGGTACTCCTCGAAGCGCCCCCGCAGCCCGTCAAGGCCTTCGGTCACAGTCTCGCCGTCGGCGAAGGCCAGTGGCTTGGCACCCTTGTCGACCTTGATACCGGCAATGATCCCCTGCGACTTGAGCACCTCCACGAGAGGCACACCGTCTCCGGACCGCTGGCGAATGGTCTCGTCGAAGAGAATCACGCCGCTGATGAACCGCCCAAGACCGGGAGTCGTGAACAGCGTCTCCCGGTAGATACGACGATTCTCCTCAGTGGAGGAGACCCCCACCGTATCGAAGCGCTTCTTGATCGTCCCGTCGCTCTCGTCAGCGGCGAGGATGCCCTTGCCAGGGGCTACCAGGGCTTTGGCCGTCTCATACATCTCGTCCATCGTCCTCACTTCCCTTCATCCGCCCGCGAGGTCGATGGTTCGATCGGAACACGGATTCCAGCAGGGCGCACAGAGGCCAATGGCGTGGGCCGGAAGGTTCAATGGGCCTGAACCGTTTGCGGGCCACCCACACGGCCGCAGGTGGCTTGCTTTGCAGTCACATCGTCTCGAGCACGTCCCCGAAAACCAGGTCAAGACCAAGGAGTCCGGGAAAGAGGGACAGCTCAGCACTAGGGCTTGTCTGGAGTTGTGTTCATGTGGCGGGGCGGAGGCTGCGGATCCAGATGATTGATCCGCGTAGTTGAAGCCCCGCCATGTAGCTGTCGGGTGTCTTGTCGTAGCGGGTGGCCAGGCCGCGCCAGGCTTTGATCTTGTTGATGCAGCGTTCCACGGTGTTGCGGTCCCGGTACCGCTCGGCGTCGAAGGACACCGGCCGACCGCCGGCGCTGCCTCGCTTCTTGCGGTTCGCGGCTTGATCGGTCTTCTCCGGGATGACGGCCTTGATGCCGCGACGGCGCAGGTAGGCGCGGTTGGTCCGGGAGGAGTACGCCTTGTCGGCGGCGACGGCATCCGGGCGGGTGCGGGGGCGTCCGATCGGGCCGCGTACCTTGACCTGCTCCAGGACCGCGACGAGCCGGGGGCTGTCGGCGGCCTGGCCGGGCGTGAGCACGAACGCCAGCGGTCGGCAGCGCTCGTCC
>NZ_BAAAQM010000075.1:0-48284 GCF_039531675.1 Catenulispora subtropica
CGCGGCGCTGATGCCGGCGCAGCAGCAGGTGCCGGGCGGGTTGCAGGCCCGGCCGCAGCCGGCCGGCGAACTGCCGGGGCTCGACGGGTGGCCGTCCTCGGGCGTGGCGCCCGCCGGGCCCGACGGGCTGCCGCGCCGGATCCCGGGGCGGGTGTCGCCCGCGGCTCCCGTGGCGGAGTCGTTCGGAACGGCGTCCGAACCGGGTGCCGCCGCGGCGGCGGGAGCCGGGGTCTCCGGGCCCGACTTCGCCGGCTCCGGGTCCTTCGGCACCGACTTCGCAGGATTCGCCGAGGCCGGGTCGGCCTCCGCGCGCGCCGGGTCGAACGGTGCGGCCGGTCCCGGTGCCGGGAGCGACGGCCAAGCCGTCCCGGGCGCACCCGCCGGCTTCCACCAGAGCCCGCACCCCGCGTCCCCGGCCGACGGCCAGGCCGTCCCGGGCGCACCCGCCGGTTTCCCCGAGACCGCCTTCCCCTCGTCCCAGCCGTTCCCGGCGCAGGCGCCCGGTGGCCGGGTGCCGCCGGCCGGCCTGGACGGCTCCTCGCTCCAGGTGTCCGGACTCGACGCGCTCGCGCTGCCGGTTCCGCCGGACGCCCCCGGAGCCCGCTACTCGCTCGGCCCGCTGGCGCCGGTCCCGCCGGACGGCGGTCTGGGCCGCCGCCGGGCCCGGGACGCCGCCGGCGAGCCGGGGCTGCCGAACCTGCCGCACCAGCCGGTGCCCGAACCGCGCCGGGAATCCGAGCATCTGCCGTCGCGCCGGTCGCCGGTGGTGCCGCCGGCCTCCGCGGCCCCTCCTTCGGAGGCGTCACCGTTGGTCCACCCGCACCTGCCGCAGCCGCCGCCGGAGCCGCCGCGCTTCGGCGCCGGACCGGGCGCCCCGACCACCCCGGGCGGCGCCGCCGCCCCGGGCGCCGCGCCCCAGAGCGCCACGACCCCGCAGGCCTCCGACAACGCCCTGCCGCGCCGGGTGCGCAAGACCCCGGCCCAGCCGGACTGGCCGACCGCGCCGCTGTCCGCGGTCACCGGGCCGGTCCAGCCGCAGGACGCGGTGGCCGTGCGGGACGCGTTGCTGGAGTACGAAGCAGGGGTGGAACGGGCGCTCCACGACAGCGCCGACGACATGCCGGCCCACCGGCTGCCGGCCCGCCACGCGGGCCCGGCGCCGGAGCGGGACGGGGAAGACCAATAGGAGGACGACGCCATGATCGGCTCTAGCAGTGCCGCCCCCTGGGAAAGCGACGAGCAGCGTCTCGCGGCCGACGCCGCGGACTTCACGTGGATGGTCGCCCGCTTCGCCAACGAGACCGCGGGCGTGGTCGACGCCATCGCGGTGTCGTCCGACGGGTTGCTGATCGCCGTCTCGCGCCCGCAGGACCAGGGGGCCTCCGAGCGCCTGGCCGCGGTGGTGTCCGGGATGACCTCCCTGGCCGCCGGCGCCGGGGGCAACTACGGGCTCGGCGCCCTGAACAAGGTGATCATCGACATGGAGGGCGGCTACCTCCTGATCACCCGGATCGGCAGCGGCGCCGTACTGGGCGCGGTGACCACCGCCGACGCCAAGCTGGCCAACGTGGCCTACGAGATGACGCTGTTCGCCAACCGGGTCGGCACGGTGCTGAGCCCGGCGCTGATCATGGAGCTCAAGAACACCGTCGGGATGGGCGTGCCCGCACGCAGACCGGGCGGTGGGCAGGGGTGAGCGAAGCGGTCGGGGGCGGCACCGGGCCGGGCGAAGGCGGCGAGCCGGTCTCGGCGGTGCGGCCGTTCCTGCTCACCGAGGGCCGCGTGGTGGCCGAGGAGCAGTCGCTGCCGATGGAGACCCAGCTCGTGGCCACCCCCGAGGCCCTGGCCCAGCTGGCCCAGCCGCACCTGGCCTTCGAGCGGCGGGCGATCATCGAGGCCTGCCGCGTCCCGGTGTCCCTGGCCGAGCTCGCGGCCCGCCTGGGCCTGCACCTGAACGTGGTCCGCGTGCTGGTCGGCGACCTGCACACGCGCCGGCTGCTGACCGTCCACGTGCCCCGCGCGGCCGGCAGCTCAGACTTGGACATTCTCAGAAGGGTGATCGATGGCCTTCGCGCAATCCACACGTCAGGCGGCCCCGGCCGTGGTTGACAGAGCCGCGGGCGAGCCTGCGACCACGCCCCGCCCCCCGCAACCGGTCAAGATGGTGGTCTCCGGCGGCTTCGGCGTCGGCAAGACCACCGCCATCGCCGCGGTGAGCGAGATCGAGCCGCTGACCACCGAGGCGGCCATCACCGAGGTCGCGGCCGGCATCGACGACGTGTCGATGACCCCCCGCAAGACCACCACCACGGTGGCGATGGACTTCGGCTGCCTGACCCTGGACCCCACGCTGAAGCTCTACATCTTCGGCACACCGGGCCAGGACCGCTTCGGCTTCATGTGGAAGGACGTCACCGCCGGCGCCCTCGGCGCCCTGGTCGTCGTCGACTCCCGCCGCCTCGACGACTGCTTCCCCGCCGTGGACTACTTCGAGCGCGACGGCACCCCGTTCGCGATCGCGGTGAACGCCTTCGACGGCGTGCTGTCCCACTCGCTGCCGGCCGTCCGGTCCGCCCTGGACGTGGCGCCGGAGGTCCCGGTGGTCGCGTTCGACGCGCGCAGCGGCGACTCGGTGCGGGAGTCGCTGATCGTGGTGCTGGAGCACGCGCTGACGCGGGCGCGGGGGTTCTGACCGCAAATCCTGTTGCCGCACCACCCGCACCCGTGGCCTCATAGTTCCCGTCATCCAGCGGGGTACTGACCGAAAGAGGCAGGGTAGAAGCATGTACACGACCGTTCCCGGTTCGAGCGAGGCGAGCTCGCCGATCCGGATGTGGGCCGATCCGGAGTCTGTGGAGCCGCAGGCGCTGGAACAGCTCCGAAACGTCGCGGGGCTGCCCTGGACCCACGGTGTCGCGGTGATGCCCGACGTGCACACCGGGATCGGCGCGACCGTCGGCTCGGTCATCGCGATGCGGGGGGCGGTGTCGCCGGCGGCGGTCGGCGTCGACATCGGCTGCGGGATGTCCGCGGTGAAGACGTCACTGACGGCCGACCGGCTCCCCGACGATCTCTCGAAGCTGCGGAGCCGGATCGAGCAGGCGATCCCGGTCGGGCGGGGCGTGCACCAGAAGGCGGTCCGCCTGGAGGCGGTGCAGGAGCCCGGGGCGAAGAAGCCGCTGCGGGGCTGGCACGAGTTCTGGCAGGGGTACGACGACCTGGAGCGCTCCGTCACGCGGGGGAAGCGGGGCCGGGTCTCGGAGCAGATGGGCACCCTCGGCGGAGGCAATCACTTCCTCGAAGTGAACCTCGATACCGAGGGATGCGTCTGGCTCATGCTCCACTCCGGCTCCCGGGGCATCGGCAACCAGCTCGCCGCCCACCACATCGAGGTCGCCCGGACCCTTCCGCAGAACCGGGACCTGCCCGACCCCGATCTCGCGGTGTTCCTGGCGGACACCCCGCAGATGGCGGCGTACCGGCGGGACCTGTTCTGGGCGCAGGAGTACGCGCGGCGGAACCGGGCCGTGATGCTGTGGCTGTTCTCCGAGGTGCTGCGCAAGGAGTTCCCCAAGGTCACGTTCGACAAGGCCATCTCGTGCCACCACAACTACGTGGCCGAGGAGACCTACGACGGCGTCGAGGTGCTCGTCACCCGGAAGGGTGCGATCCGGGCCGGGGGCGGTGACCTGGGCATCATCCCGGGATCCATGGGGACCGGCTCCTACATCGTGCGGGGGCTCGGCAACGAGGCCTCGTTCAACTCCGCGTCGCACGGGGCCGGGCGGCGGATGAGCCGGACCCAGGCGCGCAAGCAGTTCACCGTCGCGGATCTGAAGGCGCAGACCAAGGGCGTCGAGTGCCGGAAGGACTCCGGAGTGGTCGACGAGATCCCCGGCGCCTACAAGGACATCCGGTCCGTGATGGCGCAGCAGTCCGATCTCGTGGAGATCGTGGCGGAGCTGAAGCAGGTGGTGTGCGTCAAGGGCTGAGCCCTGGCTGCCCTGGCGAACGAAGGCTCGTGACCTCGAGGACCTTCGATCGCCAGGGGCCGTGCGCTGCACCCCGTACGATTTCCGTCCCCTGGCTTGACATCCTGTCACCGGTTCAGTCCGCCACGCGGGGTTAAACTCGGCTCGACGCCTTGGGCACGAGTCGGTCACTAGCCGCATTCCATCGCCTTCCGGGTGTCTGTTCGCTTTTATGCATCAACGCATTCCGCAACAGCCGGGGCCGACAGCGAGGTCGGCGCCGTACCGAACCGAACGAAGGACGCTGGTCGACATGAAGGTCGGCATTCCCCGCGAGCTGAAGAACCACGAGTACCGGGTCGCCATCACCCCCGCCGGGGTCCACGAGCTGGTCCGCAACGGCCACGAGGTCTTCGTGGAGAAGGACGCCGGCCTCGGCTCGTCCATCTCCGACGAGGAGTACACCGCCGCCGGTGCGACCATCCTGGACACCGCCGACGAGGTGTGGGCCACCGGCGACCTGATCCTGAAGGTCAAGGAGCCGATCGCGGCGGAGTACCACCGCATGCGCCGTGACCAGGTGCTGTTCACCTACCTGCACCTGGCCGCCTCCCGCGAGTGCACCGACGCGCTGCTCGACTCCGGCATCACCGCCATCGCCTACGAGACGGTGCAGCTGCCCGACGGCTCACTGCCGCTGCTGGCCCCGATGTCCGAGGTGGCCGGCCGGATGGCGGCCCAGGTCGGCGCCGCCACCCTGCAGAAGGCCAACGGCGGCCGCGGCGTGCTGATGGGCGGCGTGCCCGGCGTGCAGGCCGCCAAGGTGGTCGTGATCGGCGGCGGCGTGTCCGGCATCAACGCCGCGATGGTGGCCAAGGGCATGGGCGCCCAGGTGAAGCTGCTCGACAAGAGCATCGCCCGGCTGCGCCACGTGGACGCCGTCCAGTTCGGCGGGATGCAGACGCTGGCCTCCAACGCCTACGAGATCGAGCAGGCCTGCCTGGAGGCCGACCTGGTGATCGGCGCGGTCCTGGTGCCCGGCGCCAAGGCCCCCAAGCTGGTCAGCAACGAGCTGGTCTCGCGCATGAAGCCGGGCTCGGTGCTCGTCGACATCGCCATCGACCAGGGCGGCTGCTTCGAGGACTCGCACCCGACCACGCACGCCGAGCCGACCTTCAAGGTCCACGAGTCGGTGTTCTACTGCGTCGCCAACATGCCCGGCGCGGTGCCCTACACCTCCACCTTCGCGCTGACCAACGTCACGCTGCCGTACGCGGTCGAGATCGCGAACCTCGGCTGGAAGGAGGCGTGCCAGCGGGACCACGCCCTGGCGCTGGGCCTGAACACGCACGACGGCCAGCTGACCTACCCGCAGGTCGGCGAGGCGCACGGGCTCGACTCGCTGAAGCTGGACGAGGTGCTGGCCTGAGTCCGGCGCGCGCACGAACGGCGAAGGGCTCCGGAGACACTCCGGAGCCCTTCGCCGTTTCGCCCGAGAACGCCGCGGATCACTGCCCGGACGGCGGGCCCCACTGGCCGCCGCCGCCCTGGCCGTACTGGTCGCCGCCGCCGCCCTGGTTGCCCTGGCCGCCGCCCTGGAAGACCGCGCCGATGTTCTTGATGTCGCCGCCCTTGGCCACGAAGTCCAGGTAGCCGAACACCGCCACCGCGATCGCGATCACCAGGGCCACGTAGGTGCCCCACATCGCGCCGACGCTGCCGCCGATGCCGGAGGCGGTGTCGTAGGTGAGCCAGCGCAGCAGCACCAGCACGGCGGCGAGCAGCCCGCCCGCGGCCTCGACGAAGCCGAGCAGCAGCGGCGCCCACTTGACGATCCCCTGCGCGGCCAGCACACCGACCACGGCCAGCGCCAGCAGCAGCAGCACCGAGAACCAGGCGGCGAACCCGGCGTCCCAGGCGTTGACGCTGGTCTTCACGCCCATCGCCTTGAGTTCCGAGGCGCCGCTGCCCGAGTACCCGTACCAGGGGAAGAAGCTGACGATGAACGCCAGCAGACCCCCCGCAGCGATGACGAGGCCGTTTCGCCCGAGCCTGGCCATGAGCTGATTGACATCCACTTGCTACCCCCAGTAGTCACGATGCGTGATCATCGCACGTCCGGCACTTTGCCGGAGTACGTTTCTACGCCACGCCAGCCCTACACGTAAGGTCCCGCAGGCGAAGCCCCGGGGAAACATCAGGAGAATCCCCACCAACACGCTGACGCATCAGAAATCTGATGGATCAGCGCCTGCAGTAGCGTGGTCGCCGTGGCCGACGACCTCGACTTCCGCGTGCGGGCCCACCTCGAACACCTGGCGGTGGAGCGCGGACTGAGCATCAACACCTTATCGGCCTATGACCGTGATCTGGCCCGGTACAGGGTTTTCCTTGACGGCTTGGGTCGGAACAGCCTCAATGCCGTGACACGGGACGATGTCGGGGCGTTCCTGGCCAGTCTGCGGGGCGGCGCCGCCTCCTCGGCGGCCCGGACCATGTCGGCGGTGCGGGGGCTGCACCGCTTCGCGCTCGCGGAGGGCTGGGTCGACGCCGACGTCACCGACGAGGTCCCGCCGCCGCAGGTCCCGCTGCGCCTGCCGAAGGCGCTGCCGCTGGCCGACGTGGAGCGGCTGCTGGCGGCGACCGGGGGCGGGGAGGCGCTGGCGCCGCGTGACCGGGCCCTGCTGGAGTTCCTGTACGGCACCGGCGCGCGGGTGTCCGAGGCGGTGGCCCTGGACGTCGACGACGTCGACCGCGAGGACCGCACCGTGATCCTGGACGGCAAGGGCGGCAAGCAGCGCCTCGTCCCGGTCGGCTCCTACGCCTGCCGCGCGCTCGACGACTATCTGGTGCGGTTGCGCCCCGAACTCGCGCGGAAGGCGAAAGCCGGGAATGCCGGTGCCTTGTTCCTCAACGCGCGGGGCGGGCGGTTGACGCGTCAGGGTGCGTGGACGGTGCTGGGCGCGGTGGCCGCGCGCGCGGGATTGGCCGGCCGCGTCTCCCCGCACACCCTGCGGCACTCATTCGCCACTCATCTGCTGGACGGCGGCGCGGATATCCGCACCGTGCAGGAGTTGCTGGGTCACAGTTCGGCCACGACGACCCAGATCTACACCCGGGTGACCGTCGACCGGTTGCGTGAGGTGTACGCGTCCAGTCATCCCAGGGCCCTGACCGGCTGAACAAGGGTAGGCTGACGAGTACTGAGACTCCCCCGTGACCGACCGTCCTGATATGAGATGACAGATACCGGCGACGCTTACCGGTTCGGGTGATTTATCTCCTGTTTTCCAGCGGAAACCGGGTTGAAACGCCCCGCCTGTGTCTCATTGCCTTGCTGTAATGACACCGGCCCCATAGAGTCACTCCAGCGATGAGAGTGGGCAAGTCGGTAAGGAGGTAGAACGACTTGTGAATGAGTCGACATTTGCTGCCGGACGGGTGGCCGACGGGGCCGCCGCCGCCGATGACGGCACCACCGGCGCGATGGCGTCTCAGACGGGGACCTCGCCTGCTCCTCGTTCCACACAGCGTTCCGAGGACATGATGACTACGACCGATAAGGCCTCCGACGCCACCCGGACCGGGGTGGAGTTCGACGATCCGTACGGCATCATCGAGGACGAACTCCGCTACCAGGACGGATTCGACCCCGACGCCGAGATAGAGCCCGATCCGGACTACGCCGCCACGCTGGCGCCGGACCCGGCGACCCAGCGCCGCGAGCGGGTGGGGCCGACGGGCCGGCCGATGCCGCGCTTCCCGGTGCCGCGGCCCCCGGTCGAGCACGGGCCGGCGCGCATCATCGCGATGTGCAACCAGAAGGGCGGCGTGGGCAAGACCACGTCCACCATCAACCTGGGCGCGGCGCTGGCCGAGTACGGGCAGAAGGTGCTGCTGGTCGACTTCGACCCGCAGGGCGCGCTGTCGGTGGGCCTGGGCGTGAACCCGATGGAGCTCGACCGCACGGTCTACAACCTGCTGATGCACCGCGGCGTGAACGTCGAGGACGTGCTGCTGAAGACGGTGACGCCGGGCATGGACCTGCTGCCGTCGAACATCGACCTGTCGGCGGCCGAGGTGCAGCTGGTCACCGAGGTGGCGCGGGAGTCGGCGCTGGCCCGCACGCTCAAGCCGGTGATCGGCGACTACGACTTCATCATCATCGACTGCCAGCCCTCGCTGGGCCTGCTCACGGTCAACGCCCTGACGGCCGCGCACAGCGTGATCGTCCCGCTGGAGTGCGAGTTCTTCGCGCTGCGCGGCGTGGCGCTGCTCACCGAGACCATCGAGAAGGTCCGCGAGCGGCTGAACCCGGAGCTGGAGCTGGACGGCATCCTGGCCACCATGTACGACGCCCGCACCGTGCACGGCCGCGAGGTGCTCGCCCGGGTGGTGCAGGCCTTCGGTCCGCAGGTGTTCCACACCGTGATCGGCCGCACGGTCCGCTTCCCGGAGACCACCGTCGCCGGCGAGCCCATCACCTCGTACGCGTCGGCCTCGGTGGGCGCGGCCGCCTACCGCCAGCTGGCGAGAGAGGTGCTGGTCCGGTGCCACGCCGGGTGAGGATGCCCGCCGCTGACGAGCTGTTCCGCACCACCGCCGGCAACGGGACCCTGATGCACAACGGGCGGGGTGAGGAAGCCGACCAGCGCCCCGCCCGCGAGCGCGGGCCCGGTGGGCCCAACGCTCCGGGGCACACCACGGCCGCGCCGCCGAGCGCGGTCGGGAGCAAGGGACCGGTGAAGACGGTGCCCGCGCCCGCGGGACCCGCGGCGCCCGCCGGAGCCTCGGCGACCGAAGCCGCGGTGAAGGCGCCGCCGGCCGCACAGACCGGGCCGGCCTCGGCGGCCGCCGCTCCCGAGCCCGCACCGGAGCCGCCGCCCGCGCCGCCGGCCCGCAAGGTCACCGCCCCGCGCCGTCCCACCGGCCGCGAACGGCATGACGAGAAGATCACCGTGTACGTGTCCCCGGACGAACTGCTCGGCCTGGAGCACGCCCGCATCACGCTGCGGGGTGAATACGGCGTGGCGGTGGACCGCGGCCGCATCGTCCGTGAGGCGGTGGCCGCACTGCTGGCCGACCTCGACGCGCGGGGGCGCGACAGCATCCTGGTCAAGCGGCTGTCCGACAGCTGACCGCCCGGATCGCCCGGATCGCCCGGCCCGCGGGGGTGCCTTGCGGGGCACGGCTGGCGGGTCCTCTAGAGTTCACGGGGTGAGCGTGGAAGTGGAGCAGGCCGAGGCGGTCGCCGAGCCGCAGGCCCCGGCTGAGGGCGCACCGCCGGAGGGGACGTCCCCCGACACCGGGGACACCGCGGCGCGCGTCGACGGCTTCCAGGTCAGCCTGCCGGAGTTCGAGGGCCCCTTCGACCTGCTGCTCGGGCTGATCGCCAAGCACAAGCTCGACGTCACCACCCTGGCCCTGTCCAAGGTCACCGACGAGTTCATCGCCCACATCCGGGCCATGGGCGACGCCTGGGACCTGGACCAGGCCTCGGAATTCCTGGTCATCGCCGCCACCCTGCTGGACCTGAAGGCCGCGCGCCTGCTGCCCGCCGCCGAGGTCGAGGACGAGGGCGACCTGGCCCTGCTGGAGGCCCGGGACCTGCTGTTCGCGCGCCTGCTCCAGTACAAGGCCTACAAGCAGGTCGCCACCGAGCTCGGCCACCGGCACGCCACAGCCGGCCGGATGTTCCCGCGCGCGGTGAAGCTGGAGCCCTCGTTCGCCGATCTGCTGCCCGAGGTGATCATCAACCTCACGCCGGAGCAGTTCGCCGCGCTGGCGGTGAAGGCGATGACGCCGCGGACGCCGCCCGAGGTCTCGGTCACGCACCTGCACGGCAGCAAGGTCAGTGTGCGCGAGCAGGTCGCGGTGCTGATCGCGAAGATGCGCGAGTTCCGGCGGGCGTCGTTCCAGAAGCTGTGCGAGGACGCCCCGGACACGCTGACCGTCGTCGCGCGCTTCCTCGGCCTGCTGGAGCTGTTCCGCGAGGCCGCGGTGATGTTCGACCAGCCCGACGCCTTCGCGGAGTTGACGGTGTCGTGGACCGGGACGGAGGAGGGCGACCTCAAGGTCGCGGTCGACGAGTTCGACCGCAGCGCGCCGGTCGAGGACGAGGCGCCGGAGCAGGACGAGCAAGAGGAAGAGCAGGAGCTGGGATGAGCGACGACGACTGGGAGTACGAGCGCCCGGAGTACGCCGTCCACGCCGAGGACGCCGAGGCTGCCGAGACCCAGGCCGGCGCCGAGGCTGAGGCTGCGGCTGAGGGGGTCACCGCGGTCGCCGAAGACGCGGGGATCACCGAGACCGTCGAAGTCGCCGACGCCCCCGTCGGCCTCCCCGCGCAGCGCACCGGGCCGAAGGCTCCGCTCCCGTCCCCGCGCGTGGAGTCCGCCGATCCGGGTATCGCCGGACTCGACGACGCCACCTGGCAGCTCTCCACCGACATGGCCCCGCTCCCGCCCCTGCGCCAGTGCCTGGAGGCGATCCTCCTCGTGGTCGAGGAGCCGGTCGCCGACGTCGTGCTGGCCCAGATCACCGAGCGGCCGCGGGACGAGGTGGTGCAGACGCTGCACGAGCTCTCCGCCGAGTACACCGAGCAGCAGCGGGGCTTCGACCTGCGCCAGGTCGCCGGCGGCTGGCGGCTCTACACCCGCGCGGCGTGCGCGCCGCTGGTGGAGAAGTTCGTCCTGGACGGGCAGCAGGCCAAGCTCAGCCAGCCGGCGCTGGAGACGCTCGCGGTGGTCGCCTACCGCCAGCCGGTCAGCCGCTCCCGGATCTCGGCGGTGCGCGGCGTGAACTGCGACGGCGTCATGCGCACCCTGTTGACCCGCGGCCTGATCGAGGAGGCCGGCACCGACGTCGACTCCGGCGCGATCCTGTACCGCACCACACCGCTCTTCCTGGAGAAGATGGGGATGCAGTCTCTGGAGGAGCTGCCGGAGCTGGCGCCGCTCCTGCCGTCGGTGGAGTCCATGGAAGAGGCCGAGACGCTCGCCTGACCCGCGGCGGGCGAGCGGGGGTCGCCGATGGGGGACAATGGACGCCATGAACACCCCTCCTCGCCGTTCCCAGCCCGGTAAGCCCGCTCCTCGCCGGGGAGGCGGCGCCAAGGGCGGCAGTGCCAAGGGCGGCGGCACCGCGGGAGGCCGCGACTGGCGCGACTACGACCCCTTCGCCGACCCCAACGAGGAAGGCGTCCGCCTCCAGAAGGTGCTGGCCCAGGCCGGCGTCGGCAGCCGCCGGGTCAGCGAGGACCTGATCGCCGCGGGCCGCGTCGAGGTCAACGGCGAGATCGTGCGCCACCAGGGCATGCGCGTGGACCCGGAGACCGCGGTGATCCGCGTGGACGGCATGCGCATCTCCACCGCCGAGGGCATCGTCCACTTCGCCTTCAACAAGCCGGTCGGCGTGGTCTCCGCCATGGAGGACGCGGACCGTCCCAACCTCGGCGACTACGTCCGCGGCCGCAACGAGCGCCTCTTCCACGTCGGCCGTCTCGACGTCGACACCGAGGGCCTGATCCTGCTGACCAACGACGGCGAGCTGGCGCACCGCCTGGCGCACCCCTCCTACGAGATCCGCAAGGTCTACCGCGCCCAGGTCTACGGCGTCATCCCGAGGGACCTCGGCAAGCGCCTGCGCGAGGGCATCGACCTGGAGGACGGTCTGGCCCGCGTCGACCACTTCCGGCTGCTGGACTCGGTCGGCAAGAACGCGCTGGTGGAGATCACCATCCACGAGGGCCGCAACCGGATCGTGCGGCGGATCATGGACGCGGTCGGCCTGCCGGTGCGCGGCCTGGTGCGGACCAAGTTCGGCCCGATCTCGCTCGGCGACCAGAAGCCGGAGCGGCTGCGTCCGCTGAACAAGGAAGAGGTCGGCGCGATCTACAAGGCCGTGGGGCTGTAGAAGACGCCGAAGCGCCCCTGGGAGTCGTCTCCCAGGGGCGCTTCGTTCCCCTCCGAGCTTCGGGCAGGACCCTTACGCCGCGGTCGCCGCAGCCGCAGCCGCCATCAGCCGCTGCCGCTTGTCGTGCCGGTGCAGGTGGTGGGCGAAGCCCACGGCCACCAGCGTCACCGCCACCGCGGCCACCGACAGCACCGCCATCGCGTGGCCGGCGGCGTGGACCGCGTGGCCCGGGGCCACCGACAGGTACAGCGTGCCCAGCGTCGCGATGCCGACGACCTGCGCCAGCTGCGCGTTGGTGGCCAGGGTGCCGGAGGCGTCGGCGGCGTCCGAGACCGGCACGTTGAGCAGCGCCAGGGTCATGGTGGGGGCGTTGCCCAGGCCGACGCCGAGGCCGAAGACCAGCTGGTCGACGTAGAACCAGGCGCCGCCGTAGCCGCCGTCCTTGAACATCGGGATCTGGGCGGCCATCGCGGCGACCGCGATCAGCAGGCCGACCACCGCCAGGCGGCGGATCAGGTGCGCCGGGATCTTCCGCCAGTAGTAGCTGACCAGGCCGAAGGTCAGGGCGCAGGGGGCGAAGGCCAGACCGGTCCTCAGGGCGCTGAACCCGAGGGCGCCCTGCAGGTGGATCGCGGTGGCGAACAGGTTGCCGGCGTAGACCACCATCACCAGGAAGATCAGGATCAGCGACGGCTTGATGCCCGGCATGCGCAGCACCCGGCCCGGCAGGATCGGGGAGGAGCCGCGGGCGGCGACCCGGCGCTCGACCGCCAGGAAGACGCCGAGCAGGGGCAGCGTCGCGGCCAGCATGATCCAGCCCCAGACCGGCCAGTGCTCGTCGTGGCCCAGGACCAGCGGCACCACCAGGGCCAGGATGGTCGGCGACAGGGTCAGGACGCCGGCCAGGTCGACCTTGTTGTTCGCCGCGGAGTTCTGCGGGCGGACCGACGGGAGGGTCTTGTGCGCGGCCAGCCACAGCACCACGCCGATCGGCACGTTCACCAGGAACACCGGGCGCCAGGACCAGCCGAACAGGTTCGCGGTCACCAGCACGCCGCCGAGCACCTGCCCGACCACGATCCCGCTGGCCAGCACCGCGGTCCAGGCGCTCATCGCCTTGGCCCGGGCCTCGCCCTGGAAGGTCTGCTGGATCAGGCTCAGCACCTGCGGCAGCATCACGGCCGCGGTCACGCCCTGGATGACGCGGAACGTCACCAGCTCACCGGTGTTCTGGGCCATGCCGCAGGCCAGCGAGGCGATGGTGAACCCGGCCAGTCCGGCCTTGAACAGCCGCTCGTGGCCCAGGATCCGGCCCAGGCGCGCGCCGGTCACCAGCAGCACCGCGTAGGCGATGATGTAGCCGGCGGCGACCATCTGCAGGCCGGCGCCGGAGGCGTGCAGCTTCTCGTGGATGCTCGGCAGGGCCACGTTCACGATCGAGCCGTCCAGCAGCGCCATGAAGTAGCCGACCAGGATGGTGGCCAGGATCAGGCCCGGGCGCTTCGGGGCCTGGCCCGCCGGTGAGTCGGGCTTGACCTTCTTCCTGGCCCGGGGTTGCGCGGCGGAGGACGGGATCGTGGTGTTCTCGCCGGTCGTTCCGGCTATCGACTTGCTCAGCGTCTCGGTCACAACACCAGGATGGGGCGTGCTTTATAGGGGTACCAGGAGTCTAGTTATCCTATTACCAGCAGTACCTGGCACCAGGATGCCGCCCGAGGCATAGTGGTAGTCGTGAGCATCGACACCAGTATCCCCCCGGCGGCCTCTCTGCGGACGGCGGCTCCGAACACGGCCCCGCGCAGGCGCTCTGAGCTGGCGTCCTTCCTGCGCAGCCGGCGTGAGCGCCTCGACCCGGAGCTGATGGGCCTGCCCGCCGGCACCCGGCGCCGCACCCCGGGCCTGCGCCGCGAGGAGGTCGCGCAGCTGGCCGGGGTGGGGGTGACCTGGTACACCTGGCTGGAGCAGGGCCGGCAGATCAACGCCAGCGTCCAGGTGCTGGACGCGGTGGCGCGCACCCTGAAGCTGGACCAGGCCGAGACCGAGCATCTGTACCGGCTGGCCGACGTCGCGGCGGTGCCCGCGCTGACCGGGTGCAGGCGGCTCGACCCCGAGGTCCAGCTGATCCTGGACGGCCTGCGCCCCCTGCCGGCCGCGGTGGTGAACGGCCGCAGCGACCTGCTGGCCTGGAACAAGTCCTACGCGCTGCTGTTCCCGTTCCTGGTCAACGCGCCGGAGGACAAGCGGAACAGCATGTGGCAGGTCTTCACCGCCCCGAAGTGCTGCCACCCGTTCGTGAACCGCCAGGAGGAACTCGGCCGGATGGTCGCGAACTTCCGCGCCCGCTACGGCCGCCATGTCGGCGAGCCGGCCTGGGACGAGTTCGTGAAGAGACTGTGCGCGGCCAGCCCGGAGTTCGCCGAGCTGTGGGCCGAGCACGGTGTGGCGGACGGCGGCGTGCGGGTGAAGGTCTTCCGGCACCCGGCGCTGGGCGAGCTGAGCGTGGTGGTGACGACGCTGGACGTGGCGGCCACCCCCGGCACCCGGATGATGGTCTACACCCCGAACGACGAGCACACCCGCGAGCGCTTCGAGGTGCTGCGCCAGGACAGCCTGCCGGGGGGCGCCACCTACGAGTGCGGCCACAGCTTCGACGCGCCGCCGTTGTCCGAGATGGAGTCGCCGCTGTCACCCTGCGCGGACCGGCCGCGCGAGGCCTGAGCAGCGCACGATGCGAGGTGCGCCGACGTCGGCGCACCCGTCGTGTCTCGACCGGCGGGACACCGGACCGACGCGCGAGACGCCGGGGCCGGCGATCAGTAGGGTGGTCGCATGGCAGTGCGGGCGGTGCGAGGCGCGATCCAGCTGGACCACGATGACCGGGACCACTTGCTGGCCGGCGTCACCGAGCTCATCAAGGCGGTCCTGGAGCAGAACGGTTTCACGGTCGACGACCTGATCAGCATGCTGTTCACGGCGACCCCGGACCTGCACAGCGAGTTCCCGGCGCTGGCCGCGCGCGAGCTCGGGATCGTGGACGTGCCGCTGATGTGCGCCGCGGAGATCGACGTGGTCGGCGCCATGCCGCGGGTGGTCCGGCTGCTGGCCCACGTGGACACGCTGCGCTCCAAGGACGAGATCCAGCACGTGTATCTCGGCGGCGCCGCCGCACTGCGCAGGGACATCGCGCAGTAAGGTTCCCCCATGCGTTCCGCCCTCGTCGTCGGCACCGGACTGATCGGCACGTCCATCGCCCTGGCGCTGTCCCGCCGCGGCGTCGACGTGTTCCTGTACGACGCCGACGAGTCCGCCGCACGGACCGCCGCCTCGCTCGGCGCGGGCCGCGCCGCGCTGCCGACCCAGCCGGTCGACATCGCGATCCTCGCGGTCCCCCCGGCGCGGATAGGGGAGGCCCTGGCCAAGGCGCAGCAGGAGCAGTGGGCCCGGGTGTTCACCGACGTCGGCTCGGTCAAGGCCCGTGTGCACGGCGCCGCGGAGTCCGCCGGCGCCGCCATGGACCGCTTCATCGGCGGCCACCCGCTGGCCGGGCGCGAGCGCTCCGGCCCGCTGGCCGCGCGCGCGGACCTGTTCGAGGGCCGGCCCTGGGTGCTGACCCCGGGCCCGACCACATCCCGCGACGCCCTGAACCAGGCCCTGGAGCTGGTCTCCCTGTGCGGGGCGGTGCCGGTGGTGATGGACACCGAGGAGCACGACCACGCCGTCGCCCTGATCTCGCACGCCCCGCACCTGGTGGCGGCGCTGATGGCGGCGCGGCTGGAGAACGCCCGCGAGCAGTCGGTGCGGATCTCCGGTACCGGTATCCGGGACCTGACGCGCATCGCCGGCGGTGCGCCGGAGCTGTGGGAGGACATCCTCCAGGCGAACGCCCCGGCGATCGCCGAGGTGCTGGCCGCCTACGCCGCCGACCTCACCGCCGCCGTCGACGCCCTGCGGGCGGTCGCCGGCCCGGACGCCGAGGCCGCCAAGCGCGGTGCCGCGGACCTGGCCGACCTGCTGCGCCGCGGCAACGCCGGCCACGCCCGCATCCCCGGCAAGCACGGGTCGCCTTCGGCCTCTTACACCCCGGTGCCGGTGCTCATCTCCGACCGGCCCGGCGAGCTGGCGCGCCTGTTCGCCGCGGCCGGCAGCGCCGGGGTGAACATCGAGGACGTGCGGATCGACCACTCCCCGGGCCGCGAGGCGGGATTGGTGGAGCTGCTGGTGGACCCGACGGTCGCGGACCGGTTCGCCACCAGTCTCAGCGCCGCCGGCTGGACCGTGCAGGCCTGATCCGCCCTCCGACTCGTCCGCTGATTCGCCCCCGGGTTCGCCACCCTTTTCGCCCGGACCGCGCCACGCCCATCAGCACAGCGACGCGTAGCGTCTCCGTAACGGGTGGCGGTGGGTGACGGGCGGGCAGTCGCACCGTCTACGGTGGACACCTATGCGATTCCTGCACACCGCCGACTGGCAGCTCGGCATGAGCCGCCGGTTCCTGGACCGCGAGCGCCAGGGACAGTTCGACGCCGCGCGGCGTGATGTGCTGGGCACGCTGGGTCGGCTGGCGGTGTCCGAGGGCTGCGAGGCGATCGTGGTCGGCGGCGACGTGTTCGAGACGAACGCCGAGTCGGCCCGCACGGTGCGGCAGGCCCTGGAGAAGCTCCGCGGGCTGCCGCTGAAGGTGTTCCTGCTGCCGGGCAACCACGATCCGCTGAACGCGGCGTCGATCTGGGACGCCGACCGGTTCCGCGAGGCGTGCCCGGACAACGTGGTGGTGCTGCGGGACGAGAAGCCGGTCGAGGTGCGGCCCGGGTTCGAGGTGGTCGGCGCGCCGTGGCGGTCCAAGCGGCCGACGTCGGACCTGCTCGGCGACGTGCTGGCCGGCCTGGAGCCGGCGCCGCCGGGCGTGGTCCGGGTGGCGGTCGGGCACGGCGCGGTCGACGCGGTCGCGCCGCAGGCCGATCCGGTGGCCGCGATCCGGCTGGCCGGGGTGCGGGCGGCGCTGGCCGCGGGCAAGGCGCACTACGTCGCGCTCGGCGACCGGCATTCGACCACTGAGGTCGCGCCGCGGGTGTGGTACTCGGGGGCGCCGGAGCCGACGGCGTTCGTGGAGTCGGACCCGGGCAACGTGCTGGTGGTCGAGATCGACGAGGCAGATCTCTCCCGGCCGCCGGTGGTCACTGCGCACCGCGTGGCGACCTGGCGCTTCGAGTCGGTGGAGTGGGAACTGCGGGGCGGCGCCGATGTCACCCGGCTGCGCGAGCATCTGACAGCGCTGCCCGACAAGGAGCGCACGATCGTGAAACTGCTGCTGAGCGGCGCGCTCTCGGTGACCGACAAGGCGTCCTACGACGACCTGCGCCGCACCGCCGAGGACCTGTTCGCCGCCGTCGTGGACTCCTCGCGGTCGCGGCTCGACGTGCGCCCCGACGACGCCGACTTCAGCTCCCTGGGACTCAGCGGCTTCGCGGCGCGCGCCGTCGAGGATCTGCGCGCGGCCGCCGCGGGCGCCGACGAGGAGGCGGCGCGGCGCGCCTCGGACGCGCTGGCCCTGCTCGTCACGCTCTCCGGGAGGGCTTCGTGAGACTGCTGCGGATCCGGCTCACCGACTTCCGCGCCGTCGCCGACCGGGAGCTGACGTTCGCCGAGCGGGGCGTCACGGTCGTCGAGGGGCCGAACGAGTCGGGCAAGAGCAGCACCATCGAGGCCTTCGGTCTGCTGCTGGACGAGCTGGACTCGTCGAAGAAGGAGGCGGTGCGCGCCGTCAAGCCGCGGCACACCGACGCCCATCCCGAGGTCGAGGCCGAGTTCCGGGTCGGCGACCACCACCTGGTGTATCGCAAGCGATGGCTGCGTCCGTTGACGGAACTGCGCGTGCTGGCGCCGTCACCGGAGACGCTGACCGGCCGCGAGGCGCACGAGCGGGTGCAGGCCATCCTGCATCAGGCCACGGACTACGACCTGTTCAAGGCGTTGCGGGTGCTGCAGGACAAGCCGTTCGACGTGGACCGGATCGCCGGCAGCGTGTCGCTGCGCGCCGCTCTGGACGCGGCCGCCGGGGGCGCGGGGCCCACCGACGGCGCCGAGGACACGCTGGTGCAGCGGGTCGAGAAGGAGTTCGCGCGCTACTACACGCCGAAGCACCACCAGCCGACGGGGGAGTACCGGGCAGCCCTGGACGCCCGCGAAGCGGCGGTGCGGGAAGCGGACGAGCTGGCCGAGACGCTGGCCCGGGTCGAGGCCGACGCCGAGCGCCACGGCGTGGTGTCGGGTCACCTGGCGGAGTTGCAGCGCCGCCTGGCGACCGACCGCGGCGAGGCCGAGGAGTTCCGGAAGAAGGCGGCCGAGGTCGAGGCGCGCCGTCGGCGCCGCGACGACGCGACGACGCTGGTCGAGCGGGCCGAGCGGGACGCCGAGCTGGCCGCCCGGGCGTGGGAGGCGCGTCAGGCGCTGGTGCTGAGCGTGAGCGACCACGAGGCGGAGCTGGCCGAGGTCCGGGCCGAGATCACCGAGCACGCCTCGGTGCGCGCGGCGGCCGACGAACGCCGCGACGGCGCTCTGGCGATGCACCAGGCCGCCGACGAGGCCCATCGCCTCGCGCTGCGCCGCTACCAGGAAGCCGACGCGGACTACCGGTGGATGCGCGACGCGCATGAACTGGAACGCGTGAAGGCCGACCGCGAGTCATTGGACGACGCCGGCCGGGACGTGGCCGTCGCCCAGGCCGAACTGGCGGCCACGGAGATCGACGACCGGCTCGTCGACGAGATCGACGCCGCTGACCGGGCTGTGCGCGACGCGCGCACCGCGATCGAGGTCACGGCCGCGACGGTGCGGGTGGAGCGGTTGGGCGAGGCGGCGGTGACGCTCTCCGGTCCGGCCGGGGTGCCCGAAGCCCGGAAGCCCGATGCCGCGGCCTCCACCGCGACATCATCGGTGGCTCTGGTCGAGACGGCGGTGGCCGTCCCTGGTGGCGAACCCGTCGCCCGGCGCATCACCGATCCGCTCGTCGTCGAAGCCGAAGGCGTCCTGCGGGTCACCCTCACTCCCGGCGCCAGCGAGCGTGAGCTGCGCGCCAAGCTCGACGAAGCCGAGTCCTCCCTCACCTCCCTCTGCGCCCAGGCCGGCGTCCGCGACCTCGCCTCCGCTCGCGTCCGCCTGCACCGCCACGTCGAGGCGCGCGCCTCGCTCCAGGCCGCCAAGAGCGCGCTGCAGAAGCTCAGCAAGGACCCGTTGGCCCTCGCCGACGAGCAGGCCCGCCTCGAGGCCCGCATCGCCGACCACCTCGACCGGCGCGATCCGGACAGCCTGCCGCCCGCCGGCCGGCACGAGGCCGAGACCGTCGCCGAGCACCGCCGGGCCGAGTCCGAGGAGACCGCCGCCCACCTCGGCCTCGCGGCCGGCGCGCTGCGGTCCGCCGAGGCCGAGACCATCCGCCTGGCCGCCGTCGCCGAGAACCTCCGCGGCCTCGCCGACCACCTCGCCGCCGAACACGAGGCCGCGCGCGCCCGGCTCGCCGACGCCCGCGCCGCCGCCTCCGACGACGCCGTCGAGGCCCGCGACGGCGAGGCCGCCGAGGCGCTGGCCGCCGCGGTGGAGGACCGCGCGGTCCACGACGCCGCCTACCGCGAGGCCGAGCCGGAGCAGGTCGCGCTGCTGCTGGCCAACGCCCGCGGTGTCGTGGAGCGCACCGAGGCCGAGATCGCCGAGGCGCGGGCCGAGCTGCAACGGCTGGCGGGCCGGCTGGAGACCGTCGGCGACGATCTGGCCGACCGGCAGCGGGAGGCCGAGGCCCGGCGGGACGCCGCGGACCGGGAGCGGCACGCCGTCACGGCCCGGGCCGAGGCCGCGAGGCTGCTGCGCGAGACGCTGCTGCGCCGCCGGGACGAGGCCACCCGGGCCTATCAGGGCCCGTTCAAGGAGCGGGTCGAGCAGTTCGGGCGGCTGGTGTTCGGGGCCTCCTTCGGCGTCACCGTCGACACCGAACTGCGGATCTCGCACCGCACGCTCCACGGCCGCACCGACCCCTACGGCGAGCTCTCGACCGGGGCGCGCGAGGCGGTGGCGATGTGTGTGCGGCTCGCGTGCGCCGCTCTGGTCAGTCCGGAGGGCGGCGTGCCGGTGATCGTCGACGACGCCCTCGGGGCCGCCGACCCCGGCCGGCGGCGCACCCTCGGTGCCCTGCTCGCGCATGCCGGCGGCAGCGGCGAGGGGGCGCAGATCATCGTCTTCACCTGTGATCCCGACCGCTACCGTGCCGTCGGATCGGCGCAAGTCCGCTCACTGGTCCACAATGGCGATCGTGAGAACAGCCCGGCCGCGTGATCCGCTGACGCCCAGCGAACTGCAGAAGCGGCGCGGTATGCGCCGCATGAAGTCGGTCGCGACCGGGTTCCTGCTGGGCGCGGCGGTGGTCTACATCACGATGAAGGTCCTGCAGAACCACGGCGTCACCGGCTGGACCGGCTACGTCGAGGCGGCCGCCGAGGCCGGGATGGTCGGCGGCCTGGCCGACTGGTTCGCGGTTACCGCCCTGTTCAAACGCCCGCTGGGACTGCCGATCCCGCACACCGCGATCATCCCCAACCGCAAGGACGCGTTCGGCGAGGGCCTGGGCACCTTCGTCGGCGAGAACTTCCTGTCCGAGGACGTGATCCGCAGCCGGCTGTCGGCGCTCGGCATCTCCAAGCGCACCGGCCAGTGGCTGACGCAGCCGGAGAACGCCGCGCGCGTCACCAAGGAGCTGTCCGCCGCGGTGCGCGGGGTGCTGACCGTGCTGCGGGACGAGGACATCCAGAAGATCCTCGGCGAGGCGGTCACGAACCGGCTGGCCAAGATCGACCTGGCGCCGCCGCTGGGCGGCCTGCTGGAGCGGTTCGCGGCCTCCGGCGGCCACCACGACTTGGTCGACATGCTGGTGGTGCGGGCCCACGACTGGCTGGAGGCGAACCCGGAGGCGATCGAGCGGGCGGTGTCCAGCGAGGCCCCGCTGTGGTCGCCGCGGTTCCTGGACGACGCCGTCGCCCGCCGCATCCAGCGCGAGCTGGTGAAGCTGGCCGCGAACGTCCGCGACGACCACAACCACGCGCTGCGCAAGGCCCTGGACCGGTTCCTCGCCGACTACGCGCAGGAGCTGAAGACCGACCCCGAGACCGGCCGCAAGGTCGAGAAGCTCAAGACCGATCTGCTCAACCACCCCGAACTGCAGGGCGTGGTGGGCTCCGGCTGGACCGCCATGCGGCAGGCGGTGATAGAGGCCGCCGAGGATCCGGACAGCGACCTGCAGACCCGGGCCCGAGAGGGTCTGCAGAGCCTGGGCCGCCGCCTGGAGACCGACACCAAGCTGCAGGAGAAGGCCGACGGCTGGATCCGCGAGGTCGCGGTGCACCTGGTGACCACCTACCGCGACCAGATCACATCGCTGATCACCGACACCGTCGCGGCCTGGGACGGTCCGGCCACCTCGCGCAAGATCGAGTTGCAGGTCGGCCGGGACCTGCAGTTCATCCGCATCAACGGCACGGTCGTCGGGTCGCTGGCGGGTCTGGCGATCTACACGCTGTCGCAGCTGGCGTTCTGAGCGATTCCGCTCAGAGCGGATCGGGTGGCCCCGGCCCGCGCGCCGCTGTCAGGGTGGAGCCATGAGACTGCTGATCATCGGCGGCAGCCGGTTCCTGGGCCGGGCCCTGGCCGAAGAGGCGCTGGCCGCCGGCCACCGGGTCACCGTGTTCAACCGCGGCCGCTCCGCCCCGGACGTCGCCGGCGTCGAGTCCGTGCGCGGGGACCGGGAGTCCGAGGCCGACCTGGAACGCCTGGCCGGCCACGGTCCGTGGGACGCCGTCGTCGACACCAGCGGCTACGTCCCGCAGGTCGTCGGACGCTCGGCCCGCGCCCTGGCCTCGAGCGCGCCCGCGTATGTCTTCGCGTCCACCTGCAATGTCTTCACCGAGTGGCCGAGCTCCCCGGTCTCCGACGACAGCCCGGTCCACGAGTGCTCGCCGGACGCGGGCCCGGACGACGGCGACTACGGCGTCCTCAAGGCCGGCTGCGAGCGCGCGGTCGACCGGGATTTCCCCGGCCGCGTCCTGCACCTGCGCCTCGGCCTGCTCCTGGGGCCGCACGAGGACGTCGGACGCCTGCCCGCCCTGCTGCTGCGGATGGCGGACGCCGGCGGCGCGCGCGACGAACGCGTGCTGGCTCCCGGCGACCCGGCCTACCGCGTCCGCCCCATCGACGTCCGCGACGTCGCACTGTTCACGCTGAACGCGCTCGAACAGGAGCTGCAGGGCCCGTATCTCGTGGCCGGCACCCCCTCGGCCTCCGTCACCTACGAGGAGCTCCTCCAGGCCTGCATCGAGGTCACCGACTCCCGGGCCGGCCTGGAGTGGGTCGACGGCGACTTCCTGATGGCCAGGAAGGTGGCCATGTGGTCGGAGCTGCCGCTGTGGGTGCCGCCGGAGGAGCATCCCTGGGACAAGGACACCTCCCGGGCCGAAGAAGCCGGGCTGCGCTGCCGTCCGCTGCGCGAGACCGTCGCCGACACGTGGGCCTGGCTGACGGCCGACGACGGGAAGGTGCGGCGCTCGTACCGGCCGAACCGGCCGCACGGTCTGGAACACGAGCGGGAGCGCGAGCTGCTGGCGGCGTGGGACGCGCGGTGAGCGCTCGTCTCAGGGCCGCGTCGTCGACCGCTGCCTCGGCGCACGTTCCGCAGCGCCGAGGCGCACGATGTTCGCATGCTGCGCTTGCAGGTCTCTGAGGATCCTGCTGTCGGGACCGTAAGCCTGGTGCACCGTGCCCATCACGGCCGCCAACACGTTCGCGGCCTCGGCGTAACGGGCCGCGCCGACCAGGGCCTCCGCGTGCGCCAAGGCGGCGTCGAGGTCGATGTCGAGGCTTGAGACGGTGGGAGGCGGCTCCGCGACCGGCGCCGCCGGCGCCGGCGGCGCCGGTCGTGCGTCGCTCGGCGCCGCTCCCCGCTGCGCCAGCAGCCTCGGCGCCGGTGCCATCGGCCGCCGGAACGGCCGCCACGGGTCGTGGGGCCGCTCGGCCTCGTCCTCCCCGGCCGGCAGCATCGCCGCCAGCGTCCGGAACACCTCCACCGCGGGCGGCCGAGCCGCCGGCTCCTTCGCCAGCAGCGCGAGGATGAGCGCGTCCAAGGCTTCCGGGACGTCCGGGCGGACCGTGCGGACCGGCCTCGGCGCCTCCTTCGCGTGCTTCTCATACAACGCGTAGATCGTCGGCGCCCGGAACACGGTCTCGCCGCACAGTGCCTCGTGCAGGACACAGCCCAGCGCGTAGGCGTCGCTCGGCGGGCCGGAGGTCCCCGACACCGCGAGCTCCGGCGCCGTGTACGCGGGACTCCCCAGCGTCTCGCCGGTACGGGTCAGGCGGCTGGCGTCCGGGTCGAGCAGGCCGGCGATGCCGAGGTCGAGCAGGACCGCCGTGCCGTCGGCGCGCAGCATCACGTTCGCCGGCTTCAGGTCGCGGTGCACCACGGGGATGGCGTGCAGAGCGGTCAGCACCGACGCGATCTGCGCGCCCAGCGCCGCGGCCCGCTGCCACGGCACCGGCTCCTCCTCCACCAGCCAGTCGGCCAGCCGGACGCCGTCGATGTACTGCATCACCAGGAACAGCTCGCCGCCCGACCGGTCCGGGTCGCGGCCGGCGTCGTGGATCGACACCACCCCCGGGTGATCGATCCGCGCCAGCGCGCGGCACTCGCGCACGAACCGCTTGCTCAGCACGTCGCGGTCGCCGAACAGCGCGGCCTGCTCGGCACGGATCAGCTTCACCGCGGTGTCGCGCTCCAGCCGCTGGTCCCAGGCCCGCCAGACCTCGCCCATGCCGCCGCGTCCCAGCGGGGCGTCCAGCCGGTAGCGGCCGGCGATGACGCGGCCGGGCGCGCCCGTCACGGCTCCTCGCGGCGAGCGAGGATGCCGCGCAGCTCCCGCAGGCCGGCCTGGACCTGCTCGGGGCTGACCTCCGGCGAGGTGTACGGCCCCGTGTACGGCTGAGTCTGAACCGCCTGATACGGCGGCTGCGGACCGCGTGTCGCCAAGCAGTAGTGCACCGTCGGCGCGACCATCAGCGTCAGCATGCACAGCACGCCGGGCCACGTGGCCACGATGGTCTTGTCCGCCTTGGTCTCGGACGTCGCGATGTCGATCCAGATCGCGGCCGCCTCGCCGGCGGCGAAGCCGGCGAAGACCGCCCAGGCCTTCCGGCCCTGCCGATCGATCGCCAGCTGGAGCGACGGCACCCACGCCAGGAAACCGACCGACCACACCGGGAACGACGCCCACACCACCCGAAGGACGCGCTGCCACAGCGTACGCCGCGACGGGAACGCGGGGGAGGGCGACGGGATCATGGTGCGGCCAGATTATCGGCCTGGAACCCGCGCATGAAAGTATTAGGAGCTTGCCACCCGGAAGGCAGTGCAGAGCCCTGACGTGAGCCAGGACACATGCCCTCGGTATGCCGCGCCCGGCAGCTCAGCCGGGCATCACCGTCCCCTCGGCCAGGGCGTCGGTCAGCCCCTGGACCAGGCGCTCCCCGGTCTCAGCGGCGACCCGCAGCGCGTCGCCGAACTCGGACAACCGCCGGAACGCCGCGCCGTACTCGGCCTGCCGCTCCATCGGCATCCGCGGCAGCGGCACCTTGCGCACGTCCATCCGGCTGCTGGTCGACGCGTGGCTCAAGGCCTGCCGGGCGGCGGTGTCGCTGCGCAGGAAGCCCGCCACGAACCACGGGTCGAGCCGCGCCGGGTCCACTCGCAGCACCCCGACACCCCGCGCCGCCGGCGCTCCGACCTCCGCCGCGTCCGCGTCGGCGTCCAGCACCCGCGCCTGTCCGGTCTGGCCGCCGAGCACGGGCACCACGACGTCGCCGGCGCGCAGCGGATCCTCCGCGCCCGGCAGCGCGAGCCAACCGGCACGCGCCAGGTCGCCGACCGTCGTCGTGGGCCAGGCGCCGCGGGTCCCGGAGTCGGAACCCGGCCGGTCCGCCTCTCCGACGACCGGAGTCAGCTCGCCCAGCCGCGCCACCGCGGCCTCCACCGCCGCTCGCTGCTCCAGCAGGTGCCCCCGGCCCAGGCCGGTGTCCGGCCGCGGTACATGCCGTCCGGGGCTGAGATCGACCGTGTCGTCCAGCAGGCCGATGACCGGAAGCACCGCGCTGACCCCGGGCTCGCCCCCGAAGCCGGGGTCGTCGAGGAAGGACCGCCAGGCTTCTTCGATCCGCTGCCCGGTCGCCGTGTCCGGCGTGAGCGATCCGCGTTCGGCGTCACCCTGGTCCACGAACAGCACCCGGCCGAGCGGCGCCTCCGTGCCGGGGCGTCGCAGCACCCACAGATGCAGCGAGATCCCGTAGGGGGCCGAGCTTCCGACCGGCAGGGCCGCCACCGCTTGGAGCGCGCCCCGCCGCAGCAGTTCCGCGCGGATCCGCCGTCCGGTCCGCCGCGCCGCCACGGCCGGCGGCAGGACCAGGGCCGCCATGCCACCGGGCCGCAGCCGAGCGAGCGCGTGCTGGACCCAGGCCAGCTCCGACTCGCCGCGCGGCGGCATCCCGTATTCGAGGCGCGGATCGTAGGAGAGCTCGTCGAAGCCCCAGTCGCGCTGCGCCGACGGGGGCTGGGACACCACCACGTCCGCCTGCACGCCGTCGGCGTGCCCGTCCAGCAGGGCGTCGCCCGCGGTGATCAGCGCGCTCGCTGCCCCGGCCGCCCGCAGGCGCGCGCCGACCAAGGGGACCAGCGCGGGGTCGGCCGTGGCCCCGATCAGGGTGCTGTCCGACGTTTCGCGGGCGGCGGCGACCAGCAGGGTGCCCGCTCCGCACGAGGGGTCGTAGACGGTGAGACCTGACGCTGGCCCGGACCCGGAGCCGGGCCCGGAGTCAGGCCCGGACTCGGGCCCGGACGCCGTCTTCGAACCCGTATCCTGCGCGGACGCGTCGAGCCCTCGCAGCGCCAACCGGACTACCAGCCCGGCGAGCGCCTCGGTCGCCCCGCCGGTGTCGACCTCGCGCCCGTGGCCGTCGGCGAACCGCGCGGCCAAGGCCTCGACGGCCGCCTGCGCGCCGCCGGCGTCCGCCGTGCGCGCGGCCGCGGCCAGCGTCTCCGCGTCCCAGCGCTCCGCCGCCGGCTCCGAGCCGTTCAGCAGGGTTCCGGCCAGGTCGGCGACGGCCCGCGCGGTGCGCGCCGCGTCCCCCGGCGTGTCGACCGCCCGCCACAGCACCTCGGCGTCGGGCAGCGCGGCCAGCTTGCCCTCGGCGCGCAGCCATTCCTCGACCGCCTCCAGTGCGAAGGCCGGACTCGCCTCGGTGCCGCCGACGGGTTCCGGAAACGTCGGGTGCCGTTTGCGCCAGTTGCTCACGGCGGCGCGCCCGACGCCTGCCAGCCGGGCGATCTGCGCGGCGGTCACGGTCACGGGCGCGGTCACGGGCGCTGTCACGGGCGCGGTCGGAACGCGATCGGTCATGGGCCGAGCCTAGCCGGTCGCGTTCACAGATGCGACTACCAACTTCTCGAGAGTGTCTGTTGACAGTGTTCACAGTGATCTGCTTATCTTTTCTTGTCCACGCAAGGTGGGTTCCTCAAAGGAGTACACAGATGTCCCGCAAGTTCGGCACGATCGGCGCGACGGCGGCAGCGGCCCTTCTGGCGGCCGGGGCGGCGGCGTGCCAGAGCAGCACGCAGGCCACCAAGGTCGGGAGCGACGCGCAGAGCGTCCAGACGAGCGGCACGTCGGCCGCCGGGTCCGCCAGCCCGAGCACCAGTGCTCCGGCGGCGAAGACCTTCAAGGTCGGCGACCAGGTGCAGAACGGCAAGTGGATCGTGACCGTCCACAAGGCCGATGTGCCCTTCACCCCGAAGAACGACTTCGACAAGCCCAAGGACGGCGACATGTTCGTGGTGCTGGACGTCGAGGTGAAGAACACGAGCGGTTCGGCCCAGGACTTCTCCAGCATGCTCGGGTTCGAGCTGAAGGACGGGGCGAACCAGACCTATGACGAGACCATCCTGGCCGAGGACGGCATGCCGGCGGTCCCCGAGGGCAGCGTCGCCGCGGGCGAGGCCAAGCGCGGCGAGGTGGCGTTCGAGGTCCCGAAAACGGCCAAGGGGCTGAAGCTGGAGTTCCGCGGCGGCGTCATGGACGGTCAGGTCGCGATCGACCTCGGGCACTGATCCGGGTGGTGATCCGCGTGCGGGAGGCCGGGGTCGCCGAGCCAGGAAGAGATTCCCCAGCGCGACGGGTTACCGATAGCGGAGGGGAGCACCGCGGCGGTGGCGACACATCCACCGCCGCGGTCCCCCTCCACTGCGACGGGCCTGGGGGCCAGGGGGCCTTGGGGCCTGCGAGCCCGCTGGCCCACAGCCCGGACTGCTTGCGGCCTCAGCCGGAGATCGGCAGCAGCGACGCCGGCGTGGTGATCGTGTAGGGCTCCCCGACCGGAGTCAGGCGCCCGGTCCCGGAGTCGACACGGAACACCGTGATCGAGTCCGAGCGCTGGTTCGCGCTGAACAGCAGCTCGCCGTCCGGGGACAGCACGATGTCCCGGGGCCAGGAGCCGCCTGCCGGCACCACCTCGACCGGCTCCAGGCGGGCGCCGTCCTCCAGGACTGAGAACACCGCGATGGTGTCGTCGACGCGGTTCGAGGTGTAGACGAACCGGTCGTCGGCCGACACGCGGATCGCGGCGCACCAGCAGTGGTCGGACGCCGCGCGGTCCTGCGCGGCGCGGCTGTCGACGGCCGCGCCGGCCTTGCCGACACCTCCGCCTTCGTCCCAGGCGCACACCATGACTGTCCACGACAGCTCATTGAGCAGGTAGAAGTACCGGCCGGAGCCGTGGAAGGCCAGATGGCGCGGACCGGAGCCGGCGGGCAGCTCGACGACGCTGTGATGCGCCAGGCGTCCCGCCGCGGGGTCGTACTCGTACACGTACACCGAGTCCGTGCCCAGGTCGACGGCCAGCACCCAACGCCCCGTCGGGGAGACCACGACCTGGTGCGCGTGCGGCCCCTCCTGCCGGTCGGCGCGCGGCCCGGACCCGGTGTGCCGGACGACCTGCGCCGGCTGGTCGCCTGTCACCCGGCCCTCCTGGTCGACGGGGAACACGGACACGGTGCCGGAGGTGTAGTTCGCGACGAACAACGTCGTCCCGTCCGGGTGCAGCGCCAAGTGGCACGGCGCCGCCCCGCCGCTGGCGGTCCAATCGCGCACATCGCTCGCGCCGTCGGCGATGGTGAACCGCGCCGACGCCACCCGCCCTTCCGGCTCCTGCTCGACCACCGCTGTCAGCACGCCCCGCGCACCGTCGTGGATGACGTAGGACGGGTCGGCGATGTCCACCACGGACACCGGGGACAGCGTGCCGTCGGCGTCGTAGCGCAGGCAGTGGACACCCATGCCGTAGCCACCGACCAAGAGATACGAGTTCACAGAGTCGACCATGGTCGGTATTCTCGCCCAAACGTCGAGGCCCGGCTCATCGGAGGGCTGATCCCGGACGCCTGAACGGGCCGGGATGCTGGAGCTGTGGCGACCGACCTGACCGATCCTGCCGATCCGACCGATCCGACCGATCCGACCGATCCGACCGATCCTGCCGATCCGACTGACCGACGCGACCCGGCCGACCGACTCCACCCGCCCGATGCGGCGCATCCGGCCGTCCCGGCCATCGCGTGCACCGGTCTGACCAAGCGCTATGGCACCGTGACCGCCGTGGACGGCCTGGACCTGGCGGTGCCCGCCGGCGAGGTCTTCGGCTTCCTCGGCCCCAACGGCTCCGGGAAGACCACCACCCTGCGAGTGCTGGCGGGCCTGGCCGCCGCCACCTCAGGCCGGGCGACGATCCTCGGACGCGGCCTGCCCGACCCACGGCTGGCCACGGTCGTCGGCGCCATGATCGAGGAACCCGCCTTCTACCCCTGGCTCACCGGCCGCGCCAACCTCGGCGTCCTCGAACGGACCGGACCGCCGATCCCGCGCGAACGCGACCGGGTAGCGGCGGTCCTCGACCGCGTCGGCCTCACCGAAGCCGCCGACCGCAAGGTCAAGGGCTACTCGCAGGGCATGCGCCAACGCCTGGGCCTGGCCGCGGCCCTGCTGCGGGATCCGCAAGTGCTTCTCCTCGACGAGCCGACCAACAGCCTCGACCCGGCGGGCATCCGCGACTTCCGCGCCCTGTTCCGCGCTTTGGCCGACGAGGGCCGCACCGTGTTCCTGTCGTCGCACCTGCTCACCGAAGTGGAACGTGTCTGCGACCGGATCGCGATCGTCCACCGCGGCCGCGTCGTCCGGCAGGGACGCGTCGCCGACCTCGGCCCGGACCTGGAGACGGCTTATCTGACTCTCACCGAGGATGCGCCATGAGACTGCTCACCGCCGAGCTGCGCAAGCTCAACCGGCCTCTGACATGGGCGCTCGTGGCGTTCGCGGCGGGCTTCTGTCTGTTGCTGGCCGTCGGGGCCGCCGACAACGCCCACGCCGATCTCGGCCTCGGAGACCGGGGCCGGCTTCACGCCGCCGGAGTCGCCGACCAGCTGTCGCCCGCGGCCGCCGGAGCCGAAGCGGCGGGCCTGATGGCCTCCCTGCCCGGCGCGTTCCTCGCCGCGCTGCTGGCCGGCGGCCATGTCGGGGGCGAGTGGACCGGCCGCACCATCACGAACCTGGTGTCCCACAACGGGTTCCGCACGCGGATCCTCGCCGCGAAGCTCGTCAGCACGTGGCTGGTGCTCGTCGTCATCGCCTTGCTCTGCTGGGCCGCCTTGGCTGCGGCCGGGCCGCTGATCGCCGCCGCGAACGGGTTGCCCCACGCCGGCGAGGCCGTCTCCACCGGCCTGGCCCGAAGCGCGTCGCAACTGGCGCGCGCCCTGCTGATCCTCGGCTTCTTCGCCGCGCTCGGTTTGGCCGCAGCCGTCGTCACCCGGAGCACCGTCGGAACCATCGCCGGCTCGGTCGCGGGCGTCGTGGCACTGCTGGCGCTGGGAACTCTGCCGGGGTGGGGACGGTGGACCCCCGCGACGTGGGTCGAGGCGTGGATGGGCTTCCCACCGGGGACGCGGTCGGTCAGCACTCTGCCGACGAACTTCTGGTCGCGGTTCACGGGCTCCGGGGCTCCTCCGGCCGCCTTGCTCGGACTGGTCGGCGTAGTCGGCTCGATCGTGCTCCTGGCCGGTGTCTCATGGCGGCTGTTCCGCCGGACGGACGTGGTGTGAGTGGCGGGGCCGGCGCCGTACGCTGCGCTTATGCGGGTACTCCGAGGACGAGGCCGGGTCTTCCCCCTGGTGACCGAACGCCGCGCCGACATCGCGGTGGTGCTCGGGCTGCTGTTGTGGGCGTTGCCGAATGTGCCCTGGTGGTGGCGTCCACCCGGGCACACGGGCACGCCGCCGGCGGTGTGCGGGTATCTCGTGCTCGGGATGGTGCAGTCACTGCCGTTCGTGATGCGACGCAGCCATCCGGTCGTGGTCGCGGCCGTGGTGACGGCGGCGTTGGCCGTGCACATGGCGGTGCCGGGGGACAAGACCGCGGCATTGGCGGCGGCGGTCGCGGCGGCCTACGGCATCGGCGCCTACACGCGGACCGCGCATCCTTGGGCCCGCCGCCTGGGCGTCCTGACGTTGCTGGCCGCCGCGATCGTGGCCTTCGAGGCGCATCGTGCGGTGTTCGGCGTGCCGCTGCTGGTGATCGGCACCGCGTTTCTGGTGGGTGAGGGGTCGGCGCAGCACCGGCGGGACACTGCGGGGGCGGTCGCTGAGGCGCATCGTGCTGAACGCAACCAGATCGCGCGGGAGCTGCATGATGTGCTGGCGCATCAGTTGACGGCGATAGTCGTTCAGGCCGGTTCGGCCCGGGTGGCGCTGGCTGCGGCTGCGACTGCGACGGCTGCGGAGGCCGACGGGGGTGGGTCGGTGGTGGCTGCGGGCGGTGGACCGATGACCGCGAGCGGTGAGTCCGTGGCGTCGGGTGGCGGCGGTTCGGCGGCGCGCGTCGAGCCGGTCGAGGTGCTCGGCGTCGTGGAGCGCCTGGCCCGCGAGGCGTTGGGGGAGCTGGGACATCTGCTGGGTGTGCTGCGCAGCGCGCCGGACGACGTCCTGGCCCGCCGTCCGGCCCCGGGCCTCCGGGACCTGGAGCAGCTTGCTGACATCGGCCGGGCGGCCGGACTCGCCGTGGCAGTGGAGGTGCGGGGACCGGCGCGCGTCCTGCCGGACGGTGCGGACCTGGTGGCGTACCGCATCGTGCAGGAGTCGGTGACGAACGCCGCCCGCCACGCTCCGGGAGCCAGGACCCTGATCTCGGTCCGCTACGACCCCGACGACCTCGCCATCACCGTCGCCAACGGCCCGGGCTCGCGGCCCGGCACCGGCCCCGGCCTCGGACGCGGCCTGCTCGGCATGCGCGAGCGCGCCGAACTCCACGGCGGCTCACTGCGCGCCGCGCCGACGGCCGACGGCGGCTTCGAGGTCCGGGCCCGGATCCCGGTGCCGGCATGAGCGCCGCCCGCGTTCCCGTCCGCGTTCTGGTGGTCGACGACCAGACTCTGGTCCGCGCCGGCTTGGTGCTGTTGCTCGACAGCCAGCCGGACATGGAGGTGGTCGGCGAGGCCGGCGACGGTTTCGACGCCGTGGTGCAGGCGCGTACGGTGAAGCCGGATGTGGTGCTGATGGACATCCGGATGCCGGGCATGGACGGCCTGGAGGCGACGCGCCGGATCACGGCGGAGGCAGTCGAAGCCGCGCCCCGGGTCGTCGTGCTGACGACATACGACCTCGACGAATACGTCTACGAAGCCCTGCGCGCCGGCTCCTGCGGTTTCCTGCTCAAGCACGCACCGCCGGAGGAACTGCTCCTCGGCATCCGGGCCGCGGCCGACGGGGGAGCCCTGCTGTCCCCACCGGTCACGGCCCGCCTGATCGCCGAGTTCACGACGCGCCGCCAGCGCCCCACGAAGCCGCCCCGCGAACTGGACCGCCTGACCGCCCGCGAACGCGACGTCTTCGATCTCGTGGTCCGCGGCCGCTCCAACACCGAGATCGCAGCGGAGCTCACCGTGGCCGAGACAACGGTGAAGACTCACCTCGGCCACGCCCTCGACAAGCTCGGCCTACCTACCCGCGTCGCCGCCGTGGTCTTCGGCTACGAGACCGGGATGGTACGACCCGGCGAGTCTTCGGAGAAGATGTCCTGAGCTCCTAGTGGTGGTCATGATGCTCATGGCTGTCATGGCTGTCATGGCTGTCATGGCTGTCATGGCTGTCATGGCTGTCATGGCCATGGCCGTCATGCCCATGGCTGTCATGGCTGTCGTGGCCGCCATGCCCCTCATGCCCCGCCATGTCATCCGGCCCCCCACCCATCATCCGCATCATCGCCATCCCCCCGGTCCGGAAGAACCGCACCAACAGCACAGCCGCCAGCACCAGAAACGCGATGTTCAAGAACGTCGTGTAGTTCCAATGCACACCCTCGCTCATCACCGTCATGCCATCCCGGTCCGGGATCCAGCCGAACAGGTTGAACAGCAACTCGACGGCGTAGCCCGCGCCGGCCATCGCGATGAAGAACGTCCACAGCAGGAACCACGCGGCGCGCTTGCCGTAGTACTTCTTGTAGATGTTCAGGATCGGCAGGATGATCAGGTCCGCGAAGATGAACGACGTCACGCCGCCGAAGCTGATCCCGCCCTTCCACAGGACCAGGGCCAGTGGCGCGTTGCCGATCGAGCACACGAAGCTCAGGACCGCGACCAGCGGGCCGACGAGTGGGCCCCAGATGCCGGCCAGGACCGGGTGGCCGGACAGGAAGAAGTGTTCCCAGAAGGAGTCCGGTACCCAGGCCGCGATCGCGCCCGCGACCAGTAGGCCGATCACCAGGTCGCGGAGGATCGCGGCCCACTCCATCACGAAGACGTGCGATACCGACGTGAACCCCGCGCGGGACAGCAGCCGCTTCAGGAACGACCCCTCTCCGGCCACGGACATGTCCATCGCCGCGTGTCCCTCCATGGAGCCGGCGACGCCGCGGTCGGCCTGGTCGCGGGCCTCGCTCAGCAGGCGGGTGCTCAGGAATCTGCGGAACAGCAGCGCCAGGACCGCGATCATGATCGGGCCGCCGATGAACTCGGCGAGGGTGAACTGCCAGCCCATCAGCAGCCAGAGGATCACGCCCAGTTCCAGGACCAGGTTGGTGGACCCGAACTGGAAGGCCATCGCGGCCGTGAAGTTCGCGCCCTTGCGGAACAGCGACCGCGCCAGCGCGACGGCCGCGTAGGAACATGACGACGACGCCGCGCCCAGCAGCGACGCCACCGCCAGTGTCCGCGGCCGGTCGTCGCCCAGCAGTCGCACGATCGTGCCCTTGCGCACCACTGCCTGGACCACGGCCGACAACGCGAACCCCAGGATCAGGGCCCAGGTGATCTCCCACGTCATCGAGCCCGTGATCTTCAACGCGTGTGCCACCGCACCCACCACTGCTGCCTCCCCGCCCCCGTGGTCATCGATGATCAATGGCGCTACCCTATACCGGTAGCCCGTATCGAGCGCGAGAGGGAATCATGACCGGAGTGGCCGGGAAGCAGCGCGTGCTTGTGCTGTTCTCGGTGCTGGCCGGGCTGTTCCTGATGCACGGGATCACCGGCGGCGGCACCGGCTGCCACGGCATGTCCCCGGCGGCGATGGCGATGACGTCGGCCGGGTCGCCCATGTGGCCCGGGCCGGCTGGCTCGACTTGGTCGGGATCGGCTGGATTGACTGGGTCTGCCCATGGCGCACCCATGCACTCCGCCATCCACGACGAACCCGCGATGCTGGTGCCCGCGCAGCCGAAGCCGGGCCACGCGCAGGCGGGGGAAACCTGCGTCCCCCTGCGCCCCGAAAGCTGGGCGGGCCTGTTCCTGCTGGCGTTCCTCATCGCCATCACCGCATGGCGGCCTCGCCTGCCGCATGGCACCAAGCTCGTTCGTCCCCATTGGCCGCACGGTCCACCTCGAACCGGCGTCCAGGTCCTGCACCAGCTGAGCATCTCCCGGACGTGACAGAGGGCTTCCTCAGCCACCTGCCACATCAACCGGAAGGTCTCATCACCCATGCGCTCTTTCAAGCGTGCCCGCACCCTGGCGCTGATCCCCGCGGTCGCGAGCGCCCTCGTTCTCACCGCCTGCGGCTCCTCCCGGAGCCACTCGTCCATGGCCGGCATGGACATGAAGTCCCCGGCCTCGTCCCCTTCGTCCACACCTCAGGAGTCTCCGATGTCCTCCGACCACTCCCACTCGATGTCCGGCATGGACCACGGCGACGAGCCCATGTACATGGGCGAGGGCCTGGCCACCAGCGACCAGGGCTACACCTTCGCGCCGACCGCCGACTCGGTCGCGGCCGACGGCTTCGGTTTCCGGATCGTGGGACCGGACGGTGCGCCGGTCACCGCCTTCGAGCCGGAGCAGACCAAGCTCATGCACTTCTACCTGGTGCGCTCGGACCTGACCGGCTTCCAGCACGTCCACCCGACGATGGCCGCGGACGGGACCTGGACCGCGCCGATCAAGGCCGCCGGGCCGGGGACGTATCGGGCCTACGCCTCCTTCATCGCCAAGGGCGCCGACGGCAAGCCGGTGGCGCTGACGTTGTCCAAGCAGGTCACCTCGCCGGGCACGGCGGCCGACGCTCCGCTGCCGGCCGCCTCGGCGACGGCCGAGGTCGACGGCTACACCGTCACCGTCGACGCCTCGAAGCTGATGGCCGGCATGGCGATGCCGCTGAAGGTGTCGATCGCCAAGGACGGGAAGCCGGTGACGGACCTGGAGCCGTATCTGGAGACGTATGCTCATTTGACCGGCTTCCACGCCGGCGACATGGCGATGGCGCACCTGCACCCCGAGGGCGGGCCCGCGACCACCGCGAACGGTGGGCCTGACCTGGACTTCGAGGCCACGCTGCCGAAGGCCGGGCAGTGGCGGATGTTCCTGCAGTTCCAGACTGGCGGGACGCTCCACACGGCGGCGGTGACGCTGAACGTCGGCTGACCTGGCGGGCGGCGGGACGCTGCCGACCCCTGGGGCTGTGCGGGGGGGCGGGCTGTGAGCGAGATCACAGGCCCGCCCTTCGGCATACATACCCTAGGGGGGTATAGTAAACGCCATGACCGAGCTGACTGTGATCGACAACGATGCGGCGTCCGCCGCCGGCTGTTCTTGCTGTGCCGCCCCGTCCGCCGATGCCGTCGCGGCCACCGAGCCGAAGGAGACCACCGTGTCCGAGAACGCGACCACCGCCGTCTACACCGTCTCCGGGATGACCTGCGGCCACTGCGTCAAGTCTGTGACCGAGGAAGTGAGCGCGATCGCCGGCGTCACCGCGGTCGACGTCGACCTCGCCAGCGGCAAGGTCACGGTCACCAGCACCGCGCCGCTGGCCGAGAAGGACGTCGAGGCCGCCGTGGACGAGGCCGGGTACGTGCTCGTGCACTGACGGTTCCGGGCTTGTCACGAGCCCTGACAGCCTCTTCAGGCCCCACCCGCTCTGCAGGTGGGGCCTGAAACATGTCCCGAGGTCTTCTCGTATGGTCATCAGGCCTCTACACTCCCGCCTCAGTTGCGAGGTGTGGGATGAAGATCGTCGTTTTGACCAAGCACGTCCCGCAGGCGATAGGGGAGGTGTCCTACGCGGAGGACCTGACGGTGAACCGGTCGGCGGTGCGCTGCCGGCTGGCGGATTCCGACGAGTACGCGGTGGAGCAGGCCGTGCGGATCGCCGCCCGGCGGCTCGACGTGCAGGTCACGGCTCTCACCATGGGCCCGGCCGGCGCGGTGGCCGCCCTGCGGTCCGCGCTCGCGCTGGGAGCCGACGAGGGCGTGCACGTGCTCGACGACGCCCTGCACGGCTGCGACGCCCCGGCCACCTCCCTCGTGCTCGCCGCCGCCTGCCGCCGCCTCGGCTTCGATCTCGTGCTCTGCGGCACCGCCTCCGCCGACGGCGCCATGTCCGTCGTCCCGGCCATGCTCGCCGAGCGCCTGGCCGTCCCCGCCCTCTGTTACTGCGACCGGCTCCACACCGACGAGGACGAGGTCTTCGCCCGCCGCCACGACGGCACCGTCGTCGAGGACCTCGTCGCCAGCATGCCCGCCGTCCTCTCCGTGACCGACCGCAGCGGCGAGCCCCGCTACCCGCGCTTCGAAGCCGTCGCCGAAGCCCGTCACAAGCTGGTCCGCACCTGGACCCTCACCGACCTCGGCGTCGATCCGGCTCGCGTCGGCCTCGCCGCAGCCGCCACCGCCGTCCACCGCGCCACCCGACCCGGCCCCCGACCCGCCACGGTCCCGGGCACCGATCCCACCGCGGCCGCCACCCGCATCGCCGACTTCCTGTCGGAACGACAGTTCCTCTGAGCACCTCCGGACATCGAGGCAAGGAGGCCCGATGGCGAAAGTGTTGGCGCTCGTCGACCGTGACGCGCGCGACGGCTCGGTGCGGCGTTCGGCCTGTGCGCTGCTGACGTTGGCGCGACGGCTGGGGGAGCCGGTCGCGGTGGTCGGAGGCGACCGCCCCGACGATGACGCGATCAAGACCCTGGCCCGCTTCGGGGCCACCGAGATCTGGTGCCTGGCCGACAGCCCGGCGGCGCCGGCCAAGCCGGCCACGCCGGTCACGCCGGTCACGCCAGCTGTTCCGGCCACCCCGACCACCCCGACCGCCCCGGCCCGCGCCAGCGACGCCGACCTCCTCCACCACCTGGCGGACCGCCTCGATCCGGCCGCCATCCTCATCCCCGCGACGTACCACGGCCAGGAAACCGCCGCCCGCCTGGCGGTCCGCCTGGACGCCGGCATCATCACCAACGCGATCGACGTCCTGCCCGGCACCGACGGCGAGCCGGTCGCCATCCAGCGCTGCCTCGCCGACTCCTACCTCGTCGAGTCGAGCGTCGTGCGCGGCGTGCCGGTCATCACCGTCCGGCCCGAGGCGGCGGTGCCCGAGCCGCACCAGGCCGAACCCGTCGTCCACACCGCGGCGGTCGAACCGTCGCCGATACCCGCCCCCCGTATCACCGCCACCCCCGAGCCGCCGCGGGACCGTCCGCCGCTGGACCGGGCCGACATCGTCGTCGCCGGCGGGCGGGGCATCGGCTCGCGCGCCGCGTTCGCCGTCCTGGCCGAGGTCGCCGACGAGCTCGGGGCGGCCGTGGCCGGCTCGCACACCGCCGCCGACCTGGGGTGGGTGCCGCGTGAGGCGTGCGTGGGCCTCACCGGCAAGACGGTGCACCCGCGGCTCTACCTCGCCTGCGGCCTGTCCGGGTCGGTGCGGCACCGGGCCGGGATGCAGGGGGCGAAGACCGTGGTCGTGATCGGCGACGATCCGGCCGCGCCGATCTTCAAGCTCGCCGACCTCGGGGTGGTCGGCGACGCGCAGACGATCCTGCCCGCGCTCCTCGCGGAGATCCGGGCCCGCAAGGCGAACGACGTCCCGTAACCGACCGAACGGAGGCCCCTGTGGCTGTACGACTCATCATCGGCGCGGCGATCACGCTCACGGCGTTCGCGTTGGCCGGACGCCGGGTGCTGATGCTCTATCGCCTGGGCCGCTCGATGCAGCCGGTGGAGCCCGGGCGCGCCGACAGTCCGGGTGTGCGGCTGTGGGCCGTGATCACGGAGGTGTTCGGCCAGCGCAAGCTCCTGCGCTGGTCCGGTCCGGGCCTGGCGCACTTCGCCGTGTTCTGGGGCTTCGTCATCCTCGGCGCCACCATCGTCGAGGGCTTCGGCGCCCTGTTCGACCGCGACTTCCACATCCCGCTGATCGGCACCGCCACCTGGCTGGGCTTCCTGGAGGACTTCTTCATCTGCGCGGTCCTCGCCGGCCTCGCCGGGTTCGCGGTGATCCGGCTGCGGCAGGACCCGGAGAAGGCGGGCCGCACATCGCGGTTCTTCGGCTCGCACACCACCGCCGCCTGGTTCGTGCTGTTCATGATCTTCAACGTGATGTGGACGCTCCTGCTCTACCGCGGCGCCCAGATCAACACCGGCAACTTCCCCTTCCCGCACGGCGCGTTCGCCAGCCAGGCCGCCGGCCACGTGCTGCACGGCGCCGGCAAGACCGCCAACGACGTCTTCGAGACCGTCGGCGTCCTCGGCTCGCTCGGCGTGGTCCTGAGCTTCCTGGTGCTGGTCGTCCACTCCAAGCACCTGCACATCTTCCTCGCGCCGTTCAACGTCGCCTTCTCCCGCCGCCCCCGCGCGCTCGGCCCGCTGCTCCCGGTCTACTCCGGCGGTCAGAAGGTGGACTTCGAGGACCCGGGCGAGGACGACAAGATCGGCCGCGGCGCGATCGAGGACTTCACGTGGAAGGGCCTGCTGGACTTCGCCACCTGCACCGAGTGCGGACGCTGCCAGTCGCAGTGCCCGGCGTGGAACACCGAGAAGCCGCTGAGCCCGAAGCTGCTCATCATGAGCCTGCGCGACCACGCTCTGGCCAAGGCCCCGTATCTGCTGGCCGGCAGCGACGAGGCCAAGGCGGCCCTGGAGACCAGCGCGGTCGACGTCTTCCAGGAAGCCCAGCGCCCGCTGGTCGGCGGCGCCGACGTCGGGGGCGTGATCGACCCCGACGTGCTGTGGTCCTGCGTGACCTGCGGCGCCTGCGTCGAGCAGTGCCCGGTGGACATCGAGCACGTCGACCACATCGTCGACATGCGCCGCTACCAGGTCCTGATCGAGGCCGAGTTCCCGCGCGAGGCCGGCACCATGCTCCGCAACCTGGAGAAGAACGGCGACCCGTGGGGCCGCGGCGCCAAGGCCCGCCTGGAGTGGACGGCCGGCCTGCCGTTCGAGGTCCGCGTCCTCGGCGCGAACGGCGAGGAGCGCATCCCGGACGACGTCGAGTACCTGTTCTGGGTCGGCTGTGCCGGGTCGCTGGACGACAACGCGAAGAAGACCTCGCGCAACGTCGCCGAGCTGCTGCACGAGGCCGGGGTCGAGTTCATGATCCTGGGCTCCGGCGAGACCTGCACAGGTGACGCCGCGCGCCGTCTCGGTCAGGAGTTCCTGTTCCACGAGCTGGCGACGCAGAACGTGGAGACGCTCAACGCCGCCGGCGCCAAGAAGGTCGTGGTCACCTGTGCGCACTGCTTCAACACCCTGGCCAACGAGTACCCGCAGCTCGGCGGCCACTACGAGGTCGTGCACCACACCGAGCTGCTGGCCCGCCTGATCAAGGACGGCCGGCTCCGGCCGGCCGGCGAGGTGGACGTCGCGGTCACCTACCACGACCCCTGCTACCTCGGCCGGCACAACCGGGTCTTCGACGCGCCGCGCGACATCCTCGGCGCGGTGCCCGGCGTGAAGCTGAACGAGATGCCGCGCAACCGCGAGAAGTCGTTCTGCTGCGGGGCCGGCGGCGCGCGGATGTGGATGGAGGAGACGATCGGCACGCGGATCAACGAGACCCGCACCGACGAGGCGCTGGGGACCTCGCCGGACCTGGTGACGGCCGCCTGCCCCTACTGCATCGTGATGCTGACCGACGGAGTCGCCACGCGCAAGCAGCAGGGGAAGGCGGACGAGGCGGTGCGGGTCGCGGACGTGTCGGAGGTGCTGCTGCGGTCGGTGCGCAAGCCCGAGGCGGCCGACCCCGGCTCCGGTGCCGATCCCGCCCCTGGCCCCGGTGCCGTTCCCGCCCCTGGCGCCGCCCCCGACTCCGGCGCCGCTACGACGCCGTGACCTCCCGCAGCACGCTGATCAGCGCGTCGGGCCGTTCCTCGACCGGGACCAGGTCCACGAAGTAGGTGGCGATGCCGAGGGCGGACCCGCCGCCGTCGGCCTCGTGGTCGCCGACCATGACGGCCGACGCCGGGTCCACCTCCAGCTTGTCGCAGGCCAGCTGGAAGATCGCCGGATCCGGCTTGATCAGCCCGACCTCGTAGCTCAGCACCACCGCGTCCAGCAGTTCCAGCAGGCCGGAGCGCTCCAGGTGCGGCCGGATGTCGAAGGAGATGTTGCTGATCACCGCGGTCGCCAGGCCGCGGTCCTTCGCCTCGCTCAGCGTCTCGAGCGCGTCCGGGTACGGCAGCCAGGCCTCGGGGGCGTAGCTGCGCTCGTAGAGCGGGTCGACCAGTTCCTCCCACGGCCACCCCGACTCCCGGATCAGGCCCGTGTAGCAGGCGCGGTGGTGCGGTTCGTCAAGGTCGCGCGTCGCGTATATCTCAGCCAGGTGCTCGGGGATGCGGGTCGGATAGGCGCCGTACCAGGCTCCGGCGTCGATCAGGGCCGCGGCCCGGTGCGCGACGGTGGCGTCGTCCAGGCCCAGCCCAGCCGCGTCGGTGACGGCGCGCACCCACCGCTCCGCCGGTTCGATGCGCATCAGGGTGCCGGAGAAATCGAAGAGCATTGCGCGGGGATGGTCCATGGCTCCGACTGTAGAGGACTCCTTACCGCGGCAGCGCGGCGATCCACTCCACGACCGCAGCCACCAAAGCGTCCAGCACCGGCTCCTCAGTCTTCTTGACCTTGAAGCCGTGGTCCCCCGCCGGCAGCGCCACCAGGCGGTGCGTGCGCGGCAGCTGCGGGAACTCGGCGGGCGTCCCGAACGGATCGGTGGCGCCCTGCACGACCAGCGTCGGCAGGCCGCTGTCGACGAGCTCGTCGGCGCGCGACTTCTCCGGCTTGCCCGGCGGATGCAGCGGGAACGCCAGCGCCACCACGCCGGCCGCGCCGCTCTCGGCCCCGGTGCGGCATGCCACTCGCGCCCCGGCACTGCGCCCGCCGACCAGGAACGGCGTCCTGCGCGCACCCTCGCGCACGGCCTCGGCCACCGGCAGCCACCCGGCGTCCAGCGTCTTCGGCGCCGGCGCCAGCCTCTTGCCCGCGACCACCCACGGCTGCTCGACGAGCACCACGTCGATGCCGGCGCCCGGCAGGCCCGCGGCCAGCGCCTGGAGATCCGGCGCCGCGATGCCGCCGCCGGCACCGTGCCCGAGCGCCAGCACCGCCCGCCGCTTCCGCGCCGGCGCCGGGAAGCGGGTGATCCGCGCGTCACCGGCCGGGGTGGGGATCAGCTCTTGCACGCAAGCGAGGGTAGCCGCCGGACGCGGCTCCAGCGCGGCGGACGCGCCCGGGTCGTGCGTCCTCGCGAAGCCCACGGCCCAGTCCTCAGCCCGCATCCAGCCAGAGCCGCAGCTTCTCCGGATTCAGCACCGCCCACACCCGCGTGATCCGGTCCCGGCGATCGCGAACGCCAGCACCGAAGCGGTGACCCCGTGGATCCGCGCCGCGAGCCCGGGCCGGGCGCTGACGGTGCACTCCACGAACTCCGGCCCCGGCGTCCCGCCGCGCTCGGCGAAGAACCGCGCCACCGCCGCGGCGCCGACGATCGGTTCCGGTGCCGCGTGCCCGAGCCCGCCGCCGTCCCCGGTCGCCACCGCGTCCGGTGCGAGCACCCCGAGCAGAGCCCCGATGTCCTGCGCCTCCCACGTCATCCGGACGGCGTTCACGGCCTCCGACACGCTGCACGGCGGCCAGGAGACGACCATCCTGGCGCTCGCCGACACCTTTTATCACTGGGGTGGAATCATCGTGCCGCCCGGCTACACCGATCCGATCCAGTTCCAGTCCGGCAACCCCTACGGCACCTCGCACGTGGCCGGCGGCGGCGCCCCCGGCGACGTGGCCCTGGAAGCGGCCCGCCACCAGGCCCGGCGCTGCGTCGACACCGCGGCCGCGCTGAAGGCGGGCCGGGCCGCCGGCTGATCTCCGGCCGGTCCCCGGGGCGGGCGGCGGGGCCGGACTCTATCCCAGGTCAGGGGCTTTCGCCCGTCGGGACCCCGAACTCCACCGCCCACCAGGCGTGCCCCTGGTTCCGCCGGTTAGAGTCGAAGCCATGAGCACGCATTTCGATGTCGTCGTCCTGGGCGCCGGCCCCGGCGGATACACCGCGGCGGTCCGGGCCGCCCAGCTCGGCAAGCGGGTCGCGGTCGTGGAGGAGCGCTACTGGGGCGGCGTCTGCCTGAACGTGGGGTGCATCCCGTCCAAGGCCCTGCTGCGCAACGCCGAACTGGCGCACACCGTCCAGCACGAGGCGAAGACCTTCGGCATCTCCTCGAACGGCCCGATCACCTTCGACTACGGCGCCGCCTACCAGCGCAGCCGCCAGGTCGCCGACGGCCGGGTCAAGGGCGTCCACTACCTGATGCGCAAGAACAACATCACAGAGTACGACGGACGCGGCACCTTCCTGGACTCCCGCACGCTCAGCGTCGCCAAGTCCGACGGCTCCAGCGAGACCGTCACGTTCGACAACTGCATCATCGCCACCGGCACCCGCACCCGGCTGCTGCCCGGCACCTCGCTGTCCGAGCGTGTGGTCACCTATGAGGAGCAGATCCTCAGCGCCACGCTGCCGGAGAGCATCGTGATCGCCGGGGCCGGGGCGATCGGCGTGGAGTTCGCCTACGTGCTCAACAGCTACGGCGTCAAGGTCACCATCGTCGAGTTCCTCGACCGCATGGTGCCGCTGGAGGACGCCGAGGTGTCCAAGGAGCTGGCCCGCCAGTACCGCAAGCTCGGCGTCGACGTGCTCACCGGCACCCGGGTCGACGCCATCGACGACTCCGGCCCCAAGGTGCGGGTCACCGTCACCGGCAAGGACGGCGCCCAGCAGGTGCTGGAGACCGACAAGGTGCTGCAGGCCATCGGCTTCGCGCCCAACGTCGACGGCTACGGCCTGGACAAGACCGGGGTGGCGCTCACCGAGCGCGGCGCGATTGCGGTGGACGGCCGCGGTCGCACCAACGTCCCGCACATCTTCGCCATCGGCGACGTCACCGCCAAGGTGATGCTGGCGCACGTGGCCGAGACCCAGGGCATCGTGGCGGCCGAGACCATCGGCGGCGTCGAGACCATGGAGATCGACTTCGTCATGGTGCCGCGCGCCACCTACTGCCAGCCGCAGATCGCCAGCTTCGGCTGGACCGAGGAGCAGGCCCGGCTGGAGGGCTTCGACGTCAAGACCGTGAAGTTCCCGTTCAGCGCCAACGGCAAGGCCGCGGGCCTGGGCGACGCGGTCGGCTTCGTGAAGGTGATCAGCGACGCCAAGTACGGCGAACTGCTGGGCGCGCACCTCATCGGCCCTGAGGTGACCGAGCTGCTGCCGGAGCTCACCCTCGCGCAGCAGTGGGACCTCACGGTGCACGAGGTGGCCCGCAACATCCACGCGCACCCGACGCTCGGCGAGGCCGTCAAGGAAGCCGTCCACGGTCTTGCCGGACACATGATTAACATGTAGATCAGTATGTTGATGGGGGGAACCGACCCGGAGGAAGGACCGGACATGACCGACGGCAGACGGGACTGGGCGCCTGCTTCGATCAATGTGGACCAGCCCAGCTCGGCCCGGGTCTGGGACTACTTCCTGGGCGGTTCCCACAACTTCGCGGTCGATCGGGAGGTGGCCGAGGCCGCGATCGCGTTCAAACCGGACATGCCGGAGCTGGCCCGCCAGGTGCGGATGTTCCTGCACCGCGCGGTCCGCACCGCCGCCGCGGCCGGCGTCGACCAGTACCTGGACATCGGCGCCGGCGTCCCGACCATGGGCCCGGTGCACGAGGTCGCCCGCGAGACCCGCCCGGGGGCCCGCGTCGTCTACGTCGACCACGACCCGGTGGCGGTCGCGCACGGTGTGGCGATGCTCGCCGGCGACCCGGACGCCGCGTTCGTCCAGGCCGACGCCCGCTCCCCGCGCGCGATCCTCGACGACCCGCGGGTGCGGGCCCTGATCGACTTCGACCGCCCGGTGGCGGTGCTGCTGTGCAGTCTGCTGCACTTCGTCGCCGACGCGGACGACCCGGCCGGCATCGTGGCCACCCTGCGCGACGCCCTCGCCCCCGGCAGCTTCCTGATCCTGCAGCACGCCTCGCACGACGGCCAGCCGCGCGAGACCATCGCCATGCTGGAGATGTGGAACGCGAAGTCCCCGGAACCGATGACCTGGCGCACCGCCGGCGAGATCGAGGCGCTCCTGGACGGCTTCACACCGCTGACGCCGGGTGTGGTGCCGATGCCGTTGTGGCGGCCCCTGCCCGAGGAGGCCGAGCGGGCCGCGCAACACTCCGACCGGTACGCTTCCTACGCCGCCGTGGCCGTCAAGCCCGGCGCATCCGGCTGACGGAGTCGGCGAGAGGCGGCACGACGTGACGACGCACAGCGCGGAAGCCGGGATCGGTGGCACCGAGCCCGGAACGGGCGTGGCCGCCATCGGCGAGGCGGACTTATGGGGCCGTGGGGGAACGCAGCAGGGCGCGACGGCCGTCGGCGTGGGGATCACGGTCGGCGCCGGCAGCAATCCGCACGCGGCCCAGGCGGCCTTCGAATCCGGTGAGCACCATGGCCGCCGGCATCCGGGGCCGGGGTTCGAAGCCGCCGCCGACCATCGCGCCCACGTGGTCCCCGAACCGAACGGCGAACACGGCCATCCGCCACGAATATCCACGCCGCCGCCGGCACAGAAGGCGGCTTCGAGCGCTGCCAAGGCTCTTCATCCCGGGTCCGGTGGCCACCACCAGAACCGTGAGCCGAACCACGATCCGAACCACGATCCGAACCACGATCCAGACCCCGGCCCGGACTCCGACGCGGGTCCCGGCCCGGCCGTCGCCTTCGCCCAGGCCTGGGCCGCCGCCCTGGCCGCCGCCGCGGCCACACCAATGGGCTACGACCACGCGCTGCGCGTCGTCACCCCGCTGGCCGAGCAGGTCGTCGCCGCCCCGGACGATCCCGAGCTGACCCGCAAGATCGGCGAGCAGGCCGCCGGCGTCCTCATCGACGCGCACTGCTTCCAGGGCGCGTGCGTCGCGGCCACCGTCGAGGTGCTGGACCGGCACCTGCCGCCGTTCCTGCGCCCGGCCACCCGCACCGCGCTGCGCGCCGGCCTGGCCGCCGCGTTCGCCGAGGGCCTGCGCGAGCGCACCCGCGCCGAACAGGCCTCGATCCACGAGGCCGTACTCACCGCCTACCGCGCCGGCGAGGCCCGGTTCCGCACCGTCTTCAGCAACGCCGCGCTGGGCATCGTCATCACCGACCGGCACGGCCAGGTGCTGGAGGTGAACCCGGCGCTGGCCGAGATGCTCGGCGTCGACGCCTACGGCGCGCGCGGCCGCCCGATCCGGAACCTGATCACCCCGGCCGACCCGGTCGAGTACTGGCACGGGTACGACGCCCTGCTGGCCGGGCGCGCGGTGGAGACCGAGTCCGACACCCGGATCCGGCGCGCCGACGGCGGCGAGGTGTGGACGCACGTGCGCACCACCGCGGTGCGCGACGACGACGGCGAGGTCGCGCTGCTGATCGGCCTGCACGAGGACGTCACCGCCCGCCGCCTGGCCACCGACCAGCTGCGGCACCAGGCCACCCACGACGCGCTGACCGGCCTGCCGAACCGGGTGCGGCTGCTGGACGCGGTCGGCGAGCTGCTGCGCTCGGCCGGCCCCGACGACCGCCTCGGGCTGGCGTTCCTGGACCTGGACGGCTTCAAGGGCGTCAACGACACCCTCGGCCACCACGCCGGCGACCGGCTGCTGACCGAGGTCGCGGCCCGCCTGTCGGCCGCCACCGACCCGCGCCGGCACGTGGTGGCCCGGATGGGCGGCGACGAGTTCGTGATCCTGTTCCGCCGCACCCAGGGCCCGGAGTCGGTGTTCCCGGTGCTGGAGCGGATCCTGGCCGAGGTCCGCCGGCCGATCGTGCTGGACGGCCACAGCGTCACCGTCACCGCCAGCGCCGGGCTCGTGGAGCGGCCCGCCGAAGCGGCCTCCGCCACCGAGCTGCTGCGCGCCGCCGACATCACGCTCTACTGGGCGAAGTCCGCGGGCAAGGCCGACTACGCGTTGTTCGACGAGGACCGCAACGCCCGCGAAGTGCACCGCTACGCCCTGGCCCAGGCGCTGCCGGCGGCGCTGGAGACCGGCGAGATGTTCCTGGACTACCAGCCGATCGTCAGCCTGGCCGGCGGCCGCCCACCCCTCGTCGAGGCCCTGGTCCGCTGGCGCCACCCGGAGCGCGGCCTGCTCCGGCCGGCCGAGTTCATCCCGGTCGCCGAGGAGACCGGCGCGATCGTCGAACTCGGCCGCTGGGTGCTGGAGCGCGCCGTCCGCGACGCCGCGGCGTGGCCGCAGGGCCCGGCGGTCGCGGTGAACGTGGCCGTGCGCCAGGTCCGGGACACCGGCCTGGTCCACGACGTGGCGGCCGCACTGGCCGCCTCCGGCCTGCCGCCCGAGCGCCTGTGCCTGGAGATCACCGAGACCGCGCTGATGGACGCCGAGGACGACCGCCTCCCCGGCCCCGGCACCCTGCGCGCCCTGGCCGCCCGCGGCATCGGCATCGCCGTCGACGACTTCGGCACCGGCTACTCCAACCTCGCCCGCCTGCGCCACCTGCCGGCCACCGCCCTGAAGATCGACGCCTCCTTCGTCGCCGACCTCGGCGATCCCGAAGGCGACCGCTTCGCCGAGTCGGTGATCACCAGCCTGGTCGCCCTGGCCCACGCCAGCGGCATGACGGTCACCGCCGAGGGCGTGGAGAACGCCGCCCAGGCCCGCCGACTGGCAGCCCTGGGCGTGGACTACGCGCAGGGCTTCCACTACTCGCCGCCGGTCCCGGCCGAGGAGATCCCGGCGGTGCTGGAGCGGCTGGCGGTCGCCACGGGGAGCCCGGGTGACTCAGGGCTCGGATAAAGCGCTCGACTAAGGGTTCGAGCAAGGCTTGAAGACGGCTGGATGCAGGGGCGAGGGGAGCAGGGGCGAGGGCGGAGGGCGAGGGCGCAGGGCCGGGCTCCGCTGCGGTTGGTCTGTGGTTTTACAATCAAGGGCTTATTACGACCTTCGGCCAGGGTGTTGATGGTGCGGGGTCCGGGCTGGTGGGTGGGTGGTTCGGCTGGCGGTTGTGGTGTTCACGACCCCGCCCCGCCTGGTCACGTCCACTGGAGTGGTGTAACTGACCTTGAGTTGGGCTCTAGCGCGTAGGGAGCCATCGCAGGACCTTCAAAGGGAAGGCTCATTTTCCCGAAGGGCGGCCCTGCGATGGCTCTCTCCCAGTCTGAACTGTTGGACCTGCTGGCGTCACTGCGTTCTTCCGACAACACCGACATGGTCCGCACCGTGTTGGAGCGGATCCTGCAAGAACTCATCGAGGCCGAGGCCACCGCCGCGATCGGCGCAGCACCGTATCAGCGCACCTCAGAGCGCACCGGTGTGCGCAACGGGCACCGCGACCGCGGCCTGACCACCGCCGCCGGCGACGTGGAGTTGCACATCCCCAAGCTGCGTACCGGCTCCTTCTTCCCATCCCTGCTGGAGCGCAGGCGTCGCATCGACCAGGCGCTGTTCGCGGTCATCATGGAGGCCTACGTCCACGGCGTCTCCACGCGTTCAGTCGACGATCTGGTCAAGGCACTCGGCGCCGATTCCGGGATCTCCAAGAGCCAGGTGTCGAAGATCTGCGCAGGCCTGGACGGCGAGATCACCGCGTTCCGCGACCGGCCGCTGGATCACAGCCCGTTCCCTTACATCTTCTTGGACGCGACCTACTGCAAGGCCCGGGTCAACCACCGCATCGTCTCCCAGGCCGTGGTCATCGCCACCGGCGTCAACGCCGACGGAAACCGCGAGGTGCTGGGGTTCGCCGTCGGCGACAACGAGACCGAGGCGTTCTGGAAGGAGTTCCTGCGCTCCCTGCGGGCCCGCGGTCTGACCGGGGTGCAGCTGGTGATTTCCGACGCCCACGCCGGCCTGGTCGCAGCGGTCGCGCAGGTCTTCCTCGGCGCGGCCTGGCAGCGCTGCCGCGTTCACTTCGTCCGCGATGTCCTGGCCAAGATCGAGCCCGGTTCCGGCGAGATGGTCGCCGCGACCATCCGCACCATCTTCGCCCAGCCCGACGCCGCTACCGTCCACAGCCAGCTACACCTCGTCGCTGATCTACTGGCCGCGCAGTTCCCGCCGGTCAAAGACATGCTCATCGCCGCCGAGACCGACATCACCGCCTACGCCACCTTCCCCAGAGCCCACTGGACCAAAATCTGGTCCACCAACCCGCTGGAACGCCTCAACCGTGAGGTCAAACGCCGAGCCGACGTCGTCCAGGTCTTCCCCAACCCGGCCGCACTAGCCCGGCTGACCGGCGCCGTCCTGGCCGAACTCCACGACGAGTGGCAGGTCACCGACCGCCGCTACCTATCCGAGAGCTCCATGGCCGAGCTGCTGGGCACCGGCACCACCGCCGTCATCACCGGACCGACCGCACTGCCACGAGGCAAGAAGACGGCCTGATCAGAGAACTTTTACACCACTCCAGTGGACGCCATCCCCCGCCTGGGGTCTCTTCGGCTGCCGGTCGGTGAGGTGGTCAGCCCGTCTCGGCGGT
>NZ_BAAAQM010000076.1:0-46906 GCF_039531675.1 Catenulispora subtropica
CGTGGGTGCCGGGGCCGCCGCCGGCGAGGGTCGCGCGGCCGCCGCGGGCGCCGACGTCGTCGGGGCCCTCGGGGCCGCCGGGACCGTCGTGGTGCCGACTCCGGCGGCCTGCCCCACCGCATCGCTCTTACCCTGGTCCGAGCCCGTCCCGCAGCCCGCCACGCCGATCGCCACCGCGCCGGCCACCGCGGCCAGCAGGCCGCCCTTCCCCGCCCCTGAAGTCCTCATGCCCCTATCGACGCCCGAACGGGGCTCCTCGTTGCGTCGGAACGGCCGCCACAACCTACTTGTTACAAAAAACATCGCGAGGCACCCCACGACACGGATCCGGCATGGTCGCCTGCCTGGTCAACGGCGTGAGGACGACCCCCGTGCGTTGCGGGTACGCGGCCCCTGGAACGGGGCACTGCCCGAGGCCCGCGGCGCACACCAGCTCACCGAGCAGCAGCTGGTCATCGCCCTTGCCGGGGCCGATGCACGGCCGGCCGCCGACCGCGGCGCTCTGGATGTTCGCGGGGTCGGACGTCAGGGCCCCACCGAAATCGAGATTCCCGTAGAAGCAGTCCCGCGGCGCGGTGGTGCCCTCGTCGGCGAGGTCTCCGTTGGTCGGGTTGCCGAAGGAGCCGTTGTGGGCGAACAAGTTCCCGTAGACGTGCGTGCCGAGGGCCTGGAACAGGCACAGCCCGGGCAGTTGCACACCGCCCTGGCAGCTGGACAGCGGCGGCGGAGTCTCGTAGTCGGGGTAGTCGTGGGTCACGACGCCCCATGAGCCCTGGTCGGTGATGAGGTTGTCGCGGATGGTGTCGTAGTGGCCGCCGGAGATCTCCACGCCGACGCCGATCACCGGCGCGAGGCCGAAGCCGGGCGCGTTCGGGTTGTTGTTGCCGTGGATCCAGTTGTGCTCGATGAAGGTGCACGAGCGCGTCGGGTCGTTCGGGCACGAACCGTCCTGCGGCGGCGGGGCGTCGTCGTTGTTCAGGGCGTTGGGGGCCAGACCGGTGCGGTTGCCGTCGAACTCGGAGTCGCGGATGGTGTAGCCGCCGGCGTTGGTGCCGGAGAATCCGAGCGCCGAGTTCTGGCCGTGGGCGCGCGTGATGGTGACGCCGCACAGGTTGCGGCAGGCCCCGACGTAGTAGTCGGAGTCGCCCATGTTGCTGGCGTAGGTGTCGGTGAGGTCGGCCGGGCCGACGGCGTTCGAGGTGAAGATGCCGTACTGGCCCATCTGGCCCGAAGTGTCGGCGGTCGCGTACTCGCTCGTCGCCGTGAGGTAGGCGCCGTGGTAGCGGTGCATGCCGATCGCGCCGGTTCCGTCGCCGCCGTTCCACCAGATCTCGTTGCCCTGTTCGCCGTCGGTGCCCGCGAGGTAGTTGCACACCGTCAGGTTCTCGATGGAGACGTCGTCGGCGCCGCGCACCACGACTCCGCTGCGCGGTGTGAAGTCCTGCTGGGCGGCGGCGCCCGGGCAGGGATGCGCGGCGTCCCCGTCGGAACCGTCGACGATGACCTTGTTCCGGTCCATCCCGCGCAGGTGCAGGCCGGATTTGGTGATGAGCACGCCTTCGGAGCCGGTGGCCTTCTCGTGGTAAACCCCGGGCCAGACCAGGATCCAGTCCCCCGGCCTGGCGGCGTCGACCGCGGCCTGGATCGTCGAGTACTCCGTCCCCCGGGGGCACCGGGAGGTGGAGCCGTTGCAGACGGTGTGCACGGCGCCGCGGGTGGCGGTGGTGCTCGCGGCGAAGGAGGTCGGGGCCGTGGCGGCCGCCGAAGCGAGGAACGTCGCGGCCGAGACCGCGATCATGAGGGACCTTCGGCTTCCCATGGTGTCGCAGAGTACTGCGGGGAACCGCTGATCGGAACGTGCTTACCAGCGGGTAACAAACCGGCGTCAGCTACTAGAGACGCTGTTAAATAGCGGCTACTCTACGCGCCATGAGCGCTGCGCTGGACTACGACGTGCTGGTCATCGGCTCGGGCTTCGGCGGTTCGGTCACCGCACTCCGGCTCAGTGAGAAGGGCTACAAGGTCGGAGTGCTGGAAGCCGGCCGGCGGTTCGCCGACGGTGACTTCCCGAAGACCTCCTGGCGGCTGCGCTCCTTCCTGTGGGCCCCGAAGCTGGGCTGCAAGGGCATCCAGCGGATCCACCGGCTGAAGGACGTCGTGGTGCTGGCCGGGGCGGGCGTCGGCGGCGGGTCGCTGGTCTACGCGAACACCCTCTACGAGCCGCTGGACCCGTTCTACGACGACCCGCACTGGCGCGACGTGGCCGACTGGCGCGGCGAGCTGGCGCCGTTCTACGACCAGGCCAAGCGGATGCTGGGCGTCGTGCAGAACCCGACGATGACGCCGGCCGACGTGCAGATGAAGGCGGTCGCCGAGGAGATGGGCGTCGGGGACACGTTCCACCTGACGCCGGTCGGGGTGTTCTTCGGCGGTGACGGCGACAAGCCCGGCACCGAGGTCGCGGACCCCTTCTTCGGCGGCGCCGGACCGAAGCGGAATTCGTGTCTGCAGTGCGGCGCGTGCATGACCGGCTGCCGGCACAACGCCAAGAACACGCTCGTGAAGAACTACCTCCATCTCGCCGAACGCCTCGGTGCCGAGGTACATCCGCTGACGACCGCCGAGGGTGTCACCCCGTTGCCGGGCGGCGGCGGATACCAGGTCACGGTGACCCGAACCGGGAAGTGGTTCGCCAAGGGCCGCCGCACGCTCACGGCCGAGCACGTCGTCTTCAGCGCGGGTGCGCTCGGCACGCAGCGCCTGCTGCACAAGCTCGCCGCCGACGGCTCACTGCCCGGACTCTCGCCGCGCCTCGGAGAACTGACCCGGACCAACTCCGAGTCGCTGCTCGGCGCCATGGCCAAGAAGCCGCGCCAGTACGACTTCACCGAAGGCGTCGCCATCACGTCCTCGTTCCACCCGGACGAGCACACGCACATCGAACCGGTCCGCTACGGCCGCGGCAGCGGCGCGATGGGCCTGCTGAAGACCGGGCTGACCGACGGCGAGGGACGCGTCCCGCGCTGGATCAAGCTGCTGGGCATCGGCGTCAAACACCCGACGTGGGTGCCGCGCATGCTGCCCAGCCGCCGGTTCGCCGAGCGGTCGATCATCCTGCTGGTGATGCAGGCCCTGGACAACTCGCTCACCGTCTACCGCAAGCGCGGCCTGTTCCGGAAGACGAAGCTCACCACCCGCCAGGGCCACGGCCTGCCGAACCCGACCTGGATCCCGGCCGGCAACGAGGCGGTGGAGCGCACCGCGGCCCGCATCGACGGCATCCCCGGCGGCACCGTCGGCGACCTGTTCAACATCCCGATGACCGCGCACATCATCGGCGGCTGCGTCATCGGCCGCGACCGCGACCACGGCGTGGTGGACCCGTACCACCGCGTCTACGGGCACCCCGGCCTGTACGTCGCCGACGGCTCGACGGTCTCGGCCAACCTCGGCGTGAACCCGTCGCTGACCATCACGGCGATGGCCGAGCGCGCCGCCGCGTTCTGGCCGAACAAGGGCGAGCCGGACACACGCCCCGCACTCGGGGAGCCGTACAAGCGGATCGGGTACGTGCGGCCGAAGAGCCCGGCGGTGCCGGAGGCGGCTCCGGGGGCGTTGCGGTTGCCGATCGTGGAGATCCGGTAGGGACCGGCAGGGATCAGGCGGCGCCGGGCGCGAAGACGGGAAGTCCCGCGCCCACCGCCGCCTCGGCGAGGCGCTTGTCGTAGGTCACGAAGGCGGTGATGCCGGTCAGCGACAGGGCGGTGCCGAGGTGGACGGCGTCCAGGCTGCGGATGGCGGCAGGCTTCACCGTCTGGGCCAGGATCCGGATCCCGGGATCGAGCTCGACGAGCTCGATCATGTCGAGGAACGAACGCAGGTTCCCGACTGCCGCCGGTTCGGCCCTCACCACGGCACGGAATGCCTCGACTTCAAGCAGGACCGAACTGACCCAAGGCGTGTCGATGCGCTGATCCAACCAAGCGACAAGCGCATCGGACTCGACTTCGTCCTGAACCAGCTTCACGAGTGCTGCCGAATCCAGATAGATCACCGTTCGTCTCCGTACCGCTCGCGAATGATCTCGTCAGCGATGCTGACGCCGGTGTTGGGCACCCGGGGCATCTGCAGCACCGCGCGCCGCATCGCCGCCGCCCGCTCCCGCCGCTGCGCGGCTTCCACGACAGCGGCCGTGATCGCCGCCGACCGGTTGGTCCCGTCGGCGGTCAGTATCTCCAGCGCGCGGTCGAGAGCCGGATTCGTCCTGATCGTGATGGTTTCAGCAGCCATGTGCCGACTGTAGCACATAATGTGTTACGGCTGTCCATCCCGTAGGGTTCCCCCGTGGCAGTGCTCCTCGACCGACTCGACCAACCGGGCCGACTCGACCGCCGCCGGCTCACCGTCCTGCTCGCCGTCTTCGCCGCCGTGAGCCTGACCGGCTATCTCGCGGTCCGGGCGCTGGCCCATCCGACGATGATCGACATGGTCGTGTACCGCGCCGAGGGGCAGGCGGTGCTGCATGGGCGCGACCTGTACGGCGACGGTGTGCGGATCCCGACCTCCGGCGGCAATGTGCTGCCCGCGACGTATCCGCCGTTCGCCGCGCTGCTGTTCGCGGCGATCAGCTGGATTCCGGTCGGTGTGCTGAAGGTGCTCGTCACCGCGGCCAACGTTGTGTTGCTCGGGCTCGTGGTGCATCTCGCGGCGAAGCTGATCGGCGGGTGGCTGGACCGGCCCGGGTTCGCTGAGCGGTGGGCGTCGCTGGCCGCGGTCGCCGGTGCGGGGCTGTGGTTCGAGCCGGTGTGGACCACGCTGCGGTACGGCCAGATCAACCTCGCGCTGTCCGCGCTGGTGCTGTTCGACCTGACCCGGCCGCCGACGAGCCGGTGGCCTCGCGGTCTCGGCATCGGGCTGGCCACCGGGATCAAGCTGACCCCCGGGGTGTTCATCCTGTGGTTCCTGTTGTCCGGCAAGCGGCGGGAGGCGGTGACCGCCGCCGCCGGCGCGCTCGCCACCATGGTGGCCGGTTTCGTCCTGCTTCCCCACGCGTCAGTGAAGTTCTGGCTGCACAAGGTCTTCGAGACCGACGCCGTCGGGAAGACCTACATCACCGACAACCAGTCGCTGTCCGGGATGATCGCGAGGATCACGCACATCGACGATCCCAAGGCGCTGTGGGCGATGGCCGCGGTGCTCGTCGCGGCGGCCGGGCTGTGGGTCGCGGCGCGAAACGCGCGGCGCGGGGACGACGCGCTCGGCGCCCTCGCGTGTGCCGTCACCGGGCTGCTGGTCTCGCCGATCAGCTGGTCCCACCACTGGGTCTGGGCGGTGCCGGTCGCGATGCTGCTGGCGGTGCGCGCGCCGCGGGCGGCGGTGGCCTGGTGCGCGGTGTTCCTGTCGTTCCTGATCTGGGCCGTGCCGCACAAGGTGGTCGGGTCCTCGCCGGCGCTGAACCCGCCGCAGATGGTGCTGAGCGCGCTCTATCCGTTGGCCGGGCTGGCGTTCCTCGCCTGGGCCTGGAGGGAGTCCACGCGCGCCCAGCCGGTCTCGGCGTCGTAGCGGCGCAGCATCCTCGCCGGGACGCCGCCGACGACGCAGTGGTCCGGGAACTCGCCGCGGACCACGGAGCCGGCCGCCACCACCACGTTGCGGCCCAGGACGGTGCCCGGCAGGATCACCGCGTTGGTGCCGATCCAGCAGCCGGGGCCGATGCGCACCGGGGCCTCGCTGGGCCATTGCTTGCCGATCGGCACGTCGGGGTCGTCGTAGCCGTGGTTCTGGTCGGTGATGTAGACGTTGGGGCCGGTGTAGACGTCGTCGCCGATGTCGATGGACCGGTGGCCGACCACGTGGCTGCCGCGGCCCAGCACGACGCCGTCGCCGATCCGCACCAGCGGCACCGGCCCCAGGTCCAGGCCCGGGACGAAGCCGACGGACATGGTGACGTTGGCGCCGATCAGCACGTGCGCCCCGACGGCTATGTAGCGTTCCCCGAACACGGTGCCCGGCGGGAAGGCCATCGTGGACCCCTCGCCGAACGTGGCGAAGCGGCGCGCGACGGCCGATCCGGCACGCACCTTCCCAGCCTTGCTCAGCCAGCCCCAGAGACCGGCGGCGAGCCGGTTGCCCAGCGCTGACACCATGGCCGCTACGGTACCGCCTCCTTCCGGGACCCTGCGCATACCCCGATCTTCGGGCCCGCAGGAGTCCCGATCGGGGGCGATGGCAGGGACTTCTCGCGGTTGGGCTGGGACTTTCCCTGCCCCGTAACCGTTCGGTCACAAGCGGGGTGAGGTGAAGACTCGGGTACCGTCGTTCCCGGCCTTGCCTCTAAGGTTCCGTTGGATCGGCGTCAGGACACGCCGACGCGGCCCGGGAGGACACCGACAGATGCACACAGTGGGGGCGGTACTGCTGGCGGCAGCGCAGCAGACCGAGAACATCAAAGTCCCGAGCCACTGGGACGCCGTCGGCCGGATCGCGCTGGCCTGGGTGCTGACCTTCGCGCTGGGCTTCGAGCGCCAGCTGCGCGGTGCGCTGGCCGGCGACCGCACGTTCTCCCTGCTCGGCGCCGCCACCGCGCTGATCGGCGTGCTGGCCGGCAACGGCGCCAACACCATCCTGGCCGGCGCGGTCACCGGTATCGGCTTCATCGGCGGCGGCCTGTGCTTCCGGCAGACCGTCGAGGAACACGAGGTCCTGCACGGCATCACCACGGCGGCCAGCATCTTCGCCTGCGCCGCGATCGGCGCGGCCTGCGGGCTGGGCCTGCTCAAGGAGGCGGTCGCGGCGACCGTCGCGACGCTGCTCACCCTGGAGCTGCGCCAGATCCCGCTGCTGCGCGCCCTGGACGCCCGCCGCTGGACCGGCCTGCTGCTGCTCGACGACCACATCCACGAGCACTTTCTCAAGCGCGCCGGCCGCGCCGAGACCCCCGAGCAGAAGGCCGCCGAGCGCGCCGTCGCCGAGGCCCGGGTGGCGACCGCGGACACCGCGGACACCGACGCGGTGGTGCTGATCAACCCGGTCATCGCGGCGCAGCAGGCCGCCGCGGCGACGGCGGTGACCGTCGAACCGGTCCTCGTGGACGCGGTTCCGGACGACGCCGCGGGCCTGGAAGCCCCGGCCAAGCAGTGACGCGGTCAGTGGCCTGAGAAAGACCGAGTAATACGGCGGGAGGGACGGCTGCGAACGCCGTCCCTCCCGCTTCAGTCCGGCCGGCAGCGCGATGGCGCCGGCCGTGGCGGTGAGTTCGAGGACCCGAGCGGTCATGGCGTGCTCCTCCTCAAAAAAGGCCCGCTGTCTCGCGGGCACTCCGGCAGCCTTCGCGACGAGCACGCGGGGCGCGAACGGCTGCTGCGCCGCCCGGAGGAGGACCGACGCGGTGACCAGGCACTTTATGCACCGTGCCGATCACGCGTGCTACCCTCGTGGGCGCCGGTGCGTAGAAGATGTCCCCGGGCCTCAACTAACGCCGTCGCGGAATACCGTTCGGCTGGAGCCGCGGCGAGCTTTCCGCCGCGAGGCGACACGCGCACCGGCGCTAAACTTTTTCACTTCTGGAATGATGGTCACCGCCACGGCATTGTCCCCTTCCATTCCAGGAGCAGATCAGAGTGCATGACCGCAAGCCCGTCGAGAGCTGGATGACCGATATGGACGGCGTCCTGATCCGCGAGGGGCACATGATCCCGGGCGCGGACGAGTTCATCCGCCGGCTGCGGGCCAAGGACCGTCCCTTCCTGGTCCTCACCAACAACTCGATCTACACCCCCCACGACCTGTCGGCCCGGCTGACCAGCATCGGGATCCCGCTGCCGCAGGAGCACATCTGGACCTCGGCGCTGGCCACCGCGCAGTTCCTCGACAACCAGCGGCCGAACGGGACCGCCTACGTCATAGGGGAAGCCGGTCTGACGACCGCTCTCTTCGACGTCGGTTACACCCTGTCCGAGGCCGACCCGGACTACGTGGTGCTGGGCGAGACCCGCGCGTACAGCATCGACGCCATCACCCGGGCCATCCGCCTGGTGACCAACGGCGCGCGGTTCATCGCCACCAACCCGGACGCCACCGGCCCCACGCCGGACGGTCCGCAGCCGGCCTGCGGCGCGGTGGCCGCGCTGATCACCAAGGCCACCGGTGTGGAGCCGTACTTCGTCGGCAAGCCGAACCCGCTGATGATGCGCGAGGGCCTGAACAAGATCCAGGCGCACTCGGAGGTGACGGCGATGATCGGCGACCGGATGGACACCGACGTGCTCTGCGGGATCGAGGCCGGCCTGGAGACGTTCCTGGTGCTGTCCGGGGTGACGCAGGCCAACGAGATCGACCGCTTCCCGTTCCGCCCCTCGCGGATCGTGAAGTCGATCGCGGACCTGGTCGACCTGGTCTGAGCCGGTGGCGTCCCCGCAGTGAACAGCTTCGTCCCCGCCGCCCGCCGGCCGGAAGACAGTGGTTTGACAATGTACGAGAACAGCAGGGGCGGCGCCGCGTCCGCGGCGTCCGCCGGTCCCAGCAGCACCCCGGTCTTCGACGCGCTCATCCTCGAGTTCCGGGCCGACTTCCGCACCGTCCCCGGGGAGCCGTGGGCACCGTCGCCGGTGCCGCGGTTCGCCGAGCTGTCCGTCTCCGGCGGGCAGTTCGGGCTGCCGCCGGGCCCCGGCGGGCTCTGAGCGCCGGGCGCGAGCCCGCACAACCGAACACCCCCTACTCCGCGCGGGCGGCCCGGCCGGGAGGCCGGCCGCCCGCGGAAGACCCCGGGCCGCCGGCCCGGGCGCGATCCTCAGTCCCCTGCCTCGCGGGTCCGCGAGTAGTCGACGAACCACTGGATCAGCGCCGGGTCGTCGACCGTCCCCAGGTTCACCGCCTTGGCCGGGTCGGCGCCGGTCAGCAGCCGCTTCACCGGGATCTCCAGGCGCTTGCCGGTCCGGGTGTGCGGGACGCCGGGCACCTCGATCAGCTCGTCCGGCACGTGCCGCGGCGTGAGCTCGGCGCGGATCGCGGCGGCCACCCGGGCCCGCAGCCCGTCGTCCAGCACCGCGTCCGGCGCCAGGTGCACGAACAGCGGCATCCAGTAGCCCCCGTCGGGCAGCTCGACGCCGATCACCAGCGACTCGCGGATCTCCGGCAGCTTCTCCACGACTTCGTAGATGTCCGCCGAGCCCATGCGGACGCCCTGCTTGTTCAGCGTGGAGTCGGAGCGGCCGTGGATGATGACGCCGCCGCGCTCGGTGACGGTGCACCAGTCGCCGTGCCGCCAGACGCCGGGGAAGACGTCGAAGTAGGCGTCGTGGTACTTGTGACCGTCCGGGTCGTTCCAGAAGAACACCGGCATCGACGGCGCCGGCGCGGTCAGCACCAGCTCGCCGACCTCGCCGACGTGCGGCTTGCCCTCGGCGTCCCAGGACTCCACGCGACAGCCCAGCGCCCGGCACTGGATCTCGCCGGCGTACACCGGCAGCAGCGGGTTCCCCGCGACGAAGGCGGTGCAGACGTCGGTACCGCCGGACAGCGAGTTCAGCCAGATGTCGGCGCCGACCGCGTCGTAGACCCAGCGGAAGCCGGTCGGCGGCAGCGGGGAGCCGGTGGAGCCGATCGCCCGCAGCGCGGACAGGTCGAAGTCGCGGCCCGGGTGCAGGTCCGCCTTCTGCGACGCCATCAGGTAGCCGGCACTGGTGCCGAGCAGGGTGGCGCGAGTCTTCTCGGCGAGTTGCCACAGGCCGCTGACGTCGGGGTAGGCCGGGCTGCCGTCGTACAGCACCGCGGTCGCGCCGAGCAGCAGCGAGCCCAGGACCACGTTCCACATCATCCAGCTCGTGGAGGAGTACCAGAAGAACCGGTCGCCCTCCTCGACGCCCATGTGGAAGGCGATGGCCTTGTAGTGCTCCAGCAGGATGCCGCCGTGGCCGTGGACGATGCCCTTCGGCAGGCCGGTGGTGCCGGACGAGTAGAGGATCCACAGCGGGTGCTCGAACGGCACCGGCTCGAACTCCAGCACCGGCTCCCCGGCGGCGGATCCCGGTCCCGGCTCGGCTGACGGCCCGGCGACCGCCTCGGCCCAGCGGATGCTCTCCGCGCACGCCGGGCCCCCGGGGAACTGGTAGTCCACCCAGACGGTGTGCTCGACGGAGGGCAGCGCGTCGCGCGCCTCCATGCACTCCGCGCGGCGGTCGATGCGCTTGCCGCCGTAGCGGTAGCCGTCGACGCCGATGAACACCTTGGGCTCGATCTGGGCGAAGCGGTCCAGGACGCCCTGGGTGCCGAAGTCCGGGCCGCAGGAGGACCAGATCGCGCCGACCGAGGCGACGGCGAGCACGGCGACGATCGCGTGCGGGGTGTTGGGCAGGAACGCGGCGACGGTGTCGCCGGGGCCCACACCCCAGGAGCGCAGCGTCGCGGCCAGGCCGGCCACCTGGTGGCGCAGCGCGGCCCAGGAGGTCTCGACCGGCTCGGCGCCCTCCTCGACGAAGACCAGGGCCGGGCGGTCGCCGCTCGCGGCCCGGAAGACGTGCTCGGCGAAGTTCAGCGTGGCGCCGGGGAACCAGTGGGCGCCGGGCATGGCGGCGTCGGGCAGACAGGCCGTGTAGGGCGTCGCGGCCCGGACGTCGAAGTAGCGCCAGACGCTCTCCCAGAACTCGCCCGGGTGATCGACGGACCACTGCCAGGCCTCGGCGTAGGAGGGGAACGGTCCCACGCCCTGGGCTGGCAGCCAGTCCAGGTAGCGTTGCAGCGGCGAGCGCAGGCGCGACGCCTCGCTCGGCGTCCAGAGCAGTTCCCCGAACGCGGCGGGCTGGTCGGCAGCGGACATCGTCGTCCCCCAACTTCGCGGTGGCTTCACCGTGCACCGGCTTGTGGCCGTGATCACGCCTGACAACCGTCAGATTAGCGGCCCGCGCGGGACGCGTGTACGGCGCCGGTCAGCGGCCCTCGCCGGGCTCCAGGAACGACTCCTGGCAGCCGACGCCCTCGGGCAGCGGCGGGAGCTCGATCCACTTCTCGGCCCAGTCCGCCAGCTCCCGGAACGCCGGCTCGAGCTCGGCGCCCTTCTGGGTGAGGCGGTACTCGACGCGCACGGGCGTGTCCGGGATCACGACCCGGTCGACGATGCCCACCGCCTCGAACTCCTTGAGGCGCTCGGACAGCAGCCGGTCGGACAGCTTGGGGACCGCGGCGACGATGTCGGTGTAGCGGGTGGCGCCGGCCAGCATGGCCCGGAGGATCGCTCCGGACCAGCGGCGGCCGATGATCTCCACGGCCGTGTGGAAACGGGGGCAGAAGGAGCTCAGGCAGTCCTCGGTCCCCGCGGTGGTGTGCTCGCTCGCGTGTGCTGCCATGCTCATAGCTTACCTTTCGTAGGCGACTTGACAAGCGTAAGCACGGCGCCTACCTTCAACCTTACGAAAGGTAACCGGCTCACGGAGGGTTACCGAGTAGGTCAAGGTGGGGAGCCGTCCCGCTTCCCACCTCGTCACCCAGACCCCGGGAGTTTCAGAAGTGACCATCAAGATTCTCGCCTTCTCCGGCGCTCTGCGTCAGGCCTCCACCAACACCGCGCTCGTCCGCGCCGCCAAGCAGCTGGCGCCGGAGGGTGTCGAGATCGAGATCTACGACGGCCTCGGGCAGCTGCCCTTCTTCGACCAGGACCTGGAGGCCGAGGTGCCGGCCTCGGTGGCCGAGCTGCGCCAGAAGATCGCCGACGCCGACGGCGTGCTGATCGCCTCGCCCGAGTACAACTACTCGATCCCCGGCGTCCTGAAGAACGGCCTGGACTGGGCCTCCCGCCCCTACGGCGAGTCGGTCCTGACCAACAAGCCGGTCGCCATCATGGGCGCCTCGGGCAGCGCCTTCGGCACCGTGCGCGCCCAGAACCACCTGCGCGACGTCTTCCACTGGCTGGACGCGAAGGTCGTCACCAAGCCCGAGGTGCACGTTGGCAACAACTGGGAGCGCTTCGACGGCGAGGGCAACCTGGTCGACGAGACCTCGCGCAACCTGGTGGCCGGCCTGGTGGCGGCCCTGGTGGTACTGATCGAGGAGACCCAGAAGGCCAAGGTCGACGCCTGACCGCGACCGGCGCCGCCGGTGGCTGAACGCTGAGGTTCTCGAGGTGGGCCCTGCCGCATCGCGCGGCGGGGCCCGCTTCGCGTTCGCGGAGCAGTCCGGCATGCGCCGGAGCGGCCGGTGCCGGAGATTGGAGGAGTGTGGCACCCGGGCATGAGCTCCGCACCGGCCGGGGACATCGACGAGGCGTCGATGCGCGTGCTGTTGGGCCGCGTTAGGCACGACCCCCGGCATACCGCGGAGACGCTCGCCGCATTCGGCGTCGGAAAGCTGGGACCGAACGCGGCGGAGTCGGTCCGGAAGCTGCGGAACGCGCACCCGGAGTGGACCTCGCGGCAATACCTGGACGAGGTTCTGCACCGCGGGATGCTGGCGTCGGTCTCGCGCGGCAGCCTGGTCGGCGGTCCGCTCCTGGCTCTGGCACCGTACGGGTTCTGCGCGGCGCTGATGGCGCAGAACCGGATCGTGCTGGGACTGGCCGCGCTGGCCGGCCGGGATCCGACGCTTCCGGAGCGCGCCGCGGAGCTGCTGGTCCTCCAGGACGCTTTCCCGGACGTCGACGCCGCGCGCGCCGGGCTCGCCGAGGCGGGGGCCGCGGGCGGCGCTCCCCCGGCGCCCGGCGGCGGTCTCCGAACGCTGTGGCGGGCGACGGTGCGGCTGGCGAATCTCCTGGGCCTGGTGACGCGGACGCAGGAGGGCGAGAGCCGTCCTTCGCGCTGGCGGCGCATGCTGGGTTACGTCGGGCTCGGCGTCACGTTCTTGATCGGCATGGTGGCGCCGCTGGTGTGGATGCCGTACATGGCGAACTGCTACCGCCAGTCCACGGTACGCATCGTCCAGCGCGCCGAGCGCTTCTACTTCGGCACTGTGACGCCTATCCGCCACGTCCCGGACCGCGCGTCGCGCGCCCTGGCCCTGGCATCGGTGCTGATCACGCTCGGGCTGGTGCTCGTGGCGCTGTTCGCCGACATCCGGCTGTTCGACCGCACGTGGATCGCGGTGGCGGTGGCGCTGCTCGTGGGCTCGCTGGCCGGGATCGCGCTCCGGACTGCCGCGGTCGAGGTGATGAAGCGGCGACGGTCGCACAGTATATGAGGGCTCCGGATCGGTCCGCGGTTCGCCCCGGGGGCGCGGAGCAGGCGCAGAACGTTTCAGGATTCGTATTATGTGTCAGCCCCCTTACGGCGGGCAGATCGAGGAATAACCCAAGGCGCTGCCATCGCGTAATTCTGCCTTCGTCCTCTAGGAGTCTTCCGTGGCGATCCCACCGATATCCAACGAGTACCTCTACACCCGCGCCATCCAGGTCATGGTCCTGGGCGCGGTCGCGATCCTCGTCGACTCCGTCCCGATCCGGGCGTCCAAGCTGGAGCGGACCCTGATCGCCGCGCTGGCCTGCGTGCCGGGCCGGGTGGTCTCCACCGAGCGGCTGGTCGACGTGCTGTGGCCGCACCGGCCGCCGTCCTGGGCCCGCACCCGCGTGCAGGCCGTCGTCAGCTCCCTGCGCAAGCGGCTGGCGACGGCCGGCGGCGACCCCGCCGCCATCGCCACGGAGGCCGGCGGGTACGTGCTGCGCGTGGACGCCGAACACGTGGACGCCGAGCGGTTCCGGGAACTGAGCCGGCGCAGCCGGGACGCCGCCGAGGCCGGGGACCGGGCGGCCGCGGCGGAACTGGCCCGGGAAGCGCTGGAGCTTTGGCGGGGCCCGGCCTTCGACGGGCTGCTCTGCGCGTCGTTGGAGGCCGAGGCGGTGTACCTGGAGGAGCTTCGCCTGGCGGTGCTGGAGGACCGCATCGACGCCGACCTGGACGCCGGGCGGCACGCGCAGCTGGTGCCGGAGCTCGCCAGCTTCCGCGTGCGGCACCCCGGCCGGGAGCGGCTGGCCGGCCAGCTGATGGTCGCCTTGAACGCGGTCGACCGGCACGCCGAGGCGCTGGCCGTCTACCGGGCCCTGCAACGGCACCTGCGGGAGGAGTACGGCACCGATCCGGGTCCGCGCATCCAGCAGATCCACGCCTCGCTGCTGCACGCGCAGTGAGCGGGTCGCAGACCCCTGAAATGAGAGCTCGAGCCTCCGTTTCGTAGCGGTAACGCAGCGGCATCGCAGTGGCATCGCAGCGGTTTCGCAGGGATGACGAGAAAACTGATCACGTCAGGGCTCGATTATCGGCAGGAAGGAACCGATGATGAAGTTCATCAGCTCTTTGGGCGACAAGATGTTGTCGCGTGTGCTGAAGCAGGAGACCGCCGGCGCGTGCATCCCCGAGCACGGCCAGTACTGCGGCCGGGTCGCCGTCAGCGGCGGCCACTGCGGCGGCGACGGCCACTGGTACCAGCGGTACTGTGACGGCGCGTACAGCTGCACCGGCTCCTGTGTCTCGACCGGGAGCAACTGCTACGACCAGCACACCGGCGCGCTCTGCTAAGTGATCCACCCGGCGGCGGGCTCCTCGCGGTCCCGCCGCCGCTCCCCCCGGACGGGTTCCATGGTCTACCTGAGTCTGTGCTGCCGCGGGCTGCTCGCGGCGGTCTTCCTGCTCGCCGTGGCGGGCAAGGCACGCTCCCGTACGGCATACACGGCTTTCGCCGCGTCGCTGGACGACCTCCGGTGGCTGCCCGCGTCCCTGCGCCGCCTGGCGCCGCCGGCCCTGGTCCTGACCGAAGCGGCGATCGTCGTCCTGCTGCTGGTTCCGGACACGGCCGCGCTGGGGTCGGCCGGCGCGCTCGCCCTGCTCGCCGCCTTCGCGCTGGGCATCGGCTGGTCGCTGCGGCGCGGCGAGGAAGTCCGATGCCTGTGCTTCGGCGCCGACCGCGGGGCGCTGGACGCCTCCTCGGTGGTGCGCAACGCGGTGCTGGCCGCGGGCGCCGCCCTCGGCCTGCTCAGCACGCTGCTCGCCCACGACCCGGCCTCGGCGGCCGGGACCGCTCTGGCCCTGGCCGGCGGCGCGGCGCTGGGCGCCGTGGCGACCCGCTGGGACGACCTCCACTACTTGTTGTTCTCCGCGTGAGGTAAGGGGATATTCCGATGGTTGGTGTGCTGGCCGCGGCGGTCGCGGTCCTGGCGGTGGCGACGGCGCTGAACCTCACCCTGCTGTTCGCGGTGATCCGGAAACTGCGCGCGTCCGAGGCGCGGCAGGCTGCGGCGGCCCCGGAGGCGTCGATGCCGGCGCCGGGGACGGAGATCGGCTCGTTCCTGATCGCCGCCGGCGACGACTCGATGATCTCCGACGCCTCGATCGCGGACGCCATGACGGTGGCCTGCGTGATGCCGGGCTGCTCGCCGTGCAAGACGCAGATCGCGGCGTTCCGGGAGAACCCGCGCTCGGCGCCGGACAAGACCGTGTTCTTCGTGTTCGGGGGCATCGGCGATCCGGAGACCGACGAGCTGGCGGCCTCGCTGGCCGGGCTCGGCCAGGTGGCCGTGACCCAGACCGCGAGCGAGGTCGGCGTCGCGCTCGGCGACGTCAGCAGCTTCCCGACGCTGATGCGGACCGAGGGCGGAAAGCTCGCCGCGGTCGGCCGGACCTGGGAGGAGATCGGCGCGGGCACGGTGGCGACGGTCCGGTGAGGACGGCGAGGACGGGAGCGCCGAGCGGCCGGACGGCCCGCTCGGCGCTCGCTCTTTCCTGGCAGGCGGCGCCGCTGGCGTCGGCGCTGGAGCTCGCCGTCACGGTCGCCATGGGCCTGGTGCCGGCGGCCGCGGCCTGGACCGGCAAGCTGCTGTTCGACGAGTTGGCCCGCGGGCGCGCGATGGACACCGGCCGCGCCACCTGGCTGGTGGTCGCCGGGGCGCTGCTGACCTGCGCTCTGGTGGCGCTGACGCAGTGCGGCGGACAGCTCGCGCGGCGGGTGCAGCGCGCCGTGGCGCTGCGCGCCCAGGACCGGCTGTACCGCGCGGTCAACGCCTTCCCCGGCGTCGGCCACTTCGAGGACCCGGCGTTCCAGGACCGGCTGCGGCTGGCCGAACAGGGGGCGCAGAGCGCGCCGCGGGACATCAACACCCTGCTGACCGAAGTGGCGCGGAACACGGTCGTGATCATCGGCTATCTCGGCACCCTGCTGGCGATCTGGCCGCCGATGGCCCTGACCCTGCTGGTCACGGCGGTCCCGGCGCTGCTGGCGCAGCGCGCGCTGGCGGCGCGGCGGGCCCGCACCACCGAGGAGACGATGGAGGGCCAGCGGCGCCGGTTCTTCTTCCAGCAGCTGCTCACCGACGCCACCATGGCCAAGGAGGTCCGGCTGTTCGGCCTCGGCGAGCTGTTCCACGGCCGGCTGCTGGCCGCCGCCCGGGAGAGCGCGGACGCCGAGCTCGCGGTCGAGGGGCACGGCTCCCGGGTGCAGTCGGCGCTGGCGCTGCTGAGCGCGTCGGTCGCGGCCGCCGGGACGATCGTCGTGGTGCGCGGCGTGGCCGCCGGGCACGTGTCGCTCGGCGACCTGACGCTGTTCACGGCCGCGGTGCTGGGAGTGCAGAGCGCCCTGTCGTCGATCATCGGGCAGGCGGCACAGGCGGGCAGGACGCTGCGGCTGTTCCGGAGCTTCCTGGAGGTCGTCCACGCGGAGCCGGACCTGGTCAGCGGGACCGCACCGGTCGCAGCGCTGCGCGACGGGATCGTGTTCGAGGACGTCTGGTTCCGCTACCACGACAACGCGCCGTGGGTGCTGCAAGGCGTGACGGTGACGATCCCGGCCGGCCGCAGCGTCGGCCTCGTGGGCCTCAACGGAGCAGGCAAGAGCACCTTGGTGAAGCTGCTGTGCCGGTTCTACGAACCGGAGCGCGGCCGCATCCTGTGGGACGGCACGGACGTCAGGGAGCTGTCGATCACGCAGCTGCGCCGCCGGATCGGCGCGACGTTCCAGGACTTCTGCCGGTACGACGTCACCGCCGCCGAGAACATCGGCGTGGGCGACGTCGCCCACCTCGACGACCGCGCCGCCATCCGGCGGGCAGCCGCCGCCGCGGGCATCGACGCCACCCTCGCGGGCTTGCGCGACGGCTACGACACCCTGCTCAGCCGCATCTTCTTCGACGCCGACCGGGAACGCGGCCTGGCCCTGTCCGGCGGCCAGTGGCAGCGCGTGGCCGTGGCCCGCTCCCTCATCCGCCGCGACGCCGACCTGCTCATCCTCGACGAACCCAGCTCCGGCCTGGACGCCGAGGCCGAGCATCAGATCCACCGCGCCCTGGCCGAGTACCGCCGGGGCCGCACCAGCCTGCTGATCTCCCACCGCCTCAGTGCCCTCCGCGACGCGGACGTGATCGTGGTCCTGGAACAAGGCCGCGTGGTGGAGCAGGGTACGCACGACGAGTTGCTGGGTACTGATTCGCAGTACGCACGACTGTTCATGATCCAGGCGGCGGGCTACCGCGACACGCCAGTGGGGAGCGCACCATGAAGACGGCCCGGGAAACCCGCCTGACCGCCGCCGCGTTCGGCACCGCCGCCGCCTGCGGCCTGCTGGCCCTGCGCCGCCGCTACACGGTGATCACCGTCACCGGCCGCAGCATGAGCCCCACCTACGCCGACGGCGATCGTCTCCTCGTGCGGCGTACTCGAGCCCATCGCGTCTCGTGCCAGGAGGTCGTCGTCTTCCGAATGCCGCCCCAGCACCGGAAGAACGGCCTGCGCTGGCTGGTGAAGCGCACCGCCGCGGTACCCGGCGACCCGGTCCCGGAGGACATGCGCGAGGCGGCCGGCTCGGACCGTCTGGTCCCGCCCGGCCGCCTCCTGGTCCGTGGCGACAACCCCCACAGCCTGGACTCGCGGCACTTCGGATACGTGCCGGCCGCGGACGTGCTCGGGATCGCCGTCAGAACCTTGCGCCGTTCAGGCGACGCTTAGCTCCCACCACCGCTCACACCCGGAGCCACGAAGCGACGGTACGGAGGCCGGAACCCGACCTCATGACCGCCGTCGAGGACCGGCCGCACCTACCCGACCGGCCACCGCACGCTCAGCGTGTCGTCCCAACCGACGGTGGCCGCTTCACCGAGACCGCCGGGGACCGCTTCCCGCACCCCGCCCGGCTGCCGGGCCAGTACCTCGACGGCCACCTGGATCTGCATGCGAGCCAGTCCCGCACCGGGGCAGTAGTGGGCCCCCATCCCGAACGTCAGGTGGGCGTTCTCGCCGCGCTCGATGTCGAACCGTCGGGGGTCTGCGAACACCCGCGGGTCGTGGTTGGCCGCGGCGAGCGAGCCCACCACGAGATCCCCGCGCCGGACCGGCGTCCCCGCGATCTGCGCGTCGCGTACCGCGTACCGGGGGAAGCTCGCCGTGCTCGCCAGCGGTGTGACACGGATCAGCTCCTCCACGGCGGACGGGACCGACTCCGGGCGCGAGGCCAACCGGTCCAGGTCCTGCGGGTGCCGCAGCAGCGTCCGCAGGACGTTCGCCGTCATCAGCACCATGTTCTGCAGTCCGGGGATCAGCAATCGGAACGCCACGCTCACCAGCTGGCCGTCGTCGAGGCGGTCCTCCCCCTCCCCCCGCACGCGGACCATGGCGCTCAGGAGATCGTCGCCGGTGCCCGCGGCCCGCGCGGTCAGCAGGGCCGCAAGGCAGCGGGTGAGCGCCTTCTGGTCCCGCTTCGCCGCGTCCGGCAGCGGATTCCCGGTGGTGGCGGCGCTCAGCAGCATGGCCCGCATCGGCTCACGGCCGCCGTCGGGGATCTGCAGCAGTTCGCACAACAGGGAGCTCGCCAGCGGTTTGACGAAGCCGGCCATCAGGTCCGCGGGCTGCGGCGTCCCGGCGAGCCGGACGAGCAGCTCCGAGGCCGTCCGCTCCGTCTCCGGCCGCAGTCGCTCGATGCGGCGAGGCTTCATCCCCGCCATGGCCACGTTGGTCAAGCGTGCGGTGGACAAGCGGCCACCGGACGGCTCGGCGGAGTCCTTCGCCGACGGGACGCAGTCCGGCGGCTTCACGTCGAACCGGGCGTCGGTGAGGATCTGCCGCACATCGGCGTAGTCCGAGCACTGCCACCCCTGGCCCAGCCCCGGTAGCTCGACGCGGATCAGGCCCTCCTCGCGGGGCCGGCGGGCGGCTCGCGACGCTCCGAGGTCGATAAGCGCCACGTCGCCGTAGCGGTCGGACCACGAGTCCGGCGTCTGCTTGAGATACATGTTCCTGGATTCCTCTCCGCGACTCGGGACGGGGATCCCGGCCGGCTATTCCCAGCCGAAGCCGTCGCCGTCGGCGGATCCGGTCGCCGAGCCCTGCCAGCCGAAGCCGTCGGCGCGGACCGTGGCCGTGCCGTGCGCGCCGGAGGTGAGCGCCTGCTGCACCGGACCCGACGTGCCCAGCGCGACCACGGCCAGAACGGCCGCGAATCCCATGCCGCGCCGGCCGGTCGTCCTCCGCGAGATCGCGTTCATCTTCCGCCCCTTCACTGGCGATATCCCTTTTGCCTTCGAGGTATTTGTACAGCCGGCCGGGAAGCGGGTCAGCACAATGACGATGGACATTGGGTGCCACGGCAGGGAGTGTCCATCCCGCGCGGCCCAGGCCGGTTTCGGCCACGCCCGGCGGCAGGACGGAAGTGACCACTTACGCCCGGCTCGGCGGCGGCGCACAGTGGAACTCGTCGGCGGAACAGCCGGCACCACCGCCCAGTGAGGAGAACAGAATGTCCGCGAACGAAGAGCTCGAGGTCCTGGTCGAGGCCATGCTGGCGGCCGAGCCCGAGGGTGGCGAGGACGAGGAGAACACCGGCGACCTGCTCTGGAAGATCTCCTACTCCACGTTCCGCGACTAATAGGACGCCGGACCGGGGCGCCTGTCGCGCCGCGCCGAAAGGGGTCCCCCTTTCCGCGGCGGACAGGCGCCCCGGTCCGCTTCGGCGGCCGCATTCTCCCGGCGACGGGAAACGCAACAGTCCTTTCCGGGAATGTCCCCGGCAGATCGGATGGAGCCCGCAATGAATTACGTGATTCCGGACGAGGGTGTCCTGCAGGGAATCAAGGTCCTGCTGGAGGACTACGTCCTGATCAAGGAGGACGACACCTTCGTCGTCACCTACACCCCGGACAGCCGCCAGCCCGCGGCCTGGCTGGCGCTGGCGCTCAAGCAGCGCGGCTTCTCCCCGGCCGTCGTCATGATGCGCAAGCTGCAGGACGAGGGATTCGCCGACCGCTACGCGGCCGCGCTGCCGGACCCTCACGAACTGCCCGGACGGCTCGTGGTGTTCACGCTCGAGAAGGACACCATGTCGCACTTCAACGTCTTCGAGCGCACGCTGAAGGACTACGGCGCCGAGCGCACGATGATCGTGCGCGTCATCAGCGCCTCCGAGGAGTTCTTCGCCAAGGCCCTCAACCTCGTGCCCTCGCAGCTGTCGCGGTTCAACGCGACGCTGCTGGACCGGGTCAAGCCGGCGAGGAAGCTGCGGGTCACCAGCCGCGGCGGCACCGATCTGACCGTCGAGATCGACTCGGAGAAGTACCACTGGATCAGCAACCGCGGCATCTGGCGGCCCGGCGGCTTCACCATTCTTCCGGCCGGCGAGATCGCCACCTACCCCGCGCGGGTCGACGGCGTGCTGGTCGCCGACGGCGCCTACAACGCCAACATCCTGACCACGCTCAACGCGAGCCTGGCCCCGAACCCGGTCCGGGTCGAGATCCAGAACAGCACCGTGGTCGAGCTGACCTGCTCCGAGCCGCGCCTGAACGAGATGTTCCAGCTGTGCCTGAGCAGCCCCTACGGCCGCAACGTCGGCGAGTTCGGGCTGGGCACCAACCGGGGCATCGACTCCTTCATCACCGCGAACTCGCACATCAACGAGCGGCGCTGCGGCGTGCACCTGGGCTTCGGCCAGCACAACCAGAGCCTGTCCATCGTCCCCTACATCGCCGACGTCCACCTGGACCTGATCACCGACGGCGCCCTGGTGTGGGTCGACGACGACCCCGAGCCCATCGACCTGGAGACCTTCGTCGCGACCGACGCGCCGCACCCGCAGGACGCTCTGGACGAGGACATCACCGGCGACTGCTGCGGGCTGGGCTACGGGCAGCTCGAGGGGCTGGCGTGCGCCGTCCCCGGCTCCGAGGTGAGGATCCAGCGATGACCGCCACGACGACGGCCGCCGCGCCGGTGCGCGGCCTGCCGACGGCCGCCGCGGTGCCCGGCGGCGCGACCGTCCGGCACGCGCCGGACTCCCTGGCCGCTCAGCTCGCCGATCGCGGCTATGTGATCGTGCGCGGCGTCCTGGACGCCGCGGAGGTCGCGCGGGCCCGGGACCTGTGCACCGCCTACCTCACCGGGACCGGCACCCAGGAGATGATGACCGGTGAGTTCCTGACCGACGAGTTCCTGGCCGGGATCGCGCTGCGCGACCAGGTGGTGGCCGCGGTGAAGGAGCTGATGGGCCCGAACCCGGTGTTCTACCCGAACTCCACCACTCGCAAGAACGTGTACGTGCCCTGGCACGTCGACGCCACCTTCGTCGGTCCCACCGCCGCGTACGTGTGGGAGCCCGGCTTCGCCCACGTCCAGTGCGGCCTGTACCTCCAGGACAACGACCCGGTCCGCGGCGGCGGCATCGACGTGGTGCGCTCCTCGCATCTGATGTCGTTCGACGGCTACGGCACCCGCGAGCCGGAGTTCGACATCCCGGCGCGCACGCTGGGGGAAAGCCCTCTGCGGGAGCGGGTCGACACCCGCGCCGGCGACGTCGTGATGTGGGACGGGCGCCTGATGCACGCCAGCACGCCGGTGGTCCGCGAGACCGACCGCGAGAAGTTCGGCGTCTTCTTCAGCTACGCCCGCGGCCACGCCCGGGACAACCACCGTTTCATGAGCCAGATCGCGGTGGACTCGATGCGCACGATGAACGGCGTCTCGCGCGCCATCCCGCGGCTGGACGAGATCGCGCACATGCGGTATCCGGAGAGCTTCCCGGACTGGTTCGTACGGCGGGCCCGCGATACCGGGGTCCGGGTCGTGACCCTGTGACCCCCGGGATCCGCCACACCCCTATCACCTATGGCAGCCGGCTGAGCCCCGGCAGAGCGCTGAGGGCTCTGAGGGTTCTGAGGGCGCTGAGAGCACCACGAGCACTGGGAGAAGACGGGACATGACTTCGACGACACTGGCCGACGGCGCCGAACAGACCGGCGGCCCCGCGCCGCGGTTCCCGGACCGGTCGTTCCGGGCGCTGTGGACGGCGACCGGCTTGTCCCAGGTCGGGTCGGCGGTCAGCAACGTCACGATTCCGGTGTGCGCCGCCGTGACCCTCGACGCGACGGCGGGGCAGATGACCTTGCTGGCGGCCGTCGAGCTCGTCCCCTCGCTGCTGATCAGGATCCCGGCGGCGGCGTGGTCCGACGGGCTGCGCCGCCCCCGGGCGCCGCTGATGGCGTTGTGCAACCTGGTCCAGGCCGCGGTCATGGCCTGCGTACCGCTGCTGTGGTGGCTCGGGGCGCTGAGCATCGGCCTGCTGTTGGTGCTGGGCGCCGCGGCCTCGGCGGCGCTCGGGGTCTACGCGGCGCTGTCCAGCCCGCTGCTGGTGCAGGTCGTGCCCAAGGCCCATCTGGTGGACGCGAACGGGAAGATGTCCGCGACCCGCAGTGTCGCCGACATCAGCGGTCCGGCTCTCGGCGGTGCGCTGATGGCGCGGATCGCGGCGCCCTACGTGGTGCTGGCCGACGCGTTGTCCTTCCTGGCCTCGGCGGTCTTGCTGGCCCGGATCCGCCCGAGGCCGCACGACCGGGCGGTGGATCACGGCGGCGCGACCGCGGACTCCGGCGCGGATCCCGGCGCCGGCGCCTCCCGGCCGAAGCCGCCGCGACCGGGCCGGCGGGCGAACCTGCGGCTGGCCTGGGCCCTGGCCCGGCAGTCCGGCGTCCGGGTGGCGGTCACCGTCGCCTTCGTCAACGGCCTGGTCCAGCCGGTCATCGTGCTCTTCCTGGTCCGGACCGCGCACATGCGCCCGTCGACGATCGGGGTGCTGCTCTCCTTCGGGGCGATCGGCGGCGTGACCGGCGGCCTGCTCGTCGGCCGGGTCCAGAAGGCGCTCGGCGGCGGCCGGACGGTCGCGCTCGGCGCGCTGGCCAGCGTCCTGTCGCTGGCGGTCCTGCCGTTCGCCGCGCCGGGACCGGTCGCCGCGGCCGGGCTGGTGCTGCTGGAGCTCGGCGGCAGCTTCGGCGGCACCCTGCTGATCGCCACGGTCTTCGGCGCCCTGCAAAGCGCCGCCCCGCCCGACCGGATCGCGCAGGTGATGGCGACGGCGATGGTCCAGCTGCAGGCCGCCAGCCTGCTCGGGGTGCCGGCCGGCGGAGCGCTGGCCGTCGCCTTCGGCCCCCGGACGGCGATGGTCGCCGCGGCGGCCGTCATGGCCGGAGTGCTCGTACCGCAGCTCCTGCGCTGGGCGCTGACCCGCTGGGCCCCGGACCGGCCACTCACCGTGTGACGACCACCGTGTACATGACCAGGACGATCATCGACCTGCCGGATGCCGCCGAGCACTCGGAAGCGGCGCTGCGCGAGCAACTGACGCGCAGCGCCGCCGGCGCCGACTGCCTGCAGCACGCGAACATCCGGGTGCGCGCCGGATCAGTGGTGTTCACGCTCTTCCTGATCGCGGCCGACCGGGTGGACGCGGCCATGCACGCCGAACAGCTGTGCCGGCGCACGATGGCCAGCGTCGCCGCCGACGAACGGTGGTCGGTGCGCTCGACGTCGGCAGGACCCTGAAACGTGCGAGGGACGCTCGGCGAACGCACGACGGGAACGCACGGCGGGAACGCTCGGCGAACGCACGACGGGAACGCACGACAGCTCCCCCCGGTCCGGCGCTACGCCTACTCCAGGTCGTCCGGTGTGATCCAGCCGCGGGTGACGGCGTGCGCACCGGCCTGGAACCGGCTCCGCGTGCCCAGCCGGGCCTGCAGATCCGCCGCGACCCGGCGCGAGGTGCGCACCGAGACGCCCATGTGCCGCGCGATCGCCTCATCGGTCAGCCCGGCCGCCAGCAGGCGCAACACCTGCCGTTCCTGCTGGGACAGCCCGTCGTTGTCCCGGCGCCGGGCCGCGCCCAGCGGCGAGGCGCCCCGCCACACCGCGTTGAACAACGCGGTCAGCGCGGTGACGATGCCGTCGCTGGTGATCACGATCGCCGCGGCCGCGCTGTCCTCGGAGTCCACCGGCACGACGGCCACGCGGCGGTCCACCACCAGCATCCGCAACGGCAGGCTGGCGGTGGTGCGCACCTCGCTGCCGAGCTCGCCGAGCCACTGCGCGTACTCCAGCGTCGGCTTGTGGTTGCGCACGCTGTCCTGGTAGATGGTCCGCAACCGCACGCCCCGATCGATCGCCTCGGCGTCCAGAGCCCGGCTGGCGTCGAGGTTCTCCTCAGTCTGGGCTCCGCCCGGCATGAACGAACTGGCCTCCCACTGGCAGCTGCGCGCCAGCTCGCCGAGCCGGTCGCGGATCGCGTCCAGACCCAGCAGCCGTTCGACTCCCGAGTCCGGGGGCTGCGACCGGTTCTCCGCGCGCTGGGCCAGCAACAGCGACAGGGCGGCCTTGCCCTCTTCGATCTGCTGGTGCCGGCGCGCCATCTCAGCCTGCTGCCGGGCGACGAGCATCGACAGCCCGACCTCCGGGCGCACCGCCTTCGGCGCGGGCCGCCCCGGGAAGACCTGGAGCAGGGAGATGTCGGTCAATTCGTCCAGGGCCTCACGGATCTGGTCGCCGCCGACACCGAGCCTGCGAGCCAGCTGTCCCAGGTCTTCCTCCGGATGTTCGAGCATCGCCAGATAGACGGATTCGGCACGGCCGGATAAGCCCAGGCCTTCGAACATCGACGCCCCCTGAAGCAGCCCGACGTGATCGCCGGCCGACGCTCCAGCCCCCGCATCGTGGCCAGTGAGTGCGAGCATAGATATCTCGAAATTTCGCGTCAAGACGCACAGAGTCGCCCGCGGATATCCGTCGCGGGTCACCCGACCGAGTCTTAGGGGTATTCACTGAAATCTCTCTCCCTGCTGTCCGCGATCGCCACAGGTGTCAATGCCGCCACCGAACGCCCCACCCGGGCGGCGTCGCCCAGCAGCACGGCGACAGCGCCGGACGGAGCGAGATAGGTGGTTGCGGCGGCGTGGACGTCCTGTACCGTGACCGCCGCGAGCCGCTCGACGTACTCCGCCAGGTAGGTCAGCGGCAGCCCGGCGCCGACCAGCCCGGCGGCCAGGTCTGCGAGGTCCCGGTGCGTGGACATGCCCAGGACCGCCAGCGAGCCGAGCGTGTAGTCGCGGGCCCGGTCCACCTCGCTGCGCCGGGGCGGCAGGCAGGCCATCCGGCCCAGCTCGTACAGCGTCTCGGCCAGGGCCGGTCCCGTGTGCTCGGCCGCCACCTCGGCGGAGGCGATCAGGTGCGAGCCGGCCGGCAGGTCCTGCACGGTCGAGCGCGGACCGTAGGCGTAGCCCTTGTCCTCGCGCAGATTCGCCGTCCACCGCGACCCGGAGTAGCCGCCGAAGACGAGGTTGGCCAGACGCAGCGCGGCGTTGTCGGGGTGGCCCCGCGCCACGGCGGGGAACGCCATCCGCAGCGAGGACCGGGAGCTGCCCGGCCGGTCCAGGACCAGCAGCGTGCCGGGGTTCAGCGGCGGGACCGGCGGCGGCGTGCGGCCCGCCGACACCCCGGTCCAGGCCGCGAGCCGGCGTCCGGCGGTCTGGACGGCGGCCACCGGATCGAGGTCGCCGACCAGGATCAGGGTGCTGCCGCCGGGGCGGACGAACGCGGCGTGCAGGGCCCGCAGATCCGCGGGGGTCACGGCGCCGAGGTCCGCCGGATCCGCGAAGCGCGACCCGTAGGGATGTCCGGGGTAGATACGGCGGGCGAGGGCGGCGCCGGCCAGCTGGTCCGGTCGGCGCCCGGCGACCCGGAGCTGGTCCAGGAGGCGGTCGCGGGCCAAGGCGACCTCGCCGGGAGGATACGAGGCCTCCGTCAGGACACCGCCGAGCGTACCGAGCAGCGAGGACAGGCCCGCCGCCAGCGCCCGGCCGCTGACCTGGAGCCGGTCGGCGTCGGCGTCGGCGTCCAGCGTGCCGCCGACGGCCCGGGCCGAGGCGGCGATCCGCTCGGCGGGCCACGACGCCGTGCCCGCGAACAGGGTCCGCGCCAGCAGTCGGCCGGCGGCCGGGGCGGCCCCGCCGAACGGTATCCGAAGCCTGATCTCGACCAGCGGTTCGCCGGCTCTGCGCACCGCGAGCACGGCCAGACCGCCGGGCAGCGCGGTGTCCACATGGTCGGGCACCGGCAGCGGCGCGAACGGGCCGAGAGCCGGGAGCCGCCTCATGGGAGCACCGCCGGGACGGCCGGGCCGCCGGGCGGCACGGTGGCCGCCGGCCCGCGCGCCGGCATGGGAAGCCCTCTCATCAGGCACCGGCCGCGGGGATGAGCTCGATGCTCACGCACCGGTCCGGCGTCAACTGTGCGGCCGCGCCCCTGACACGGTCGGGACCGACCGCCGCCAGCAGTGCGGGCAGCTCGCCGAGCAGCTCCGGAGCCGCGCGCTGCAGCTCGAACACCGCCAGCCGCCGGGCCCGGCCGAGTACCGAGTCGGTCTTGCCGAGCAGTCCGGCGACCGCCTGGGCGACCACCCCGGCCAGCTCGCCGGCTTCCGGGCCTCGCCGAGCCAGCACGTCCATCTCCTGGAAGGCACCGGCCAGGACCCGGTCGGCGGTGCCGGCGGCGGGCATCCGGGCCTGGAACACCAGCGCGCTGGGATCCCGGAGCGTGAACGCGTCGCCGAGCAGACCCGCCCGGGCCGTCACCGACGTCGCGCTACGGTCGGCGACCACCAGCCTGCGGACCAGCCGGCCGCCGTCCGCGGCGGCGAGCAGCCCGGCCAGGAGTACGTGGGGCAGGAAGTCCGCGAGAGCGCCGACGGGGTCCGGTACCCGCCAGCCCCAGGCGACCGCCGGGAGCGGCGCCACCGGGTCCCGGTAGCAGGCCCGCCCGCCCTCGGGTTCCGGTTCACCGAGGTCCACCCGGGCCGGGGCCGCGCGGTCCGGGACGTCCTCGAAGAACCGCTCGACGTGCCGGGCGACGCGATCGGGGTCGAAGTCGCCGCACACGCTCAGGACGGCGTTGCGCGAGGTGTAGTGCCGGTCGAAGAACTCCGCGGCGTCGGCCAGGCTCGCCGCCTCCAGATCGGCGAACGAGCCGTGCCCGTCATGGGTGTTCGCGAAGGACCCGAACATGACGGGGGCCAGCCGCGGCCACGGGAAGCCGGCATAAGGACGGCTCAGGACATTGGTCCGGATCTCCTCTTTCACCACGGAGATCTGGTTGGCCAAACTGGCCTCGGTGAGCCGCAGCCCGCGCATCCGGTCCGATTCCAGATAGAGCAGCCGCTCCAGCGCGTTCGCGGGCGCCACCTCGGAGTACATGGTGTGGTCCAGATGCGTGGAGCCGCTGAACGACCCGCCGGATCGCTCGACGCACCGGGCGTGTGCGGACCGCCGCAGTCCCACCGAGCCCTGAAACATCAGGTGCTCGAACAGGTGCGCGAATCCAGCTCGGCCCGGGGACTCGGACCGGGTGCCCACGTCGTAGGCCACCGCGACGCCGGCGACCGGCGCGGCGCGGTCCGGACTGAAGACGACGCGCAGCCCGTTGCCCAGCACGCCTCGCTCCACACGATGGCGCGCATGCGTGCTCCCCGCCGTTGTCACCGGTGCCATATCTGTTGAATACGCTTGCCGGGGCGCCTGCCGATAGTGGTCAAATGAGGCCAGCGGGCGCCGGTGCGGAACCGGCCAGTGCCACCAGCGGCGGTCGGTTCCGGCCGGGGCAGGTTCCGTCCACGCCGTCGCCGGGACAGCACGGCCGGCCCGCGCCGAAGATGAACCCATGACCGGATTCACCACGACAGCCGCGGCCAACTCCTGGACCACCGTGGCCGACGCGCGGGCGCACGCCTACCTCGACCATGCCCAGGGCATCCGCGGCGAGGTCCGGTTCCAGCTGGTCACCCGGGCCCTGCTCGCCCGGCTGCCCGACCGCCCCTGCCGGATCGTCGACATCGGCGGCGGTTTCGGCCGGCAGGCGGTCCTGCTGGCCCAGGCCGGCCACTCGGTGGTCGTGGTGGACCCGGACCAGACCCTGCTCACCGCGGCCCGGGAGAGGTTCGCCGCGCAGAGTGCGCAGGTGCGCCGACGGCTGAGCCTGGTTCAGGGCTTCGGCGAACAGGCCGCCGATCTGGTGGGCACAGATTTCGACCTGGTGTGCTGCCACAGCGTCCTGCTCTACCTCGCCGATCCCGATCCGATGCTGGCCGCGCTGGCGGCACTGGCCGCACCCGGCGGCCTGGTCTCCCTGCTCACCGTCAACCGCGACTCCCTGGCCTTGCGAGACGGGCTGCAAGGCGACTGGCGCGGCGCCCTGGCGACCTTGCTCGCGTCGGCGGAGCAGGGTGACCGGTACCTGCCCACCCGCCCCGACACCCCCGAGGATCTCGGGCGACGGCTGGCCCGGCTCGGCGTCGAACCGCTCGACTGGCACGGCGTGCGAGTCTTCTCCGATCACCGGACCGCCGATCCGGCGCCGGAAGAGTTCACAGACTTGTGCGAACTGGAGTGGCAGGCCGGACTGCGGGATCCCTATCGCGGGTTCGCGCGGCTCTTCCATCTGCTGGCCCGGAAGACTCGGGAGGCTCGGGAGGCTCGGAGCTGACGCCGGCCGTCCGCAGCACGCCGTCGTCTCAATGGCCTGAAACAAAAAAGGGGGCGGTCTCCGACAGCTGTCGATCCGACAGCCGTTCTCTCGGAGATCGCCCCTGAACCAGCCTTTCAGCGTCAGGCCCCGGGCAGCCCCATGTCCCGAGCGATCAGCATCCGCTGCACCTCGCTCGTCCCCTCGCCGATCTCCAGGATCTTCGAGTCCCGCCACATCCGCGCGACCGGGAACTCGTTCATGAACCCGTATCCGCCGTGTATCTGCGTCGCCTCGCGGGCGTTGGTGACCGCCGACTCCGAGCAGTACAGCTTCGCCATGGCGGCTTCGGCCTTGAACGGCTCGCCGACCAGCATGCGGCTCGCCGCGTCGTAGTACGCCAGGCGCGATGTGTGGGCGCGCAGGCGCATGTCCGCGAGCTTGAACTGGATCGCCTGGTTGGTGCCGATGGCGTGGCCGAAGGCCTCGCGCTCGCGGGCGTACTTCACCGACTCGTCGACGCAGCCCTGGGCCAGGCCGGTGGACAGGGCGGCGATGGCGATGCGGCCCTCGTCGAGGGTGCGCAGGAAGTTGGCGTAGCCGCGGCCGCGCTCGCCCAGGAGGTTGGCGGCTGGGACGCGGACGTCGGTGAAGGACAGTTCGCGGGTGTCGGAGGCGTTCCAGCCGACCTTGCTGTACTTCGGGGCGACGGTCAGGCCGGGGGTGCCGGCCGGGATCATGATGGTGCTGATCTCCTTGCGGCCGTCGGGCTTGGTGCCGGTGACCGCGGTGACGGTGATCAGGCCGGTGATGCCGGTGCCGCTGTTGGTGATGAAGGCCTTGCTGCCGTTGATCACCCACTCGTCGCCGTCCAGGACCGCGGTGGTGCGGGTGGCGCCGGCGTCGGAGCCGCCGCCGGGTTCGGTCAGGCCGAAGGCGCCGAGCATCTCGCCGGAGCAGAGCTTGGGCAGCCACTGCTGCTTCTGCTCCTCGGTGCCGAAGCGGTAGACCGGCATGGCGCCGAGGGAGACGCCGGCCTCCAGGGTGATGGCCACGGAGGAGTCGACGCGGGCCAGTTCCTCCAGGGCCAGGCAGAGGGCGAAGTAGTCGCCGCCCATGCCGCCGTACTCCTCGGGGAAGGGGAGGCCGAACAGGCCCATGCGGCCCATCTGGGCCACGATCTCGTACGGGAACTCCTCGCGCTCGTAGAAGTCGCCGATCTTGGGGGCGACGACGTCGTGGGCGAACTCCTCCACGGTGGCGCGCAGGGATTCGTACTCTTCGCTCAAACGGTGATCCATGGGAGTTCCTCCGCTCAGACCGGGGTGACGCCGTGGCGGCGGCGGGAGAAGAAGCGGTCCTTGCCCTCGGCCGCGCGGTAGCGGGCGATCAGGCTGGAACGCAGGTCGGCCGGCTCGACGATGTCGTCGATCACCAGCTCGGAGGCCAGGCGCACGAAGTCGATGTCGGTCTCGTACTCGGCCCGCTTGTCGGCGACGAAGGCGGCCCGCTCGGCCTCGTCCTCGATCGCCGCGATCTTGTTGGCGTAGACGGCGTTCACCGCCGCCTCGGCACCCATCACCGCGATCTTCGCGGTCGGCAGCGCGATCGTGGCGTCCGGCTCGAAGCCGGGGCCGGCCATCGCGTAGAGCCCGGCGCCGTACGCCTTGCGCACCACCACGCAGATCTTCGGCACGGTGGCCTCGGAGACCGCGGTGATCATCTTCGCGCCGTGCCGGATGATGCCCTGCTTCTCCACCGCGGTGCCGACCATGAAGCCGGGCACGTCGGACAGGAACAGCAGCGGCACGTTGAACGCGTCACAGAGCTGGATGAACCGGGTGGCCTTGTCCGCGGAGTCGACGAACAGCACGCCGCCCTTGAACATCGGGTTGTTCGCCACGATGCCCACCGGCTTGCCGTCCAGCCGCGCGAAGCCCACGGTGAGCTCCTTGGCCCACAGGGCGTGGATCTCGAAGAACGAGTCGGCGTCGACCAGGCCCTTGATGAACCGCCGCATGTCGAACGCCTGGCGCTCGCTGGCCGGGACCAGGGTCGCGAGGTCGATGTTCGCCGGGGAGTCCGCGGCCTCGGCGGCGGGGGCGTCCTGCTGCCAGTTCGACGGCAGGTACGACAGGTACCGCTGGACCGTCTCCAGCGCCTCCTGCTCGGTCTTGACGAGGAAGTGCCCCACCCCGGACTCGGCGCAGTGCACCCGCGCGCCGCCCATCGCCTCCAGCGTGGTCTTCTCGCCGGTGACCATCTCGACCATGCGGTCGCTGCCCAGGTACATCGAGGCGTTGCCCTCGACCATGACCACGACGTCGCAGAACGCCGGGATGTACGCCCCGCCGGCCGCGCTCGGCCCGAACAGCGCGCACACCTGCGGGATCGAGCCGGAGGCCCGGACCTGGGTGTGGAAGATCTTGCCGGCGCCGCGCCGGCCCGGGAACAGGTCCACCTGGTCGGTGATCCGCGCGCCGGCCGAGTCCACCAGATAGACCATCGGCACCCCGGTGCGGTACGCGGTCTCGATGATCCGGATGATCTTCTCGACGGTGCGCGCGCCCCAGGAGCCGGCCTTGACCGTCGAGTCGTTGGCCATCAGGCACACCGGGCGGCCGCCGATCCGGGCGGTGCCCGTGACCACGCCGTCGGCCGGCAGGTCCCCGGCCATCACGTTGGCGAACCGGCCGTCCTCGACGAACGAGCCCTCGTCGACCAGCAGGGCGACCCGGTCGCGGGCGAACAGCTTGCCGCGCTTCTCGTTGGCCGCGTGGTACTTCTCCGCCCCGCCGCGCAGGATCTCCGCGGTCAGCTCGGGCAGATCGTGGTGCGGAAGGGTGTGCGGTGGCACGCCGGGTTCCGTCATATGTGGCAACTCCCTTGTTGCTTAGTACGCGCGTGTGTTGTGGGACACGCTGCAACAAAGATTCTGCCAGCGGGCTCCTACTTCGCTAGTGCCCGGATGGTGTGCTCGATCACACCTGCGTCGTGATTCTCCGGAAGCATCACGATCTCGTCGACGCCGGCCTGCCGGTAGTCCTCGAAGGCGGAGCAGACCTGGTTGAGGTCCCCGACCGCGGCTATGGAGCGCAGGACCTCCTCCGGCATGGCGGCCATCAGCGAGCGCTCGTGGGCCCCGCCGCGGGCCAGGTCCACGAGTTCGCCGTGGCCGGCCTCGGCGAACATCCGGCCGAAGCCGTCGGCGTCCAGGTAGGGCAGCAGGGAGCGGCGGATCCAGTCCAGGGACGCGGGGTCCGGGTCGACGACCGTCGGCAGGAAGACCGCCAGCCGGGGCACGGCGCGGTTCATCCGGTCGGCGGTCAGGGCCAGCCGGGCCTTGATGCGGGCGGCGTGCTCGACGGTGGCCAGCGGCACGGCCACCCGGTCGGCGCGGCCCACGGCGACCTCGCTGGCCTCCAGCCCGAAGGCCAGGACGGTGAGCGAGGCGCGCGAGGAGTCCAGACGGGAGCTGAAGCCGCGGGAGCGGACCGAGACGCCCTGGAAGCTGACCCGGTCGCCGCGGGTGAGCGGGCCGAGGATGGTGAGGGACTCGGCGAGCACGGTGGCGGGGTCGGTGCGCGGCCGGCCGTGCCAGTCGACCACCACCAGGCCGGTGGACGCGGTGAGCGCCAGGCCGACCCGGCGGCCGGTGAGCGTGGCGACGCTGGCCGCGCCGCGGGCGGCGGTGACGGGGTCGCGCACGCCGGCCGGCAGCGGGCCCAGGGTGAGGGCGGCGCGGTGCTTCCCGCCCGGGTTCTTGCGGCGGAACTCGTCGGCGGTGGCGGGCTGGGCGCCGGCGGCCCGGGCCTTCGCGGCCAGGCTCGCGGTGCCGGACAGGGTGGCCGCGCGGGTGCCGTCACGGCCGCCGCCGTCGCCGCTGTCCCCGTCGCCGTCGTCGCCGTCGGAAGCGGACGCCTCCGGCAGGTCCCCCGCCGCCGCGGCCACCGCCACGGCCAGCGCGAACGCGTCGTGCCCGGTCGACTCGCCGAGCCAGATCTCCCGGTAGCCGAGCTCGTCGGCGAGGCCGGCCAGCCGCAGGGTCAGCGCCGGGTCGCTGTCCGTGCGGTTGCCGAGCAGAACCCCGTCCACGATCACTTGACTCACTGCCCCCTGGTCCAACGTGTCCCGCACGCACGGGCCGACCGCCTGTGATCCGCCCCGCTGGCAGAGTACCGGTCGGGGGTACGGCGGTGCGATACGTTGGGTCGATGCGCATCACGTCGATTGGTCACGCGGGGATGCTGGTGGAGACTGCCGCCGGCCGGATCGTCTGCGACCCGTGGTTCACCCCCGCGTACTTCGCGTCGTGGTTCCCCTTCCCGGACAACTCGGCGTTCGGTTCCGACGCCGATCCGGCGGGCATCCGGGACGCCGAGTACCTGTACGTCTCGCACCTGCACCACGACCACTTCGACCCGCGCTGGCTGGCCGCGCACATGTCGAAGGACACCACGGTGCTGCTGCCCGACTTCCCCGTGCCGGACCTGCGCAACGAGCTGGAGGAGATCGGCTTCCGGAACTTCGTGCAGACCCGCAACCGCGAGGTCACCGAGCTGCCCGGCGGCCTGAGGATCCTCATCGACGCGCTGATCACGCCGACCGACGGCCCGATCGGCGACAGCGGCATCGCCGTCGACGACGGCGAGGTGCGGATCTTCAACCAGAACGACGCGCGCCCGGTCGAGGACGGCCCGGTCGCCGCGTTCGGCCCGTACGACGCGCACTTCCTGCAGTACTCCGGCGCCATCTGGTACCCGATGGTCTACGACTTCCCGGAGCGGATGAAGGCCACCGTCGGCCGCCGCAAGCGGGAGAACGGCATGGCGCGCGCGCTGCGTTACGTCGAGCAGTACCGGGCCAAGCAGATCTTCCCGTTCGCGGGGCCGCCCTGCTTCCTGGACGAGCGCGACGGACTGTTCGCCATCAACGATTTCGACGACGACCCGACCAACGTCTTCCCCAGCCAGCTGGCGTTCCTGGAGTTCATGCGCGAGCAGGGCCACGACAACGGCCATCTGTTCGTCCCGGGCACCACCGTGGTGCTGGGCGCGGACGGCAAGTGCGAGGTCGAGCAGGTGCCGCAGGCGCAGATCGAGGAGATCTACGGGCAGCGGCGGGCGTACCTGACCGCGTACCAGGCCCGCGCGCGGGCACAGATCGACGCGATGCATGACAGCCTGCCGAAGGACAAGTCGGACCTGGTCGGGCAGCTGAAGGAGTGGATCGAGCCGCTGCTGGAGTGGGCGGACCACACCTGCGCCGGGCTGAACGGCCGGATCCTGCTGGAGACCGTCGACCCGGCGAGCGGCGAGGTGGACGACCGCATCGTCTTCGACTTCCTGACGCGGACCGTCGGCGCGTGGGACGGCGAGGCGGAGTGCCGCTACAAGTTCCGCGCCGAGCGGCCGCTGATCGAGGAGCTGGTGCGCACCCGGACCCAGGACTGGGTGAACGAACTGTTCCTGTCCTGCCGGTTCCAGGCCTCACGCAAGGGCCCTTACAACGAGTACATCTACACGTTCTTCAAGTCACTGTCCGAAGAGCGCATGACGTACGTCGAGGGGTACTACGCCGAGTCCAGCGACGTCACCGACCTGGCCCAGGCTGACGGATACGCGGTGCAGCGCCACTGTCCGCACCTGAAGGCCGACCTGACCCGGTTCGGGACGGTGTCCGGCGGGGTGCTCACCTGCCAGATGCACGGCTGGCAGTTCGATCTGGCGTCCGGACGCTGCCTGACCAGCGACGACCGCAAGCTGGTGGCGCGGCCGCTGACGGCCGAGGACGGGGACCTGCCGGAGATCCCGGTGGAGGCTCCGGCCGTTTCCTGAGCCTCGGCGGGGAACAACCGCGCCCGGCGCGATAGTTTGCCCACCCGTTGAGGAGACGCTACGCGCCACTGTTGTATTACTGGGTGCCGGTCCGGAGCGGACCGGAGGCGAGCGAAAGGGAATCACGCGCCGTGCGGCTGGGGGTCAACGTCCCGAATTTCGGTCCGTCCACATCGGTGGAGGTCCTCGAGCGCTGGGCGCACGTCGCCGAGGGCCTGGGCTTCGACCTGCTGATGATGTCGGACCACGTGCTGGTCACGCCGGACGTGGCCGAACGCTATCCGGGGCCGTTCCACGACCCGTTCACCACGCTAGCCTGGCTGGCCGGCCGCACCTCGCGGATCCGGCTGGGCACCACGGTGCTGATCATGCCGTACCGGCAGCCCGCGCTGACCGCGCAGATGGCGGCCAGCCTGCACCGGTTGTCCGGCGGCCGGTTCGTGCTGGGCGTGGGCGTCGGATGGGCGCGGCGCGAGTTCGACGCGCTCGGCGTGCGCTTCGAGCGGCGCGGCCGGCTGACCGACGAGCACCTGGACGAGATGCACCAGATCTGGGGCGGCGGCGTCGAGGGCGTCTCGGCCGCGCTGGCCCCGGAGGAGCTGCCGGGGCCGCCGGTGTGGATCGGCGGCAACAGCGACGCGGCGCTGCGCCGCGCGGTGGTGGCCGGCTCGGGCTGGCACCCGCTCGGTTTCACGATGGACTGGATCACCGAGGCCGTCGGCCGTCTGGCGGCCTTCGCCGACGAGGCCGGCCGCGCGCTGCCGACCATCGCGCCCCGCATCAAGCTGCGGCTGAGCGAGAAGCCGGTCACCGACCCGGAGCGCGAGGCCGGGATCGGGACGCTGGAGCAGGTGCTGGAGGACTTGGTGCGCCTGGAGGCGCTGGGGTCGGAGACGGTGGTGCTCGACCCGTACCACGGTGATCCCGCGGAGTTGGAGCGGCCGGAGGTCGCTTGGCGGGAGCTCTCCGTCGTGGTGGAGGCTTGGGCGGCGCGGGCCGGCTGAGCGCCTCGGGCGGGCCGGCTGAGTGCCTCGCGCGCCGGCTGAACCGGAGCGGAGTGGCCGCAGGCGCGTCGGGGCCCTCGACGCGCACGGCCGCGATGGCCGCCACTAGCCGACGTACTGGTGGTCGGTGCGGATCCGGCCGTCCTCCGCGAACGTGAGGACTTCCAGGCCCGCACCGGCCACCGTGCCGTCGGCGCGGTTCCGCATCACCCAGCTGAACGTCACGGCCGCGCCCGGCTGGCGGACCGGTTCGCTGGAGCGCTCGAACACGTAGCCGGGCTCGACGAACATCTCGTACGCGCGGTCGACCCGGGCGTCGAAGGCGTCGTGGCCCTGGACCACCAGGGGCGGGTGGGCGATGCCGTACATCGCGGCGCCGTCCCGGATCTCCCGCGGCGGGTTGACCAGAACCTGGACGCCGTCGACCGCCCAGACCCGGCGGATCAGAGCGTGGCGCCTGGCGGTGTCAGGCTCGTTCCACTGGTCGATGTAGTCGTCGATCAGCTGCTTGAGTTCGGTGGCGGTGGGTTCGTAGCTCATGTCCGCGATTCTGGGACAGCGGCTGCGGCGTGGCGATTCCCGGCGGGGAATGACGGTCAGACCGGCGTCCCGCCGGCTCCGCTCTTCGGGCGCCACCCGGCCGGCGGGTCCTCGCCGACCCGGCCGTCCACGGCTTCGCGCAGCAGGTCGGCGTGGCCGGTGTGGCGGCCGTACTCCTCGATCATGTCGCAGACCAGGCGGCGGAGGTTGGCCGCGCCCCGGCCGGCGTGCACCGGCTGGTCGAGGCCGCCCTTCGCCAGCGCGGCGGCCACGCGGACCCGGGAGCGTTCGACCGCGCCGTCCCAGAACGCGTACAGCTCCTCCGGGGTGTGGCCGTCGGCCGCGAAGGTGAACGCCCAGCTCTCGGAGCCGTCCCAGCCCAGGAGGTCCCACGGCGCACCGATCGGTTCGCCGGTCATCTTGGCCGTGAACATGTAGTCCTCGCAGCAGGCCAGGTGCTTCAGCAGGCTGCCGAGCGTCAGCGTCGAGGCGCCGACGCGGGTGCCCAGGCCGGCCTCGTCCAGGTCGTCGGCTTTGTAGCGGAAGGTCCAGCGCAGTCGGTCCAAGGCGCCGAGCAGGGCTTCGGTCTCGGTGCCGGCCAGCGGCGGTTCCCACGGATAGTCGTCGTTCGCCATGATCCCCACCGTAGACGCCCCGGTGACGATCAGCGCTCGCGCCGGCCGGGAGGCGTCCGCCCCATGCGCTCGTAAGCGGCGCCGACGATGTCCGAGGGCTCCATCGCCCACCGCAGCGCCCGGCCCGCGGCCTGGGCCAGCGGCCGGTCGACGAGCAGGCGCGCCAAGTCCGAACGGCCCAGGCGCAGCGGATCGCGGGCCCAGTCCGGCAGCAGCGCCGCAGCGCCGTTCATCAGGATCCGCGACGCGGCGCGCTCCAGCGGGGTGGCTCCGAAGGTGCGGATGAAGTGGATGCCCTCGATCGCGGCCTCGGTGATCTGCAACTCGGGGCGGATGTCCCGCAGGTACCGCGCGACCTCCGCCGCGGACTCCGGGACGTCGCGCGCCCCCAGCCGCCGCGCCGGCTCGGCGGTCTCGCGGTAGTAGCGGTCACGCTCGGCGGGGGTGAGCGTCGGCGCGCCGAAGCGCTCGTAGCCGGCCAGGAAGCAGCGCACCTCGGCGATGTGGACCCAGGTCAGCAGGTGCGGATCCGAGGCGCTGTAGGGGCGGCCGTCCGGCGCCGTGCCGTGGATGTGCGGGTGCACGCGGTCGCGCACGTGCGCGATGGCGGCCTCGGCCACCTCCGTGGAGCCGAAGGTCGTCGAGACGACGTAGGCGACCGTCCGGTTCAGCCGGCGGATCGGGTCGCGCCGGAAGTCGGAGTGCTGGTCGACGCCGGCCATCGCCAGCGGGTGCAGCGACTGCAGCATCAGCGAGGCGAAGCCTCCCATCAGCATGCCCGGGGCGTCGGCGTGCACGCGCCAGGTGACGCTGTCCGGCCCGAACAGGCCCGGGTCGCCGGGCGGGCCGGAGTAGCGCTCCAGGTGCAGGCCCTGGTCGCCGTGCACCGTCAGGGAGACCTCGCGCCGGACGTAGTGCCGCACAGCGCGCGCCGGACCGGTGTCCGACACCTTCCGGAGCCTTGCCGTCATCAACCGAAACCTGTTCTACTTTCCGGCATGAGTCAGCGGGACCGCATCCGGATGTCCGATGATGAGATCGAATCGTTTCTGGCCTCGGCGCGCAAGCTCCAGGTCGCCTCGATCAACCCCGACGGCACGCCCCACCTGGTGACCATGTACTACGCGGTCATGGACGGGGACCTGGCGTTCTGGACCTACGGCAAGGCGCAGAAGACGGTGAACCTGCGGCGCGACCCGCGGATCACGTGCCTGGTCGAGGACGGGGTGGCGTACAACGAGCTGCGGGGCGTCACGGTTTACGGCGAGGCCGAGCTGATCGAGGACCACGACGACGTCGTGGCCTTCGGCATGGCGCTGACCGCGCGGTACCCCGAGGTGTTCGGCGCCGACGCCGAGGCCATGCGGCCGTTCGTCGAACAGCAGGCGCCCAAGCGCACCGTGGTGCGGGTCCACCCGAAGCGCACCGCGTCCTGGGACCACTCGAAGATGTGAGCTAGCGCCCGGCGATCACACCGGTGTCGAACAGATAGGCCAGCCACGCGATCACGAACTGCAGGCCGCCGAACACCACGAACAGGGTCTGCAGGTCGCCGCCGCCGGTCGAGCCGAACGCGGACAGCACGAGGGTCACGAAGATCGCGCTGGTGATCAGCGCCGGCAGCGCGCCCGGCGAGCGCTCGCCGGGCAGCCAGCCCCGCACCGCGACCAGCCCGCCGAGGAACAGCATGGTCGGCGCGAGGGCGAAGACGGCGACGCCGGCCTTGTAGAGGTTCACGGTGATCAGGTCGTCGTTGGAGACGAAGCCGAGGAACAGGTTGATGACGCCGAGCGCCGCGACGCACAGGTAGAGCATCTTGCCGAGCGGGACGGTGACGGCGCCCGGCCGGACCGCCTGCCCGTGGTGGACCCCGGAACCGGGCTGACCGGGCTGACCGTCATAACCGGGCGGGCCGGGCTGAGCGGCGGGAACCGGATGGCCGGGGTGCCCGGGACGGCCGGCGGGAACCGGATCGCCGGGATGACCGGGCGCCCCCGGCGGAACCTGCGCGGGCGGAGGCGGCGAGCCGGACGGCGGAACCTGCGGCACCGGCGGAACCGGAGTGGGCGTCGGGTTCGGCGGCGGGACGGGCGGAACCGGCGTCGGGTTCGGCGGCGGCACCGGAGTCGGTGTCGGCTCGGGAGGTATCGGCTCGGGAGGTGTCGGCTCGGGCGGCGCGGGCACCGGCTCAGGGATCGGCGACGGCTCGGGAGGCGGCACCGGCTCGGGCGCCGGCACCGGCGTCGGCGTCGGAGTCGGCGTCGGAGTCGGAGTCGGAGTCGGTTTGTCCGGTTCCCCCGAGGCGGTCGGCATGTTCGGCGTGCTCATCGGTCCTCCGTTCGGCCGGACGGTAGCGGGTCGCCGCGTCCTCTTAGCCGACCAGCCGGTCCCCCGCGCCGCCCGTCCCCCACGCCGTTCGGGCGATGCGGGAAGGGATCTGATGATCCATCAGAAACTCTTGCCATCGCAGCTGTAACACGTTCTAATTCCTCTCATGCGGATCGCGTACACCGAGGCGCAGGCGCAGCTGCGCGACACTCTCCGCGCCTACTTCACCGAGCTCGTGACCCCCGAGGTCGCCGAGGAGATGTCCACCGGCGAGTTCGGCGGACCGCGCTGCCGGGAGGCGGTGCGGCAGATGGGCCGCGACGGCTGGCTGGGCGTGGGCTGGCCCCGGGAGTACGGCGGCCAGGGTTTCACCCCGGTGGAGCAGTTCGTGTTCTTCGACGAGGCCCAGCGGGCCGGTGCCCCGGTGCCGTTCCTCACGGTCAACGCCGTCGGACCGGCGATCCAGCGCTTCGGCACGGAGAAGCAGAAGGCGGAGATCCTGCCCCGGATCCTGGCCGGCGAGTGCATGTTCGCCATCGGTTACTCCGAGCCGGACTCCGGGACCGATCTGGCCAGCCTGAAGACCCGCGCGGTGCTGGAGCCGGACGGCGAGCACTACGTCGTCAACGGCCAGAAGATCTTCACATCGCTGTCCGACCACGCCGACTACGTGTGGCTGGCCTGCCGCACCGATCCCGAGGCCCCGGCGCGCACCGGCAAGAAGCACAAGGGCATCTCGATCCTGATGGTGCCGACCTCGGATCCGGGGTTCAGCTACACGCCGATCCACACCATCGGCGAGGCCTCCACCTACGCCACGTACTACACCGACATCCGCGTCCCGGCCGAGAACATCGTCGGCGAGCCCGGCGAGGGCTTCCGCGTGATCACCACGCAGCTGAACCACGAGCGGGTCGCCCTGTGCTCCTCGGGCTCGCTGGAGCGGCCGTTCATCGAGATCGTGGAGTGGGCCCGGCAGACCAAGCTGGCCGACGGCTCGCGGGTCATCGACCGGGAGTGGGTGCGGGTCCATCTGGCCCGGATCCAGGCCAAGCTGTCCGCGCTGCGCCTGTTCAACTGGAAGGTCGCGGCGGCCGCGGAGCTCGACGTCGCCGACGCCTCGGCGACCAAGGTGTGGGGCACCGAGCTCTACTGCGAGGCCTACGGCCTGATGCTGGAGGTGCTCGGCGCGGCCGGCGCGCTGAAGAAGAGCTCCCCCGGCGCGCTGCTGGCCGGCCGGGTCGAGCGCGCCTACCGCGGGGTCCTGATCCTCACCTTCGGCGGCGGCACGAACGAGATCCAGCGGGACCTCATCGCCTTGTTCGGGCTGAACATGCCCCGCATCCCCCGCCACTAGGGCTTGACCGAGGAGCTAGGAGCACGCCATGGACTTCGAGCTGACCGAGGAGCAGCAGGCGCTGGTCGAGCTGGTCGACCGGATCCTCGCCGACCACTGCGGCAACGAGCGCCTGGCCGAGCTGGAGAAGGAGGCGCGGGGCGGCGGCGTGGGCTCGGTGCACGACGCGCAGGCCTGGCGGGCGCTCACCGCGGCCGGCGCGGTCGGCGCGCTCCTGCCCGAGCCCGACGGCGGCGGCCTCGGCGTGCTGGGCCTGGCGCTGCTGGCCGAACAGGCCGGCCGGTACACCGCCTACGTCCCGGTGGTGGCGGCGATCGCGCTCGGCGCGCTGCCCCTGGCCCGGTTCGGCGGCCACGACGAGCTGCTCGCCGAGGTGGCCGACGGCACCAAGCTGGTGACGGCGGCGCTGGAGGAGCCCGGCGAGCCGGCCTCGCTCACGACCACGGCGCGCCGCGACGGCGACCGCTTCGTCCTCGACGGCGCCAAGACCATGGTCCCGTACGGCGACCTGGCCGACAGCGTCCTGATCCCGGCGGCCCTGGACGGCGAGCCCGCCCTGTTCCTCGTCCCGCGCTCGGCGCTGACGGTGACGCCGCTGCTGGCCACCGGCCTGCAGCCGTACGCCGACCTCGAGCTCGAAGCCGCGGCGGTCCCCGAGGCGGCGCTGGTCGCCCGCGGCGCCGACGCCGTCGACCGGCTCCGCGACCTGGGCGACCTGGCGCTGGCCGCCGAGGCCGCCGGCGTCTGCGCGGAGGCGGTCGCGATGACGGCCCGCTACACCAGCGGCCGCAAACAGTTCGGCGAGCCGATCGCCTCGTTCCAGGCGGTGGCCCAGCGGGCGGCCGACGCCCACATCAACGCCCAGGTGCTGCGGCTGACGATGCTGCGTGCGGCGTGGCTGCTGGACGACGAGGCACGGGGCGGGGACCCGGAGCCGCGCGAGGAGATCTCCGCCGAGGTCGCCGTCGCCAAGTTCCACGCCGGCGACGCCGGCTCCCGCGTCCTGCACGCCGCGCAGCACCTGCACGGCGGGATCGGCGTCGACACCGATTACCCGCTGCACCGCTACTTCGTGCGCGGCCAGCAGATCGAGCAGACCCTCGGTACCGCGACCCGCCAACTCCTCCGCATCGGCGCACACCTCGCAGAGTAAGGACTCCCCATGCAGTTCAACCTCGCGGACCTGTTCGAGAGCGTCGTCGACAAGATCCCCGAGAAGGAGGCGCTGGTCGTCCGGGGCGTGAAGCGCTGGACATACCGGGAACTGGACCGCGAGGCCAACCGCCTGGCCCATTTCCTGTTGGCCCGCGGGGTCGGCGTTGGCGACCACGTCGGCATGCACATGTACAACGGGTCAGAGTACGTGGTCGCGGTGCTGGCGTGCCTGAAGATCCGCGCCGTGCCGATCAACATCAACTACCGCTACCTCGCCGACGAGCTGCGGTACCTCTACAACGACGCCGATCTCGTCGCGGCGGTGGTCGACGTCGAGTTCGGGGACCGGCTCGAGGCCGTCAGGGCCGAGACGCCGAAACTGAAGACGGTCGTCTCGGTCGGCGGCACGCTGCCCGAGGCCGTCACCTACGAGGACGCGGTCGACGGGCAGCCGGACGACCGCGAGGGCCTGCTCCCGTCCGGACCCCGCTCCGCCGACGACCTCTACATCATCTACACCGGCGGCACCACGGGGATGCCGAAGGGTGTGATGTGGCGGCACGAGGACATCTTCTACGCGGGCATGGCCGGCGGGCGTCCTTACGGCGAGCCGATGAAGGCCCCCTCCGAGGTAGCCGGCAGCATCGACCCCGCGGCGGGCCAGCTCTCGACGTTCCCGGTGGCGCCCCTCATGCACGGCGCCGCGCAGCTGGCCACGTTCATCAGCTTCAACATGGGGCAGAAGGTGGTCCTGAACCGGAAGTTCGACGCCCACGAAGTGCTCCTGACCGTCGCCGAGGAGAAGGCGAACGTCATCTCCATGGTCGGCGACGCCATGGGCCGTCCGCTGGCCGAGGCGCTGGCCGGCCCGCTGGCCGGGACCGACATGAGCAGCCTGATCGTGGTCAGCTCCGCCGGGGCCATCCTGTCCGAGGCGGTCCGCGAGCAACTCCAGTCGCAACTCCCCGACGTCCTCATCCGGGACAACTTCGGTTCCACCGAGAGCGGCTTCAACGGCGACGCGGCCCCGGGCAGCGGCCCGGCCGGCGGCATGCGCTTCACGGTCAACGAGCGCACCACGGTCTACCTCGACGAGGAGAAGCGCCCGGCCACCCCCGGCGACGGGAAGGTGGGCCGCGTGGCGCAGCACGGCAACGTGCCCCTGGGCTACTACAACGACCCGGTGAAGACGGCCGAGACGTTCTTCGAGCACGACGGGCGCCGCTGGGTGCTGCTCGGCGACCTGGGCACGCTGGAGGCGGACGGCTCCGTCTCGGTGCTCGGCCGCGGCTCGCAGTGCATCAACACCGGCGGCGAGAAGGTCTTCCCGGAGGAGGTGGAGGCAGTCCTGAAGTCCCATCCCGGGGTCTTCGACGCGATCGTCGCCGGCGCCCCGGACGAGCGTTTCGGCAACCGCGTGGCCGCGGTCGTCCAGCTGCGCGCCGACGGCGCCGAGGCCCCCTCCGACGCCGAGCTGGAGGAGTTCTGCAAGTCCAGATTGTCCGGTTACAAGGTCCCCCGGCTCCTGGTCCGGGTGGCGGATATACGACGCTCGCCGAGCGGCAAGCCGGACTATCCCTGGGCCAAGGACCTGGTCACACAGGCCGCGCGCACCGCATGATGAGAGACGGCTCACACCGCCTCGAATTCCAGTTGACAGCTCCGCACATCCCGCCACTGGACCTATGCCGACGAGGTGACTTACGCTAACGTAACCTACGTACCCGTAAGTTTCGGGCCCGTAGGACCGTCCCCCTAAGGCCCGTCCGCCAGGCCTGAACGTGTAGGAGCAGCCCCGATGACCGTCACCGACCTGCCCCGGCAGGGCCGCCCCGGCACGCCCCGGCTGACCGAGACCGCCCTGCTCACCGAGCTGGAGCAGGTCGTGGCCGCCAACCTCGACCGCCACTTCGCCACGGCGAAGGAGTGGTTCCCCCACGAGTACGTCCCGTGGAGCGCGGGCGAGACCTTCGACGGCCCGCTCAACGGCACGCCGTGGTCCCCGGACCAGAGCCGCATGCCCGAGATCGCGCGGATCAGCCTGGTCCTCAACCTCATGACCGAGGACAACCTGCCCAGCTACCACCGCGCCATCGCCGTCCAGTTCGGCCAGGACGGCGCCTGGGGCACCTGGGTGCACCGCTGGACCGCCGAGGAGGGCCGGCACGGCATCGCGATCCGCGACTACCTGCTGACCACCCGCGCCGTGGACCCGGTGGCGCTGGAGCGCGAGCGCATGACGCACATGTCGAACGGCTACAGCCAGCCCGACAGCTACGACGCGCTGCACTCGATCGCCTACGTGAGCTTCCAGGAACTGGCCACCCGCATCGCGCACCGCAACACCGGCAAGATGAGCGGCGACCCGGACTGCGAGCGCATGCTGGCCCGCATCGCGCAGGACGAGAACCTGCACATGCTCTTCTACCGCAACCTGCTGGGCGCCGCCTTCGAGCTCGACCCGGACCAGGCCATGCGCGCGGTGGCGAACGTGGTGCGCGAGTTCCAGATGCCGGGCTCGGGCCTGCAGGACTTCGGCCGCAAGTCGGTGATGATCGCCAAGGCCGGGATCTACGACCTGCGCATCCACCACGACGAGGTGCTCATGCCGGTGCTGCGCCAGACGCGCGCGCTGGAGCGGTCCGATCTGGGCCCGGACGGTGAGATCGCGCGCGCCGAACTGGTGGAGTTCCTGAACGGACTCGACTGCGCCGCGACCCGGTTCTGCGAGAAGCGCGAGGCGCTGCTGGCGAAGCAGGCCGCCCGGCGGGGCTGAGCCCGGGCTCCGACCGACGACGGCCCGCCGCGAAAAAATCTAAAGCAGAACCCTAAAGTCATCCGCCGAAGGTGCCGATACCTCTAGTAAGCGGTTCGGCCCCGGCGACGCCCACGTACCTGCCCTCCGTGAGCTCGCCGCCGCCGGACCTGCCTCCTGGTAGCAGGTCCCCGACAGGTTGCCCCCCGGCCTGTCGGGGACCGGTTCGCGAGCGCGGTCCTTATCAGGGCACGAGGATCAGCTTCCCGCGCGCGCCGCCGGCCGCCATCCGCCGGTGCGCCTCGGCGGCGTCCGTCAGGGGAAGAAGCGCCGCGATCCGCGGCCGCAGAATCCCTTGCGCCGCCGACCGCGACAGCTCCGCGAGGCTCCCGACGGTCTCGTCCACGAACACCGTGACCGGTTCGATCCCGCGCGCCGCCGTGAACTGGCCGCCCGGGATCCAGAACTCCGGCACGATCGTCGCGTAGCGGCCGCCGTCCTTCACCCGCGCGAACGCGGCCAGCGCGGCCTCGGCACCGGCCACGTCGAGGGCGGCGTCCACGAACCCGGTGTCTACGAGCCGGGTGTCCACGAGCCCGGCGTCCGCCCCTTCCCCTTCCAGGGAAACGACTTCCACTCCCCGCGCCTTGGCCAACTGCTCCACGAAGCGCCCCACCGCGCTGCTCACCCGATTGACCAGCAGCCTCTCCCCTGCCACCATCGCCAACCGCGCCAAAGCACTTTGGGCTGTCAGCCCCGCGAGCGGAAGCGCCGCCGCCCGGCCCCAGTCCTCATCGCCCGCGGTCGCCCAGTCCACCGAGCCGGGCGCCTCGGCGACCAGACTCTCCGGCAGCGTCACGAACTCCGCGTACGCCCCGACCTGGGTCTTGGTGTGCGCCGTGTACGCGATCACCGCCGTCCCCGCGGGGAATCGCGCCGTCCCGTGCTCCACCACACCGGCCACGTCGTAGCCGGGCACGACCGGCATCCGCACCGGATCCGGCCACACGTAGCGTCCATCGCGCATCCCCAGGTCGGCCGGGTTCACCGCCGCGGCCTTGACGCGTATCAGGACGTCGCCTTCTCCGGGCTCGCGGATCTCGATGCGTGCCGGAACCAGGTTCTCGAAGCCGCCGAACTCGTGCACCGCCATCGCGTTCATCATCGTCATGCCCCGAAGCTACGAGCGCCGGGGCCGCGGGTCCTTGACCCGGATCAAGCGGTGACGAAAGTCCTCCGCCGGATCCGGCTCAGTGCCTCCGGCGTCACGCCTATATAGGCGGCGACCTGTGAGAGCGGTATCCGTGGGGCGATCGCGGCGTACTGTTCCAGAAACGACCGGTACCGCTCGGTCGCGTCGTCCAGCAGGAGCGTCCGATTACGGAGCTCGGCGGTGACGAACTTCATCTCCGTCAGCCGCGCCAGGAGGTCCCGCCATCCCGCGTGGCGCTCGCCGAGCTCGGCCACCACGCCGGGCGGGATCGCCAGGTACCACGTCCGCTCCAACGCCTGGATCGCCAGGTCGGAGATCGACGTCGTCAGGGCCGCCCGGTACGGACACACCAGGGTGTCCGCCGTCCCGAACGAGTTGACCCGCTCGCGACCGTCGCGTCCGGAGAAGACCTGCCGCACCAATCCGTCGAGGATGAAGCTGGACGCCGCATCCGCGTCCCCGGCCCGCGCCAGGTACTCCCCCTTCTCCACCTTCGCCACCCGGAACCGGCGGGCCGGTTCCAACTCCTCGTCCGGCATCCCCGGCACCCACCGCCGGGTGAACGCCGCGAACCGCTCATAGGGATCCACGAGAGGAACAAGCCGCGCCGCCCCGCGACGATTCCCGTTCCCGGAAAGCCGGAATGCCCGCCGACATGGCTCAGGACACGTCAGCGGGCAATCGGCTTATTCGGACCTACTTGATCGACCCGGCCGTCAGGCCGTCGACGACCTTGCGCTCGATCAGTCCGAAGAGCACGATCACCGGGATGGTCGCGATGACCGTACTGGCGAACAGGTGCCCGTAGTCCACCGTGTACTGCCCGATGTAGTTGTCCACCGCCACCGACAACGGCGCCTTGTCGGGGCTCGTCGTCAGGGTCAGCGCCACGATGAACTCGTTCCACGCCGCGATGAACGTGAAGATCAGCGCGGTCACGATGCCCGGCATCGCCAGCGGGATGGTCACCCGCCGGAACGCGCCGAACCGCGTCGCCCCGTCGATCATCGCCGCCTGCTCCAGCTCCGCCGGGATGGCCGCGAAGTACGCCGACAGGATCCACACCGCGAACGCCAGGTTGAAGCCCGCGTCCACCATGATCAGCGCCCAGACCGAGTCGATCAGGCCCAGGTCGCGCATCTCGCCGTAGATGCCGACGACCATCGCCGTCGGCTGGAACATCTGCGTGATCAGCACCAGCACCAGGAACGCCTTGCGGCCCCGGAACCGCTTGCGCGCGGTGTAGTACGCGGCCGGCAGCGCCACCAGCAGCACCAGGAACGTGGCGCCGAACGCCACCTCCAGAGTGATCCGCATGTTGGTGCCGAAGCTCGACGTCCCGGAGAACACCGAGGTGAAGT
>NZ_BAAAQM010000077.1:0-42376 GCF_039531675.1 Catenulispora subtropica
CGTGACCGAGGGGAACGAACCAAAACCCGCCTCGAGGAGTGTTCTTCTCCGGGGTCCGAGGTGGCGCCTGGACCGTCGGCCGACAGCCAGGCGCCCGCCGAACTGCGAGCCCTCACACACCATCAATGGCCGAAGAACGTATCAGCCCACCGTCGGGAACGCCACCGGGCTCCGCAGCCCGCCGGCGCCCACCGCCCGCAGCCCGAACTGGACGTTGTCCTTCGCGATCGGCAGCGTCACCGTGGTCACGTCGCCGACCGGCAGCGCCTCGGTCCACACCGGCGACGTGGTCTCGCGCAGCACCACCTCGTAGCCGGTGAGGCCGGCGTCGTCGCCGCGGGTCCAGGTCAGGGTCGTGGTGTTGACGCCGGAGAAGCCGGCCGGCGGGGTGGTGAGGATGACGACGTCCTTCGGGGTGCCGGGGCCGGAGGCCAGGGACCACAGGGTCGCGGCGTTGACGCGGGTGACGCGGGCCATGTACTGGAAATCGCAGAACCGCGGCAGGTCGCCGAACTGGACGCCGTTCTCGACGCGGACGTCCTGGTGTTCGTGGTCGAAGTTCTCGCGGGGCTCGGTGAAGCGGCCCGCCGGGTAGGCCAGCTGGAGGTAGGACAGGTGGTCGCTGCCTCGCAGGTAGCGGTCGCGGCGCCAGACCACGCGGATGGTCATGTCGGTGGCGTCGTTGACCGCCACGTCCTGGGCGAAGCGGGCCAGTTGGCGGGACGGGCCGTCGTTCTCGCCGCCGACCGACTGGCGGATCGCGGTCTGCGCCGGGGTCTCGGCGGTGGGGACGCCCTCGACGAACAAGCGCACCGTGTGCGGGTCCGGGGGTGTGCCGTCCCAGGCGCTGCTGGCGCCGATGATGTCGTTGCTGAACATGCCCTGCACGTCCATGCCGGCCGCCTTCATCTGCCGGGCCATGAACGCCGAGCCGTACAGGCCCTGTTCCTCGCCCGCGACGATGCCGAACACGAGGGTGCCGGGGAAGCTGCGGGTCGCGAACAGCCGTGCCGTCTCCAGTACCGCGGCCACGCCCGAGCCGTCGTCGTCGGCGCCGGGGGCGTCGTCGGTGAAGTTCATGACGTCGGTGATCCGCGAGTCCAGGTGCCCGGTGACGACGTAGACCCGCTCGGTCGGCGCGGTGCCCTTGAGCGTGGCCAGCACGTTGGTGATGGTCGTCGGCACCGGGATCCGCGAGCCCGCGGGCTGCACGAAGCTCTGCCGCTCCACGGTCATCCGCCCGCCGGAGGTGGCCGCGATCGCCTGCAGCTGCGCGAACACCCAGTTCGTGGCCGCGCCGATGCCGCGCGCCGGATCGGTCTGGCTGGACAGCGTGTGCCGGGTGCCGAAGGAGACGAGCTTCATGATCGTCGCCTCCAGCCGCGCCGGGTCGACCTGGGCCAGCAGCTCCCGCAGCGCCTTGCTCGGCTTCTGCCGGCCGACCCCGATGGGGCTCTGGCCGATTCTCGGCGCCCCGCCGGAGTCGTCCGCGCTCGCGGTCGCCGGGCCGGCGAGTGTGGCGGCGGTGCCGAGGACCGCCGCGCCGGTGAGGGCCTGCCGCCTGGTCGGGCCCGAGCCGTTGGATCCGTGCTCTGTCACGATGCGCCTCCGGGGTAGGGAGTGGGCCTCCGCTGCGGAACCTACTCACTGCCCCGTCCGACGCAACCGGCGCGCATGCTACTGAGAGTCCTGATGCCCTGTCTCCGCCACGGCGGCGTCCATCGCCTTGTCCGTCAGCTGCCGCATCCCGAGCAGCGTCAGCACCGCCAGCGGCCCCATGACCGCGAACACCGCCCGCAGCCCCAGTGTCTGCGCGAGCAGGCCGCCGAGCAGCGCGCCGAGCGGCTTGGTGCCGTACGCCACCAGCCGGTGGCAGCTGTTGATGCGCCCGAGCAGCCGGCCCGGGGTGATCCGCTGGCGCAGCGACAGGGTCGTCACGTTGCCGATCACCAGCGCCACGCCGCCGACGAAGTACGCCGCACCGATCAGATAGGCGTTCGTCGTGACCGCCGGCGCGCCGACCGACAGTCCGCCGAACAGGTAGCCCAGCGCGATCGCCCGTGCCCGGCCCAGCGCCTTCTCGGCCCGCTCGGCCACGAACGAGCCCGCCAGGCACCCGGCGGCCACCGCCGACAGCATCCAGCCGTACTGCTGCTGCGTCAGCCGCATCGCGGAGGCCTGACCCACCGCGTAGAGCACCAGCACCGCCTGCGCCGCGCTGCTGGCCAGGTTGAACACGCCGGTCATCACCGTGATCGTGCGCAGGGGGCGGTTGCGGGCGAGGTAGCGCAGCCCCTCGGCGACGTCTCCGCGCAACGTGGTGCGCGTCGTCGCGGCCCGGGTCTTGAACGTCCCGCGCACCAGCAGCAACAGCGCGAGCGCCCCGGCCCACAGCCCGACCGGCGCCCCGATGGCGATCCCCACCCCGGCCGCCACCAGGAACCCCGCCAGCGGCGGCCCGATGAACTCGAACGCCGTCATCTCCGCCGCGTACAGCAGGCTGTTGGCCCGCTCCAGCTGATCGCGCCGCACGATCTGCGGCAGGATCGCCTGCGACGCGGTGTCGTAGAAGGTCTCGGCGGTCCCGGCCAGCAGCGCCGCCGCGTAGAGCAGCCAGATCGAGCCGCCGCCGGCCAGCAGCGCGACGAGCAGCACCGCCACCAGGCCCGCGCGGACCGCGTTCGCTCCCAGCATCAGCACCCGCCGGTCCACGCGGTCCGCGACCGCGCCGGCGGTCAGGGCCAGCAGCAGCCACGGCAGCGTGAACGCGAAGGTCAGCCCGGCGATCAGCGCCGGGGAACGGGTGTACTGGATCGCCACCAGCGGCAGGGCCACCTTCAGGATGCCGTCGGCCAGGTTCGACGCCGCCGCCGAGGTCCACAGACGCCGGAAATTTGCGCCCAGGCGGGTGGTGGAGAACCCCGGATCGATGGAATCTATCGCATCGATGGAGTTTTCAGGGGTGACCGAGGTCGATGGGGCTGCCGACGCGGTCCGAGCGACCGCCGGGATTGGCCCTTTGACCTGGGATTTTCTCGCGGCCACGGGCATCGTGTCGATCGCTGTGTCCTCGCCCATAGAGCGATAATCACACATCGGTGGAGAAAACTCCATCGCTGGGCGGGGCTGCGATAGGCGGCCGATGGCCGGCCGATGGGCGCGCGCCGGACGGTGGTCGCACCACGAACGGACAGCACTCACGAGGAGGTGTTCGTGCCATCCCGCGTCGAACTCCGCAGCGACACCTTCACCCTGCCCTCGGCCGCCATGCTCCGCGCGATGGCCTCCGCCGAGCTCGGTGACGACGTCTACGGCGAGGACCCCACGGTCAACGAGCTGGAGGCGCTGGCCGCCCGGACCCTGGGCAAGCCGGCCGCGTGCTTCCTGCCCAGCGGCACGATGGCGAACCTGGCCAGCATCATGGCGCACTGCCCGCGCGGCTCGAAGGTCATCGTCGGCGAGGAGTCCGACATCTACGTCTACGAGGCCGGCGGCGCCGCGGTCTGCGGCGGCGTCACCTACCACCCGCTGCCGATCCAGGCCGACGGCTCGCTGGCGCTGGCCGACATCGCCGCGGCGTTCCCGGCCGACCCCGGCGACCCGCAGTTCGCCCTGCCGGCGCTGCTGTGCCTGGAGAACCCGCAGAACCAGGCCGGCGCCAAGGTGCTGCCGATGTCCTATCTCGCCGACGCCAAGGCGCTGGCCGCCGAGCGCGGGATCGCCCTGCACATGGACGGCGCCCGGCTGTTCAACGCCGCGCTGGCGCTGGACGTCGACCCGGCCGAGATCGCCGCGCACGCCGACTCGCTCCAGTTCTGCCTGTCCAAGGGCCTGGGCGCGCCGGTCGGCTCGATGGCGGTCGGCGAGGCCGCGTTCGTCGCCCGGGTGCGGCGGCTGCGCAAGATGCTCGGCGGCGGCATGCGGCAGTCCGGGGTGCTGGCCGCGGCGGCCATCGTCGCGCTGGAGAACCGCGCTCGTTTGGCCGAGGACCACGCCACCGCGCGCCGCCTGGCCGCCGGGCTGCGCCGGATCGAGGGCGTCGTCGTCGACACCGACGACGTGTCGACCAACATGGTCTTCTTCCGCGTCGTCGCCCCCGGCTGGGACAACCGCGCGTTCCTCGCGGCCTGCGCCGCCGGCGGGGTCGGCTTGGCCGAGCTCGCCCACGACCAGATCCGCGCCGTCACCCACTACGGGATCGACGACGCCGACATCGACCACGTCCTCGCGGTGATCGCCTCGGTCCTGCGCGGCGCCACCCCTGCAAGCCCCCCGGCCCGGGAGAGCCATGACCACCGTGACTTCCAAGAATCCGCCCTCGCCCGTTGACGTGCGCACCGGTCTGACCCGGCGCGAGTTCTACCGCGAGTACGTCAATCGCAAGCCGGTCCTGATGAAGGGGGCCCTGGCCCACCTGCCCGCGGCCGAGAAGTGGTCGCTGGACTACTTCGCCTCGGTCGCCGCCGACCTGCCGGTGCGCCTGAAGACCGGCCGGGTGGCCGAGGGCCGGACCGAGACCGTCAGCATGGCCGACTACTGCAAGACCGTCGCCGAGTGGGAGGAGCGCGCCGCCGTCCAGGACGATCCCGGGCAGCCGCCGGCCTACCTGCACGACGTGCCGCTGCTGAGCCTGATGCCGGAGCTGCGCCGCGACCTCGACGGCTTCACCGGCGCGCTGCTGCCCCGGTTCTTCCGCGAGCAGTGGTGGGTGTTCCCGCAGTTCTTCGTCGGCCCCTCGCGCGCCGAGACGCCGCTGCACTTCGACACGCTGCTGACGCACAACCTGTTCTTCCAGTTCCACGGCCGCAAGCGGTTCCTGATGGTCTCCGACGCCGACCGCAAGCGCTGCGGCACCTACAACTGGCGCTGGTCGGCCATCGACCCGGACGCGCCGGATCTGAAGCGCTTCCCGCAGTTCGCCGGAGTGCCGCTGACCGAGGCGATCGTCGAGGGCGGCGACCTGTTCTACATGCCGCCCGGGACGCTGCACAAGGTCACGTCGCAGACCGCGTCGGTGTCCTTCAACATCGACTGGCACGACCACCGCAGCGCCCTGAAGGGCCTGGCCGCGGTCCGCGACGGCATGCCGGCCAAGAACCTGCGCTACAACGCGCTGCTGGCCCTCGGCGTCTGGGGCCGGGTGCCGTTGCGGGTCCTGATGCCCGCGCTCAAGTCCTACTTCGTCTACATCTCCTAGCCGTGCCGAACGAGGGAGTCAGAGTCAGCGATGGGGAACACACGGCCCGACGCGGCCTACGAGGCGGCGACGGCGTTCGGCACCTTCGGCGAACTGCTGCAGGGCGCGCTCTCGGACGGCACCGACTTCCTGGTCACGATGCCGATCGCGCGCTGGAGCACCGCCCGGTTCCGCTACGACCCGCACGCCCCCGACGTCCGGGTCCGGCCGGCCTCGCGCGTCAAGTCCAAGCTGCTGGCCGAGGCGCTGCTGGCCGGGCACGGCCTTCCCGGCGGCGGCCTGCTGCACCTGCACAGCGACCTGCCGGTGGGCAAAGGGCTGGCCAGTTCCTCGGCCGACCTGGTGGCCACCGCCCGCGCGGTGGCCCGGGCGGTCGGGGTGGCCGCCGACCCGGCGACCATCGAGGCCCTGATCCGCCCGATCGAGCCGTCCGACGGGGTGATGTACCCCGGCTCGGTCGCCTTCCACCACCGGCAGGTTCGGCTGCGGGCCCGGCTCGGGCACCTGCCGCCGATGACCGTGGTCGGCGTCGACGAGGGCGGCGAGATCGAGACCGTGGGCTTCAACCGCCGGCCCAAGGACTTCTCGGACCACGACAAGCACGTGTACGAGCACTTGCTCGACGTGCTCGGCACGGCGATCCGGGAGGGCGACGCCGCCACCGTCGGCCAGGTCGCCACCCACAGTGCCCGGATGAACCAGCGGCTGTGCCCCAAGCGGCTGCTGGACGACATGATCGCGGTCTGCCGCGACGTGCAGGGGCTGGGGGTGGTCGCCGCCCACAGCGGCACCGTGCTCGGCGTCCTGCTCGACGCCGCCGCCCCGGATCACGCCTGGCAGCTGGAGCGGGCCCGGAAGGCGGCCGCCGAGCTCACCGGCACGGCCTGGGTCGACCACACGCTGCCCGGCGGCGATGGCGAACCGAAAGCCCTCCGATGCCCCGGCGCCGGATGGTGCACCGCAGAGATGGCCCAGGCCCAGGTATGAGGACGGTGATCGAGTGATCAGCCAGCAGGAGTACGCACACTTCCAGACCTTCGGCTTCGTGGTGTTCCGCGGCCTGCTGAGCGCGGCGGAGATCGCCGTGCTCAAGGACGAGGCGACGACCGCGATGGCCGACGCCTACGGCGCGGCCTACCTCGACGACGGCCCCCCGGTCGCCGAGGTGCCCGCCTTCGACCTGCCGATGATGGCCGCGAGCACGCCGTTCGCGGCGTCCCTGGTGGCCGAGGACCCGCGGTTCTGGCAGGCCTCGCACCACCTGATGGGCTGCGCCACCGTGCCCTCGCAGGGCGAGGCGACCTGCTTCCGCGCCAACACCAAGTGGCACATCGACATGCCGCTGGGGCTTCAGGGCGTGAAGTTCATGGTCTACCTCGACGCCTGCAGCCGCGAGGAGGGCCAGTTGCAGGTCGTGCCCGGCTCCCACCTTCCGGAGACCCACCGCCGGTACTGGGACTACGTCGGCCAGGCCCCCGAACGCCAGGGCCACGGCTTCGACGAAGGGGACTGGCCGATCCCGCTGCACGGCCTCGACACCCGCCCCGGCGACGTGATCGCCTTCCACGCCAACCTGATGCACGCCTCCCAGGGCGGCTATCGCAGGTTCCTGTGGGACGTGTACTACTTCGCCGACCCGATCGCCGCCGGCGGCGAGCAGGTGGAGCTGGTCCGCGACGCCCTGCTGCACATGGGCGACTACGGCGACATGCCGTTCGACCGGATCAAGTACCCGGTCTGGCGGGAGTTCCGCGAGCGGGCCGAGAAGGAGCCCGCGGCGCGCACGGCCCTGCGCCGGCTGGCGCGGCTCGGCGTGCTCGACACCCCCGGCGCCGAACTCGGGAGCCCGAAGTGGGAGCCGCGCATGGGCAAGCCGGCGGTGAGCCTGACGACCGGGGCGCCGCCCACGCGGCGGTAGGAGCGGGACCGGGGGCCGACGGAAGAAGCCGACACCGGGTGTCCACCACGACGCCCGCGCACCAGGAGGGGTAGCCCGTGCTCGTCGAGCGGATCGACCGCACCGCCGCCGCCGCGCCCGACCGGATCGCGGTCGTGGCCGGCGGGGAGCGTTTGTCCTACCGCGATCTGCGCCGCCGCTCGCTGCGGCTGGGCGCGGGGCTGGCCCGGGCGGGCGTCGGGCCCGGGGCGGTCGTCGGGGTGGTGCTGCCGCGCACCCCGGCGCCGCTGGTGGCGCTGGCCGGGGTGCTGCGGGCCGGCGCCGCCTACACCATGCTCGAGTACGACGGCGCCGACCCGGACGCGGTGGTGCGGCGCAAGCTGGCCGCCGCCGACGCCGTGGTCACCACCGCCGAGCGCGCCGCGGCCCTCGCGGGCCTACCTGGCAGGATCCTGATCTACGAGGACCTCCTCGCCGCCGAGCCCACCACGGCCCTGGCCGCGCCCGCCCCCGCGGACCGCCCCGCCTACGTCCTGTTCACCTCCGGCTCCACCGGCCCGGCCAAGGGCGTGGTCGTCGACCACGGCAACCTGCGCCACTACACCGAGTCCCTGCTGACCCGCCTGGGCATCGGCGAGCCGCTGGCCTACGCCCACGTCAGCACCCTGTCCGCAGACCTCGGCAACACCTGCCTGTTCCTGCCGCTGTGGTCCGGCGGCACCGTCCACCTGGTCGCCGACCACGACCGCCGCGACCCGCGCCGCCTGATGGACTACCTGCGCACCGCCTCGATCGACGTCGTCAAGACCACACCCTCGCACTGGGGCGCCGTGTCGGCCGTCGTCGAGTCCGGACGCCGTCCCTCGCTGCGGTATCTGCTGCTCGGCGGCGAGGCCCTGGCGCCGCGCACCGCGCGCGAGATCCTGCGCAGCGGCGTCACCCGCACCCTGGTCAACCACTACGGCCCGACCGAGACCACCGTCGGCGTGGCCGTCAACGTGCTGCGATCCGAAGGCGACACCGCCGGCCCGGCCGGCGAGTCCGTCCCGATCGGCACCGGGCTGGGCCAGACCCGGCTCCTGGTCCGCACCGACGACGGGACCTGGCACGAGAAGGCCGCCACCGGCGAGCTCCACATCGCCGGCCCCTCGGTCTCCCAGGGCTACCTCGGCCTGCCCGAGGAGAACGCCAAAGCCTTCCTGCACGACCCCGAACACGGCCGCCTCTACCGCACCGGCGACCTGATCCGCCTGTCCGACTACGGCGAGGCCACGTTCCTGGGCCGGGTCGACCGCCAGGTGAAGATCGGCGGCTACCGCGTCGAGCTCGAGTACGTCGAGACCGTGCTGCGGGCCGTGCCCGGCGTGCGGCAGGCCAGCTGCCACCGGGTCGCCGTGCCCGGACGGCACGACATCCTGGCGGCCGCGGTGGTCGCCGACAGCGACGCCGTCCTGGCCGGCCTCGGCGCGGCCCTGCGCGAGACGCTGCCGGACTACATGGTCCCCCGCCGCTTCACGGCGCTGGCCGAGCTGCCGCGCACCGACAACGGCAAGACCGACGCGGTGCGGGTCCGCGAGATCCTGGCCGCCGAGCTCGCCGCCGGGGAGCGCGTTCCGCTGCCGGCCGACGAGGTCGACGGGATCGTCGCCGAGCTGTTCGCCAAGTACCTGGGCCGCGCCGACTTCGCGCCCGGCGACGACTTCTTCGACCTCGGCGGCGACTCGGTCGGCGCGATCCAGGTCGTGGCCGACCTGCAGCGCCGCGGCCACGAGGTCACCACCGGCCGGTTCCTGGCCGAGCCGACCGCCCGGGCGCTGTCCCGGCAGGTCGCGGACGCCGCCGCCGGCGGGCCGCGAGGGCCGGGGGAGCCGGGGGAGCTGGGTGCTGCTCCGGGCGGCGCGGGGGCTCCGGGCATTCCGCCGCGCGACCGGCCGTCGTCGTCGGAGGGCATCGGGCTCGCGCCGTCGCAGGCCTGGTTCCTCGGCCGGGGCTTCGCCCAGCCGGACGCCTGGAACCAGGCGCTGTGCTGCGAGGTCGACGGCCCGGTCGACGCCGAGGCGCTGCGCGACAGCGTCGCCGAGCTGGTCGGGCTGCACCCGATGCTGCGGACGGCGTTCCGCGCGGCGGGGGAGCGGTGGGTCGCCGAAGCGGTGGACGTGTCCGGAGGCTGGTTCAGCACCTCGGTCCTGGACGCCCGGGACGCGGACGAGGCCGGGCTCGGTGTCCAGCACACGATGCGCGGTCTGCAGGCGGGCATCGACCCGGAGGCCGGGCGCGTGTTCCGGGTCCACCTGTTCACCAGCGACGCGGGACCCTCGCGGCTGCTGATGCTCGGCCACCACCTGGCGGTCGACGCGGTGTCGTGGCGGATCCTGATCGACGATCTGCGGGCTCTCTACGGCGCGCGCCTCGCCGGCGGGCCGGCGCCCGGGCCGGAGGCGACGGGGTTCTGGCAGTGGCTGCGGGCGTCGGGCGCCGCGCGGGAGGCGCCGGTGACCCGCCGATCAGCGGGCACCGCCAACGTGGAGGGCTCGGCGAGCAGCGCGTGGCTGGTGTTCTCCGAGGCCGAGACCGAGCAGCTCGTCAGAGACCTGCCGGTTCCGCTCCACGCCGCTCTGCTCGGCGTCTTCGCGCGCGAACTCGGCCGCCGCCGCGCCGTGGACCGGGTGCCGGTCGACGTCGAGACGCACGGTCGCCGCACCGGCCCCGACCAGCCCGACGTCTCGCGCACCGTCGGCTGGTTCACCGCGCTGCACCGGCTCGACGTGCCCTGCGGCGCCGACGCGGTCCAGGCCGCCGCCGCCTTGCTCGACGGCCTTGGAGATCACGCGGCCGCGCCGCCGCCCGTGCCTGACACGGCGGTCGCCTGTTACAACTTCCTCGGACGCTTCGACTTTCCGCTCGACGGGCCGCTTCCGCTGCGTCCGTCCTCCCTTCCGCTCGGTCCGGTCCGGGGGCCCCGCAACGACCGCGTCTACGACCTCAAGGTGACCGCGCGCATTGTCGGCGGTCGTCTCGGCATAGACCTGTCTTTCTCCGATGCGCTCGAAGATGCCACCTCCATGGCCGCTCTCCTGACCTCCATCCGCGATGCGCTCCCGGTCGCCGGAACGGCCCGCGTCTGGATCGAACCCGGTTCCAGCACCGGCCTGCTCACCCACGTCCCCGAGTGCCCGCCTCAGCTCGCCGTCGCGTCGCGCCGTGCCTACCGCCACGTCCTGATCACCGGCGCGACCGGCTACATCGGCGCCCACCTGCTGCACCGCATCCTCACCGGCAGCACCCTGCACGCCTCCTGCCTGGTCCGCGCCGCCCACGACCGCGCCGCCGAGGCCCGGCTGTGGGACACCCTCGCCTGGTACTTCCCCGACGAGGACCTCCAGCGCCACCGCCACCGCGTCACCGCCTTGGCGGGCGACATCGGCGAACCCTCCTTCGGGCTGCCCGTATCCGCCTACCGGGCGCTCGCCGCCGACACCGACGCCGTCTACCACCTCGCCGCCGACACCCGCCTGGTCAGCCGCCGCGAGACCATGCGCCGGGCCAACACCGACTCGGTGCGGGAGGCGATCCGGCTCTGCTCGACCGCGCGGCCCAAGGACCTGCACTACATGTCCACGCTCGCGGTCTGCGGTTATGTCCCCGGCCCGGTGGCCGTCCCGTTCGCGGAGACGGATCTGGACATCGGCCAGCGCTTCCTCAGCGAGTACGAGGAGAGCAAGTTCCAGAGCGAACTGCTCGTGCGCCGCTTCGCCGCGGCCGGCGGCAGCGCCTTCGTCTACCGTACCGGCAACGTCACCGGTCACTCGGCGACCGGCCGCTTCCAGCGCAACGGCGGCGACAACCGTCTCGTCCAGCTCCTGCGCGCGCTGGTGAAGCTGGGCCGCGTCCCGGGCGGCGGCGACCAGACCGTGGTCCTGAGCCCGGTCGACACCGTGGCCGACGCCGTGTTCGCGCTCTCGACCGCGCCCGGCGGGTCCGGCGGCGTGTTCCACGTCGACGCCGCCCGCGGCGTCCCGTACCGCGCGGTCTTCGACGCCCTGCGCGACCTGGGCTTCGACCTGCGCCCGACCCCGCACGAGGGCGTGGACGACCTGGTCCGCGCACACGCCGACGTCGACGACCCCGAACTCGCCCTCGCCTACGTCTGGGCCGGCCGGGAGGACCGCAACGTCTCCTACCGCTGCGCCGCCACCCACCGCCGCCTGGACCGGCTCGGCGTCCGCTTCACCGACCTGGACCGGGCCTGGCTCGGCCGGTTCTGCAAACACCTCATCGACACCGGTGTGCTCACTCAGCGGCACCCGCACTTCATCCCATAGCGAGGGGCCCGACATGGCATCCGAACGCATAGCCGTCGTCACCGGCGCGACCTCCGGCATCGGCCGGGCGATCGCCCTGGAACTGCTGGAGGGCGGGGCGCGCGTGGTCGCGACCGGCCGCTCCGAGGGCGCGCTCAAGGACCTGGCCGCCATGGCCGAAGGCGGGTCCGGCGAGCTGCTCACGCTGATCGGCGACGTCCGGGAGACGCACCTCATGGACGAGCTCTTCGACACCGCGCGCCGGGCCTGGGGCCGTGAGCCCGACCTGGTGGTCGCGGCCGCCGGCCACGGACTGCCGGGAACCCTGCTGGACTCCGACGACGCCGGCTGGGCCGGCCTCGTCGAGGTCAACTACCTCGCCGCGCTGCGGCACCTGCGCACCGCGGGCCGCCGCATGCGAGCGGAGGCGCAGCAGGGCCGGAACCAGCAGGCCCGCGACATCGTCGTGCTCGGCTCGACCGCCGGCCGCCAGGTCTCCGCGGCGAACCCCGTCTACGGCTCCACCAAGTTCGCGCTGCACGGCGCTGTCGAGGGCCTGCGCCAGGAACTGTGCGCGCACGGCGTCCGCGTCACCTTGATCGAGCCCGGATTCGTCAAGACCGGCTTCCAGGAGCGCGCCGGCTACGACCCGGTGTGGTTCGCCCAGGTCGAGGCGGACAACGGGCCGCTGCTCACCGGTGCCGACATCGCCCGGACCGTCGCGTTCGCGGTCGGCCAGCCGGCGCACGTCCATCTCGACGACATCCGCATCCGCCCGACCCGCCAGCGGGCCTGACCCCGAAACGAAGGAGACGACCGTGTCCGAGGACAGCGGCGAGCGCCGGTTCCACGTGGTGCTCAACGACGAGGAGCAGTACTCGATCTGGCCGGCCGGCCGGCCCGTCCCCGCCGGGTGGCGGGCCGAGGGCACGACCGGGACCGAGGACGAGTGCATCACGCACATCGAGCGGGTCTGGGTGGACATGCGGCCGCGCAGCCTGCGGAACTAGCCGGGAGAGCGGGAGCCAGGGATGAATACTGAGAAGGCCGACCTGTCCGCCGCAAAGCGGGAGCTGCTGCGCCGGCGTCTGGCCGGGACCACGGGGGGCGGCGGGGGCATCCCGCGGCGCGGCAGCGGGCCGGAGTGCATGTCGCCGGTCCAGCACGCGATGTGGGTGACGAACCAGTTCCTGGAGACGAACGCGCTCTACGCGGTGCCGCGCATCCTGCACGTGCGCGGCGCGCTCGACGTCCCGGCGCTGCGCTCGGCGCTGGACGCGCTGGCCGGGCGGCACGAGGTGCTGCGGACGACGTTCCCCGAGCCGGGTGCCGATCAGACGGTCTCCGGCCAAGGAGAGGGGGAACGGCGAGCCGCCGTCGGGCGGACCGGCGCCGACAGCCCCGTCCCGCTGGCCGTCACGGCGGCCGGGAGCATGGCCGAGGCCCTGGACCTGGCCGCCGTCGAGATCGCCACGCCGTTCGACCTCACGGCCGGTCCGGTCATGCGGGCTCTGCTGATCGGTCTCGGGGACGCCGACCACCTGCTGGTCCTGACCGCCCACCACATGGTCACCGACGGCTGGTCCTGCGCCCTCATGCTCCGCGAGCTGGACGAGCTCTACGCCGCCCACGTCGCCGACCGTCCCAGTACCCTGGCTCCGCTCCCGATCCACTACGCCGACTACGCCGCCTGGCAGTCCGGACGCCTCGCCGCCGGCTTGCAGGCCGAGCAGCTCGACTACTGGCGGACGGCGCTGGCCGACACGCCCGGCGTGCTGGAGCTGCCGACCGACCGGCCGCGTCCCGGCGTCGAGTCGCACCGCGGCCACACCGTCGAGATCGAACTCGGCGCCGAGCTGTCGGCGCGCGTGCGCGGACTCGCCGGCGAGCGGCGCGTCACCGTCTACACCGTCCTGCTCACCGCCCTGGCCACCGTGCTCCGCCACGTCAGCGGCCAGGACCGGTTCGCGATCGGCTCGGTCCTGTCCGGCCGGACGGCCGCGGAGACCGAGCCGCTGCTCGGCCTGTTCGCCAACGCCGTCGCGCTGCCGATGGACCTGTCCGGGCAGCCGGCGTTCACCGCCCAGCTGGCTCGCGCGCACCAGGCCGTGCTCGGCGCGTTCGACCACGCCGACGTCACCTTCGACCAGGTCGTGGCGGCGGTGAAGGCCACCCGGTCGGCCGCGCGGAACCCCGTCTACCAGGTGCTCTACCAGTGCTTCGAAGAACGCGAACGCGTCTGCGAACTGCCCGGGCTCCGCGCCACCACGGTCGAGTTGCCCGACCCGACCGCGAAGGTCGACCTGACCTGTACGGCGGTCAACCGTCCCGACGGCATCGGGGTGGCTCTCAACTACGCCACCGACCTGTTCGGCGAGGACACGGTCCGGCGCTTCGGCCGCTATCTGGTCACCGTGCTCGACCAAGCGACCGCGCAGCCCGACGAACCGGTCACGGCCGCGATGATGATGGGCGCGGAGGAGATCAGGCTGCTCACTCAGGAGTGGGCGACCGCGGAGCCGCCCGCGCGCGATCCGGGCTGGGACGAGCAGACCGTCGTCAGCCTCATCCGGCGGCAGGCCGCCGCGACACCCGGCGCCCCGGCCGTCATCGACGAGCACACGATGCTCACCTACGCCGAGTTCGACCGGCTCACCGACCGCATCGCGCGCGCCCTGCGGGCCCGGGGCGTCCAGAACGGCGACGTCGTCGGGATCGCGCTGCCGCGCGGAGCGTCGATGGTCGCCTCCGCCGTCGGCATCCTCAAGGCCGCCGGCTCCTACCTCTCGCTCGATCCCTCGTTCCCCGCCGCGCGCATCAGCCTCCTGCTGGAGGACGCGGCGGCCCGGATCGTCATCGGCGACACGGTGTCGTTCGACGACCTCGCCGAGGGCGACGCCGACGCCCCCGCCGAGCTGCCCGAGGTGCGGCCCACCGACCTCGCCTACGTCGTCTACACCTCCGGTTCCACCGGCCGCCCCAAGGGCATCGACACCCCGCACGGCGCCATCGTCAACCTGCTGCTCGGCGCGCGCGACGTGATCGCCACCGGGGCCGGCGACCGGTGGCTGATGCTGTCCTCGCTCGGTTTCGACGGCTCCACGCAGGAGCTGTTCCTGCCGCTGATCAGCGGTGCCGCCGTCGTCGTGGCCTCCGACGAGGCCCGCCTGGACGGCGCGCGGCTGTGCGCCCTGATGCGCGAGCACGGGGTCACCCATGCCCAGGCCACGCCCGCGGGGTGGCAGCTGCTGCTGGCCGGCGGGTTCGACGGCCGCCTGAAATACGCGGTCAACACCGCCGAAGCCCTGCCCACGGCGCTCGCCGACCAGCTCCGCGCGCACAGCGACGAGCTGGTCAACGGCTACGGACCGACCGAGATCACGGTCCACGCCACCCACGCGCACCTCGGGGCCGGCACCGAGGCGAACGACATCGGCCGTCCGATCCCCGGCGACACCGTCTACGTGCTCGACGCGGACCTGAACCCCGTCCCGCGCGGCGCACTCGGCGAGCTGTTCGTCGGGGGCCCGGGCGTGGCGCGCGGCTACCGCGGCCGCCCCGGCCTGACCGCCGCCAAGTTCGTGCCCGACCCCTTCGGGCCGGCCGGCTCGCGCCTGTACCGCACCGGCGACCTGGTCCGCTTCGCCGCCGACGGATCCCTGCGCATCCACGGCCGCATCGACGCGATGGTGAAGATCCGCAGCCACAGCGTCGAGCCCGCCGAGATCGAGGCCGCGCTGCTGGCCCACCCGGCCGTGGCCCGCGCGGCGGTGATCGCGGTCGAGGGACCGGCCGGGCGGCGGCTGGTCGGCTACGTGACACCGGAGCCGCCGGCCGCGGCCGATCCCGCGGAGCTGCGCAACCACCTCACCGGGTTGCTGCCGGGTTATCTGGTGCCCAGCCGCATCGTCGTTCTCGACGAAATGCCGCTGACCGCGAGCCGCAAGATCGACCGCGGAGCCCTGCCGCAGGTCTCGGACCTGGTCGCCGAAGAAGGTCCGGCCGGCGAGGCCCCCCGCACTCCCGCCGAGCAGGAGCTGGCCCGCATCTGGTGCGCCGTGCTGGACCTGCCCGGGGTCGGCGTGCAGGACAACTTCTTCGACATCGGCGGCGATTCGGTCGCGGCGATCCACGTCGCGGCCGCCGCGCGCGAGGCCGGGCTGCTGGTGACGCCGCGCCAGGTGCTCACCCAGCAGACCCTGGCCGACCTCGCTGCCGGCGCCGCGCCGGTGGAAGCGGCCGAACCCGTCCTTGACTCGGTGTTCGACCCCTCCGTCCTGGCCGGCGCCGGCATCGACCCGGGAGGCGTGGAGGACGCCTACCCGCTGTCGCCGATGCAGACCGGCATGCTGTTCCACACCCTGTTCCACCCCGACGCCGACGACTACGTGGTCCAGTTCGCCTACGACCTCGACGGCGAACTCGATCCGGGGTGCTGGCGGCGCGCGCTCGAGCTGGTGGTGCGGCGTCATCCGGCGCTGCGGACCACCTTCGCCTGGGACGGCCTGCCGGAGCCGCTGCAGGTCGTGTGGCGCGAGGCGCCGGTCGAGGTGACCGAGCTGGACTGGAGCGCCGAACCCGAACCGGCGTCGCGCGAGCGTCTGGCCGGGCACCTCGCCGCGGCGCGCGCCCGCGGTGTCGACCTGGAGAGCACCCCGCCTCGCCGCTTCGACCTGATCCGCCTGGCCGATCGGCGGCACCTCTTCGTCTGGCACGGCCACCACATCCTGCTCGACGGCTGGAGCGTCCGTGCGGTGCTGGACGAGGTCCGTGCGGTGCACGAAGCGTTGCTCACCACCGGTGCGCCGCCCCGGCTCCCCGCGCCGGTCCCGTTCCGCCGCCACATCGACTGGCTCCGGGCACACGATCCGGCCGTGGCCGACGAGTACTGGGACGGCGTACTGGGTGACGTCACCGATCCGACGCCGCTGACCGTGCTGCCCGCGCCCGCGCCCCCGCCGGGCGCCGAACCGGAGCAGGTCGCCGTCGAGTTCCCCGCCGACTTCACCGATGCCCTGCGCGCCTTCGCGCGCGGCCGCCGCATCACCGTCGGCGCTCTCGTGCACGCCGCGTGGGGTCTGGTCCTGAGCCGCTTCGGCGGCGGCTCCGACGTGGTGTTCGGGTCCACGACCTCGGGCCGCTCCGGCGGGCCGGCCGGCGTCGAGCAGGCGGTCGGGCTGCTGATCAACACCCTGCCGGTGCGGTTGCGGATCCCCGGGCGGACGCCGATCGGGCAGTGGCTCGACGACGTCCACGGCCAGCTGGTCGCCCTGCGGGACTTCGAGCACTGCGCGCTGGTCGACGTGCAGCGGCACAGCCGCATCCCGTCCGGACGGCGGCTGTTCGACACGATCCTGATGTATGAGAGCCGCTTGCGGCCGGATGAGCCGCTCGCGACCGGCCTGCGCGCGGCCTCGCGGCAGACCTGGGAGGCCACCGGGTATCCGCTGGTCCTCAACGTGGCGCTCGCCGACCGGCTGCGGCTGCGCTTGGACCACGACCCCGCCCACGTGGGAGCCGCCGGCGCGCGGCAGCTCGTCGAGCACTTCGAACTGGCTCTGCGCGCGTTCGTGACCGAGCCGGACCGGGTGGCCGCGGAGCTGGCGCCGCTGCCGGCCGCCGAGTGGCAGGCGACCGTCGAGGACTACAACGCCACCGGGCGTTCCTTCCCGGCCGGCCACTGCCTGCACCAGCTGTTCGAGGACCAGGCGGACCGGACGCCGGACGGCGTGGCGGTGCGGTTCGGTGCCGAGACCGTCACCTACCGCGAGCTCGACGAGCGGGCCAACCGGGTCGCGCACGAGCTGCGCGCCGCCGGGGTCGGGCGGGAGTCGCTGGTCGCGATCTGTGTGCGGCGTGGTGTGGACATGACCGTGGCCGTGCTGGGCGTTCTCAAGTCCGGTGCCGCCTACGTGCCGTTGGACCCCGAGTACCCGGCCGACCGGATCGAGTTCATGCTGGCGGACACCGCCGCTCCGGTCGTCGTCACGCAGACCGCGCTGCTGGGCGTCCTGCCCGAGTTCGGCGGCACGGTCGTGTGTCTGGACCGGGCCGTGGACGCTGAGCGGATCGCCTCTCGGGCGGGGGAGCGGCCGACGAGTATCGCCTCGCCGGAGAACCTCTCCTACGTCATCTACACCTCCGGCTCGACCGGCCGCCCCAAGGGCACGCTCATCCGGCACCGCGGCATCGTGAACTACATCTGGTGGATGGCCACCGACTTCCCGCTGGCCGAGGGTGACAAGGTGCTGCAACTCGCCGGCCTGAGCTTCGACATCTCTGTCTATGAGATGTTCTGGGCTTGGACCTGCGGCGCGACCGTGGTGTTGGGGCGTCCGGACGGCTACAAGGACCCGCAGTACATCGTCGACGTCATGGCCGGCGAGCAGATCACCGCCGCGCATCTGGTGCCGTCCATGCTGCGGGCGATGCTCCCGCTAGTCGGCGAGCCGCTGCCGCTGCGGTGGTTGTTCGCCAGTGCGGAGGCGATGACGCTGGACTTGGTGGCCGAGTGGCATCGGCGCTGTCCGGAGACGCCGCTGATGAACCTCTACGGCGCGACCGAGGTCTCGGTGGACTCCACCGCGTGGCGCTGTGATGCGGACTCACCGGTGATCTCGGTGGGGCGGCCGATTCTCAACACACGTATGTATCTGCTCGACGCCGGTGGTGCGCCGGTGCCGGTCGGCGTGCCCGGCGAGGCTTATCTCGGTGGGGCCAGCGTCGGACGCGGATATCACGGACGGCCCGGGCTGACCGCGCGGCGGTTCGTGCCCGATCCGTTCGGGCCGCCTGGGGCGCGCCTGTACCGGACGGGGGATCTGCTGCGGCGGCTGCCGGATGGAGAAGTGGAGTTCCTGGGGCGGCTCGACCACCAGGTGAAGATCCGCGGGTTCCGGGTCGAGATGGGGGAGGTGGAGGCCGCGCTGCTGGCGCATCCGCGGTTGGCGCATGCCGCGGTGGTCGCCGATCACGACGCGGCGGGGCCCACTCGGTTGATCGCGTATGTGGTCGCTGACGGGGAAGCCGCGCCGACGGTGTCGGAACTGCGCGCGCATCTGGCGTCGCGGGTCCCGGACTACATGGTGCCGCAGGTGTTCATGACGCTGCCGGCGCTGCCGTTGAACCCGAACGGGAAGGTGGATCGCAAGGCGCTGCCGGCGCCGGAGGGTGCGCGGCCGGATCTGGTGGTGGCGTTCGCGGCGCCGCGGACCGACGTGGAGAAGGCGCTGGCCGAGGTGTGGTGCCAGGTGCTCGGGGTGCGGGAGGTCGGGGTCCACGACAACTTCTTCGACCTCGGCGGCGACTCGATTCTGTCCATCAAGGTGATGGTCGCGGCGCGGCAGCGGGGCGTGGCGTTGACGCCGCGGCGGATGTTCGCGAATCCGACCATCGCCGAGTTGGCGGCGAGCGTGGAGGGGGCCGGTGCCGTCGCGGCCGTCGCGGTTCACGCCGAGCAGGGCCCGGTCGTCGGTCCGCTGCCGTTGACGCCGATCCAGCGGTGGTTCACGGAGCTGGAGTGGCCGGTGGACCATTACAACCAGGCTGTTCGGTTGGCCTGGAGTGGGCCGGCTGACGAGGCGGCTCTGCGGAACGCCTTGGCGGCGCTGGTGGGGCACCATGACGCGCTGCGGCTTCGGCTCGTGGGTTCGCAGGCTTCCGTCGCCGAGCCTGGGGAAGGTGATCCGCTGGACGTGGCGGACGTGCTGGACGTGCTGGATGTGCGGGAGAAGTCCGGTCGCGAGGCCGATGCGCTCATCGAGGCCGCCGCCGACGACCTGCACGCCTCGCTCAGCGTCGCCGACGGCCCGATGCTGCGTGCGCTGCTGGTGCGCATCGGAGCGGGTCGGCCGGACGAGGTCGTGATCACCGCGCATCACCTGGTGGTCGACACCGTCTCCTGGGGCATCCTGCTCGACGACCTGGCGACGGGGTATCAGCAGGCGTGCGACGACCAGCCGATCACGCTGCCCGCGAAGACCACGTCGTTCCAGCACTGGGCGCAGAGGCTGGCCGAGCATGCCGGCAGCGCTGAGTTCGCGGCCGAGGCGGGGTTCTGGCGGTTGCCGCGTGGCGAGGCGGTGCCGTTCCCGGTCGATGCCGACGGTGTCAACAGCCAGGGGTCGCTGGGCGAGCTCCGGGTGCGGCTCGACGCCGAGCACACCGAGGCCTTGCTGCGGTCGGCGCACACCGCTTACCGGACCCAGATCAACGACCTGCTGGTCACCGCGCTCGTCCTGACGCTCGGCGAGCATTGCGGCGTCGCTGACGTCCACGTGGACCTGGAGGGGCACGGTCGGCAGCCGTTGTTCGAGGACGTCGATCTCACGCGGACCGTCGGATGGTTCACGTCGGTCCATCCGCTGCGGATTCGGCTGTCCGACCCCGGTGACCTGCGGCACAGCATCCTGACGGTCAAGGAGCATCTGCACGGGACGCCCGGGCACGGCATCGGGTATGGCATCGCGAGGTACCTCGGCGCCGAGGTATCGCCGCGGTCCGGCTGGACCGGCCTGGGCCCGGCGCCGGTCAGCTTCAACTACCTCGGGCAGCACCACAGCGTGGCGGAGGCGGGCCTGTTCACACGGCTCGGTTCCGTGCCGGGGGCCGAGCGGGCCGCCGCGGGGATCCGGCCGCATCTGCTGGAGGTCGACGCCGCGGTGATCGACGGCGTGTTCCAGGTCGTGTGGGGGTACTCGCGGAATCTGTACCGGTGCGAGACCGTCCAGGCGCTGGCCGAGGCGTTCCTCAGGAACCTGAGTCTGCTCGTCGAACACTGCCGCAAGGCGGCGCTCGACGCGGCGCCGACGCCGGCGCGCGCGTTCCTGGACCGGCTGTCGCCCGGTGTCCCGGCGGTCGGGCTGCGATTGCGGCGGCACGGCGTCCCGGGCGCGAGCTTGGCACTGGTCGCCGACGGCGAGGTGGTGGAGGCCTGGGGCGAGGGCGTGGCCGATGCGGTGTCCGGGGTTCCGGTGCGGCCTGACACGGTGTTCCAGGCCGGGTCGGTGAGCAAGCATGTCACCGCGGTCGCTGTGGCGCGGCTGGTCGACGAGGGAGTGGTCGACCTTGATGAGGACATCGACGCTTACCTGCGGTCTTGGCGGTTGCCCCGTGGGGACTCGAAGCGGCGGCCGGTGACGCTGAGGATGCTGCTGTCGCACACCGCCGGGCTGAGCCTCGACGAGTTCGGGGGCGCCGGCGCACGCCGGGCTGACCGTCCGGTGCCGAGCTTGCTGGACGTGCTAGAGGGGCGTGCGCCGGCTGAGACGGCGCCGATCAGGCAGATCGGTGCGCCGGGGGAGTATCGGTACTCGGGTACGAACTTCGTGGTGGTGGAGCAGGTGCTGCAGGACGCGGCCGGTGAGCCGTTTCCCGAACTGATGCGTGATCTGCTGTTCGGCCCGCTGGGACTGCGGGACAGCGGGTACGGGCCGGCGTTCGTCGCTGCCAGGGATCGTGATCGCGAAGGCCGGGTCGCCGTCGGCCACGATGTCTCCGGCGCGCCGATCCCTGGCCGGTGGCGCTTGTATCCCGCCGCTACCGGAGGCCTCTGGACCACCGCCGCCGACCTGGCCAAGATCGCTGCCGAGGTCCAGCGGGCCCAGGCCGGCGCCGGGCCGGTACTGCTTGACCAGTGGGCCGCGCAGACGCTGCTCAGCGAGTCATCGGCAGCCGCATACGGGCTCGGGACAGTTGTGCGCACCGCGGCTGACGGCGTCCGCTGGTTCGGCCATACCGGCGCCACGGAGGGCTACCGCTGCTATACGGCGGTCGGCCTGGAGCCCGGCGCCGGGATCGTGCTGATGTCCAACAGTGATGCGGGCAGCGAACTGGCCATCGATCTTCTTCTTGAGACCGGGGCCGGGTTCCACGCCTGGGCCGAGCAGACCCTCGACGATCGGAGAGGGGAGGTGGCTGCGGGATACGGAACCGGGTGAGTTGATGGGTGGATGGGCCCCGGCGCGTTGCCTTGCGCGCCGGGGCTTGATCGGGGGCGGGGGCGGGGGGGGGGGGGGGGGGTCAGAGTGGCGACTTGAGATGCAGGAGGGGCTCCGGGAACCGTCCCGGAGCCCCTCCTGCAGTAGTCGTTTTTGAGTACTTACTCCTCGCTGATCACCACCTCCATCTCCGCCATCGCCTCGTCCAGCGCCCGTTCCACCTCCGCGGCGGACGGCGCGACCGCGATGACGAAGCCGAGCCGGTCGTACGCGTCCCACGCCGGTCGCACCACGCGCCCCGGCGTGCCCGTCACCGTCACCTGCTCCACGCCGCCGACCAGGCGTGCCCGCTCCACGCCGCTCACCTCCAGGAACCGGCCGGGGCGTGGTGCGATCAGGAATCTGATGCCGGCGTGCTTGGTGCGGTCGGCGGTCAGGCGGAGGGGCATGCCGGATGCGGCGCGCAGTTGCTGTTCCAGCAGGTCCACGCCGGTGGCGGGGCGGACCAGTTCGGGGATCATGCCGCCGGCGAGTCGGCCGTTGATCTCGATGACGGCGGGGCCGGAGGGCGTCAGCTTCAGCTCGACGTGGGCCGGGCCCTGGGTGAAGCGGGTGGCTTTCAGGGCGCGGCGGGCTGTTTCGGCCAGGGCGGCGGTGTCGGCGGGATCGAGGGCGGCCGGGAAGTGGTGGCCGGTTTCGACGAAGTGGGGCAGGGGGCTGACGGTGCGTTCGGTGAGGCCGACGCAGAGGGCTTCACCGTCGGCGCAGAACATCTCGGCGCTGAACTCGGGGCCGGAAAGGAATTCCTCGACCAGGACCGTCTGGGCGGTGGCCTGGCCGCGGACGTTCTCGCCGACGGCCAGGACGCGGGCGGCGTGCGCCACCGCGATCTCGGCGGTGGGGCACCACAGCACGTCGTGCGAGCCGGAGTCGTCCACCGGCTTCACCACGCAGGGCAGTCCGATGAGGGAGACCGCCGCTTTCACCTCGGAGGTTGTGCGGGCGACGGCGAAGCGGGGCTGGGCGACCCCCGCCTTCTCCAACGTCTCGCGGGTCAGGGCCTTGTTGCGGCAGCGCCGCAGGGCGGCGGGGTCGTTGCCCGGCACGCCGAGGCGGGTGGCCAGGGTTGCCGCCTGGACGAGGAAGTACTCGCTCGTCGTGGTGACGCCGGCGACGGTGCGCCCGGCCACTGCTTGCTCGGCCGCGGCCCGCAGTTTCTTCGGATCGTCGGTGTCGCAGACCACGACCTGCGCGGCGGTGTCGTCCAGACCCGCGTAGCGTGCCGGGTCCGCTGTGAGGAACACGGGTTCCAGTCCCAGGCGCACCGCTGTGCGCAGCGCCAGCATTCCGGTGCCGGTGGTGTTCGACTCCACGAACAACAGCACTTTGCGGTCCCGGCGGGGGATTCGGGCGAAGGACCACGAGGTCACGGTGGTGCCGTAGGGGACCTCGACCGGTTCGGCGGCGACGGGCTCGTTGGTCTCTGTCGCGTAGACGGAGTCGACGTAGCGATCGCCTCGGTCGGGCATGATCCCGACGAGTCGCGTTCCCGGGGGTGACTGTTTCGCGAGGTGTGTCAGGATGCGGTAGACCGAGCCGGAGGTGTTGCCCGCGAAGATCTTCTGCTCCCGGGCCAGGGCGTGCGCGGCGGCGAACGCCTCGTCGTCGGACAGCCAGTGCACCTCGTCGAACAGCCGGTAGTCGATGTTCCCCGGATACAGGCTGTTGCCCAGCCCGCTCTGCTTGCGCGTCGGCACGTCCGGCTGCGCGAACAGCACGCTGCCGACGCAGTCCACGCCGACCACGCGCAGCTCCGGGAAGCGCTCCAGGAGCGCACGGGACGTCCCGCACAGGGACCCGCCGCTGCCCACCGCGCCGACCAGCACGTCGAGCGAGCCCAGGTCGGCGGCCAGTTCGGTGGCGAGGGTGCGGTAGGCGGCGGGGTTCTGCGGGTTCGTGTATTGGCGGGGCCAGAAGGCGCCGGGCAGGTCGGCCATCAGGCGGGCCAGCCGTTCCAGGCGGGCGCTCTGCCAGCCGCCGCCGGTCATCGCCTCGACGATGTGGACGCGGCAGCCGAGGGTGCGGAGCTTGGACAGGGTGATGGGGTCGATGCGGGGGTCGGTGACGATGTGGACGGGGTGTCCCAGGGCGGTGCCGACCAGGGCCAGGCCCAGGGCCATGGTGCCGGAGGAGCTCTCGACGACCGGGCCGCCCGGGGCGAGTTCGCCGGTGCGCCGGGCTTCGAGGATGACCTGGCGGGCGACCCTGTCCTTCATGGCGAACAGGTTCTGCAGCTCCATCTTGGCGTAGACCTCCACGCCGTCGGGAGCGTCGTCGATCCGCAGGCGGATGACGGGGGTGTGGCCGACGGCGTCGACCATCGAGTCATGGCGCATGGCGGGGCTCCTGTTCTTCGAAGTGCACGTCGATCTGGGCGATGGCGGCCTCCACTCCGGTGCGAAGCCGCCGCCAGCGTTCTTCCACGGCCTCGAACCCGGCCTCCTGCTCGGCGGCCATCGCCAGGACGGCGTCCGGGTGGGTGGAGCCGGACGAGCGCTTGGCCCGCAGCCCGGCGTCCACGCTGAACGCGGCGGCCAGCAGCCGGGCGGCGTCCGGAACCCGGTGGCCTTCCTCGGCGGCGGCCTCGACCAGGAACCCCGGCTCGATCTCGCTCGACGGCACGCCGGCCTCCACCGCGCGTTTGATCGCTCGGCCCGCGACGATCTGCGCGGTCCGCCATGGCAGCCCGCACTCCAGGGTCAGCAGATTGGCCAGGGAGAAGCCGCCCAGGTATTCGCGCTCGCAGGACTCGCGCATGCGCTCGGCGTGGAAGCCGAGGTTCTCCAGCACGGTGGTGGCCAGGCGGAGTGAGGAGCGCAGCGCGTCGATCTCGGCCCACAGCCGCGAGCCGGCCTCCTTGGAGACCTCGACGGTGTTGGTGTAGGCGGTGTTGCGTTGTCCGGAGGCCAGGTCGAACATGGCGCCGGCGACCTGCGAGCAGCGGCCGCGGATGCGTTCCAGCACCGGGAAGTTGCGCTTCTGGGGCATCGCCGCCGAGATCCCGGACAGTTCGTCCGGCAGGTCCAGGAACCCGTACTCGCTGCCGCCCCAGGCCATCAGGTCCGTGACGAAGCGGCTCAGGGTCACCGCGTAGCCGGCCAGGTCCGAGGCGACCGCCAGGGCCCAGCGTCGGGAGGCGACCGCGGTCAGGGCGTGCGGCACCGCCTTGGCGAACCCCAGCCGGTGCGCCATCAGCGTCCGGTCCCAGGGCAGTTCCTGTCCGGCCATCGAGCCCGCTCCCAGCGGGCAGGCGAAGCAGTCCTCCCAGGTGGAGGCCAGCCGCTGCGCGGTGGCGAGCGTCTCCTCGGCCAGAGCCGTGAGGTAGAAGCCGGGGGAGACGATCTGTGCCGCCTGGGCGTGGGTGAAACCGGGCATGGGCAGGTCGGCGGCGGTGCGTGCGGCCCTCAGCGCTGCCCGGCCCAGGGCGGCCAGGTCGTCGGCGACGGCGAACAGCCGCTCGCGCACCGCCATCAGCTGGGCGCAGGCCTGCAGGTCGTTGCGGCTGCGGTCGACGTGCCAGGCGGCGAACGGCGGTGCGGGCCCGGCCCCGACGAAGCGCTCGATCGCGAAGGAGATGTCGGACATGTTGGCCGCGGGATCGGCGAGCAGGTCGCCGCCCCGCAGCAGGTTCAGGCGGCGGGCCACCGCGGCGGCGTCCGCCGCGTCGGCCACCCCCATGCGGACGTACTCCAGCAGCAGCACCTTCTCGATGGCGACATAGTGCCGCAGCAGGTGCTCGACCTCGTGGGCGAACTGCGGTGCGAGCACCTCCTCGTGCCACACGCGGCTCGGCGCGGCCGTGATCCGGCCGGTCATCGTCATAGAGCCGTCCCCTTTCCGTCGACCCGTGGACGGCGAAGGGCGGCCGGGAGCACCGCCATGTCGCCTCCGGCGGTTGTTTTCTCCAACGTCCGCGCGGGGGCTTTCGGGGCGCTATCGATCGGCCAAGGGAACAGGCTTTGGGGGCCGACCCCGGCGAACGGGCGCTGGTAACGCCCGTTACCGGTGTCAGGACTATGGCATCAGGACTCGCGCAGCAGGACGCCCCGCACGTAGGCGGCCTGACCCACGTGCTGCAGCGTGTCGGACACGACGCTGACCAGCCGCACGCCCAGCGTCACCGGCGGGTCCCAGCGGGTGTCGACGATCCGGTCGAAGTCCTCGTCCTTCAGGCCGCTGACGTAGGCGACCGTCTGCTCGTGGACCGCGTCGTGGTACCCGGTCAGCAGGTCGGCCGACGGCACCCGCAGCTGGGCGACGTCGTGGGAGGAGTGCCCGTAGCCGATGGCGCCGGTGCGGTAGGGCGTGCCGAACCGCTCGGCCCAGCCCTGGACGGTCCACAGCTGCTCGGTGCCCGCCACGTCGGCGACGTGGTCGTCCTGCACCCGGGCCAGGTGCCAGAGCAGCCAGGCGATGGGGTTGGCGTCGGGGTCCAGGCGCTGGTGCAGCTGCTCGACGGTCAGGCCGGCGACGGCGGCGTGGACTTCTTCGTGGACGCGGCCGAACGCGTCGATGAGGAGTTCGTGGCCTTGCATGGTCTCCACGCTATCGCGTCGGCCGGATCGCCACGCCGCCGAGCCACCACGCCCCGGCCGCGGCCGGTTTCGTGTCGGCGCCGTCCGACCGTGGGCGGTCGGCCTGCAGCAGAGCCGGCGGTATCGCGTCCGTCATATCAGCCTTCTTCATCAGGGAAGGCCATGCTGCTGGGGCTCAGTGGCTGTGCGCGCCGGTCGTGTGGACGGGGCCGTGGGAGCCCTCGCAGTGCCCCGGCCGGGCGGCCGGCGCGTGCGCGCTGATCTGCAGCAGATCGTGCGCGTCCTCGCCGAGGTGGTCGACCTGGAGCGTGGCGTGGGTGACGCCGTGGTCGGCGCGCAGCTTTTCCTGCAGGTCGCGCCGGACCTTGTGGCAGTCGGCACCGGGGACCACCAGCACGTGGGCGGACAGTGCGGCCTGCCCTGAGGTGATCTCCCAGATGTGGAGGTCGTGGACCTCGACGACGTTCCCGACGGCGGCCATCTGGTCCCCGACCGCGTCGGGGTCGACCCCGGCCGGCGCGGCTTCCAGGAAGATGCGGCTGGCGGCGGTGACCAGGCCGGTGCCGGCCTTGAGCATCAGCGCGACCACCACCAGGGACGCGATGGCATCGGCGCGGGCGAAGCCGGTGGCCAGTACGACGGCGCCGGCGATCGCGGTGGCGATGAAGCCGTAGAGGTCGGTGAGGATGTGCTGGAAGGCGCCCTCGACGTTGAGCGAGGTGCGGTTGGCTTTCGAGATCGACCAGGCGGCGGCGATGTTCACTGCGACCCCGACGAGCGCGGTGGCCAGGACGAGGCCACCGGTGACCTCGGGCGGACTGACCAGCCGGCGGATCGCCTCGAACGCCAGCACGGCCGACAGCACCAGCAGCGTGACCCCGTTGGCCTGGGCGGAGAGGATCTCGGCGCGCTTGAGGCCGAACGTGTAACCGCCCTTGGCGGGCCGGGCGGCCAGGCGCATCGCGAACAGGGCGAGGCCGATCGAGGCGGCGTCGGTGAGCATGTGCGCGGCGTCGGAGACCAGCGCCAGGGAGTGGGCGAGCACGCCGACGACGACCTCGACGCTCATGAAGCCGACGATCAGCGCCAGGCCGATCAGGAGCCAGCGGCGGTCGGCGTCCGCGCTCACGCCGTGCGAGTGGCCGGAGTGGCTGTCATGGCCGGAGTGGCCGTCGTGCCCGGAGCGGCTGTCGTTGGGGTGGCCGTGATCGTGGTGGCCGTGATCGTGGTCGCGCACACCGTCTCCCGTCCGGTCGTCCGTCTCGCGTGCTGCTCGGGCATTACATCGCAGAATCCGTTCATCCGGCAAAGCTGGCAATGACATCGGTTTCCATCGTCGCCGCAGGTTCCGCGGCCGTCCGCCCGAGGCGTGAGACGCGATTTTGCATATTCATGCAGGAGGCTACATACTTGTGCCGTGTCCAAGGTGCTCACTTCCCTCCCCGTCGGCGAACGCGTCGGCATCGCCTTCTCCGGTGGCCTCGACACCTCCGTCGCGGTCGCATGGATGCGTGAGAAGGGCGCCGCCCCGTGCGCCTATACCGCCGATCTCGGCCAGTACGACGAGCCCGACGTGGCCTCCGTCCCCGGCCGCGCCGCCGACTACGGGGCCGAGGTGGCCCGGCTCGTCGACTGCCGCGCGGTCCTGGTGGAGGAGGGTCTCGCCGCGCTCGCGTGCGGGGCGTTCCACATCCGCTCCGCCGGCCGCGCCTACTTCAACACCACGCCGCTGGGCCGCGCGGTGGCCGGGACCATGCTGGTCCGCGCCATGCTGCAGGACGACGTGCAGATCTGGGGCGACGGCTCCACCTTCAAGGGCAACGACATCGAGCGGTTCTACCGCTACGGCCTGCTGGCCAACCCGTCGCTGCGGATCTACAAGCCGTGGCTGGACGCGGACTTCGTCGAGGAGCTCGGCGGCCGCAAGCAGATGTCCGAGTGGCTGCTGGAGCGCGGGCTGCCCTACCGGGCCAGCGTCGAGAAGGCGTACTCCACCGACGCCAACATCTGGGGCGCCACCCACGAGGCCAAGTCGCTGGAGCACCTCGACACCGGTGTGGAGACCGTCGAGCCGATCATGGGCGTGCGGTTCTGGGACCCGGCCGTCGAGATCGAGCCCGAGGACGTCAGCGTCACCTTCGAGCGCGGCCGCCCGGTCGCGATCAACGGCAAGCAGTTCGCCTCGGCCGTGGACCTGGTGCTGGAGGCCAACGCCATCGGCGGCCGGCACGGCCTGGGGATGAGCGACCAGATCGAGAACCGGGTGATCGAGGCCAAGAGCCGCGGCATCTACGAGGCGCCCGGGATGGCGCTGCTGTTCGCGGCCTACGAGCGCCTGGTCAACGCGATCCACAACGAGGACACCGTCGCGGCGTACCACAACGACGGCCGCCGCCTGGGCCGGCTGCTCTACGAGGGCCGCTGGCTGGACCCCCAGTCGCTGATGCTCCGGGAGTCGGTGCAGCGCTGGATCGGCAGCGCGGTCACCGGCGAGGTGACGCTGCGGCTGCGGCGCGGCGAGGACTACTCGCTCCTCGACACGACCGGCCCGGCCCTGAGCTACCACCCGGACAAGCTGTCGATGGAGCGGACCGAGGACGCGGCCTTCGGCCCGGTGGACCGCATCGGCCAGCTCACCATGCGCAACCTCGACATCGCCGACTCCCGCTCGAAGCTGGAGCAGTACGCCGCCCTCGGCCTGGTCGGCGGCGGCCACACCGTGCCGACCGAGCTGATCGGCGCGCTGCCGGCCGGCGGCGCCGAGGCCATCGCCCTGGAGGGCGCCGCCGGCGCCGAGGGCGCGGAGCTGCTCGACGACGCGGCGATGGAGGCCGGGACGGACTGAGGGACCGGACGCCGGCCCCGGCGGCGACGCGTTTCGACCACAGCGCCCGCGCACAGTATTCGTACTGTGCGCGGGCGCTGTGGTTCGGCGGTCGCCGACCGATGCGGAGCCGCGGATCAAAGGTTCGTCGCGGCTGAAGAACGGCTTGGTGCGCGTGGACCGCGCTCGACGCCGGCGGGGCAGCCGGGCGGAGACGGACGGTAGCGCCGGATCAGGCTTCGGCGCTGTCGGCCGTTCTACAGCTTCCGGACGCGCAGCACGCCGGTCAGCATCGGGAGCGTGAACTCGCCGTCCGCGGTCTCGGGCGTGCTCGCGAGGAAGGCGCGGATGCGGCCGAGCGTGGCTTCCCGTTCCTCGTCCGGCATCACGAGCATGCCGGCACGGGTTCCGAGTGTGGCGACGAGCGTGTCGGCGGTGCGGCGCTGTCCGTGCGGGAACTCGGCCTGCTCCGGTCCGCCGAAGTGCACGGGGCCGGTGGCCGGCACGTGCATGCCCGCCGTCGCGGAGCGCCAGCTGGTGAGCGTGTCGCGCGGGCCGACGGCCGCGGGGCCGCCGACCCGCTCCAGCCCCGCGGTCCAGGCGAAGCGGTCGTCGATGACGTTCCACAACCCGGCCAGGATCCCGCCCGGCGCCAGGACCCTGGCGATCTCCGGCCCGGCGACGGCCATGTCGAACCAGTGCAGGGCGTTGCCGGCCACCACGACGTCGACGGACGCGTCCGGCAGCGGGATCAGCTCGGCGCTCCCCGCCAGGGCCCTGACGGTCGGCAGCGCGCGCCGCAGCTCGGCCAGCATCGCCGGATCGGGCTCGACGGCGGTGACGTCGGCCCCCAGGGCCACCAGCGTGGCCGTCAGCTTGCCGGTGCCCGCACCGAGATCGAGGACGCGTAAGCCGGGAGCGGCTACGAGTGCCCAGCCGACTGCCGCCTCGGCGTAGTCGGGGCGGTGCTCGGCGTACGCGGCCGCCGCGGTGCCGAAGGACGAGCTGTGGCGGAGTCGTTCGTCGTGTGTCATGCGTGCCTCTTCCGACGGTGATGTGTCGCCTCGATGTATCGAGCCGATACATCGAGAAGATATGGGCCGGGCTGGTTTCCGCGCAAGGCACCCCGGATCGCGGCACTGCCGGCGTCGACGACCTCGACCGCTGCCGGGCCTCCGCCGCCCCTGACCGCGGTCTCCCGCCGCGGCTATTGCCTTTTCACCGCGCTAGGTGAAACGTGTTCTCGTTTTCGCAGCGACGCCGAGTGAGGGGACAGCGAGGGACACCATGGGCGGCACCGAGCACTGCACCGTCGAGCGGGACGGCCACACGATGATCGTCACGATGAACCGGCCCGAGGCCAAGAACGCGCTGTCGCTGCCGATGCTGGTCGGTATGGCCGACGCCTGGGTGGAGGCGGACGCCGACGACGACGTGCGCACGATCGTGCTCACCGGGGCCGGTGGGGCGTTCTGCGCGGGGATGGACCTCAAGGCGATGAACATGGCGCAGGGTTCGCCCTACGCGGACCGGCTCAAGGCCGATCCCGATCTGCACTGGAAGGCGCTGCTGCGGCATCACAGCCCGCGTAAGCCGCTGATCGGCGCGGTCGAGGGGCACGCGGTGGCCGGGGGGACCGAGCTGATCCAGGCCTGTGACATCCGGGTGGCGGGGGCGTCGGCGACGTTCGGGTTGTTCGAGGTGCGGCGTGGGCTGTTCCCGGTCGCGGGGTCGACCGTGCGGCTGCCGCGGCAGGTGGCGTACACGCACGCCATGGAGATGCTGCTCACCGGTCGCCCCTACACCGCCGCCGAGGCGCGGGACATCGGGCTGGTCGGGCATGTCGTGGACGACGGCGAGGCGCTGGACAAGGCGCTGGAGATCGCCGCGCTGATCAACGCCGCCGCGCCGTTGTCGGTCGAGGCGGTCAAGCGTTCGGTGAAGGAGACCGCCGGGATGGGCGAGGCCGAGGGGCTGGCCCGGGAGCTGGAGATCGGGTGGCCGGTGTTCGCGACGGAGGACGCGAAGGAGGGGCCGCGGGCGTTCGCCGAGAAGCGGGACCCGGAATGGAAGCGCAAGTAGGAATTTCCGAAACGCGGGGACCGTCGGATCGTCGGATCGTCGGCCGATCGGACATCGCTCCTGGTCACGCTGAGGGTGCGGAGCGTATCCGAATGCGATGTAAGGGGTGCCCAGTCGGTCCCGATTGGGTTACAGAGGCATCCTCAGGGCAGAGTATGAACCGTGCGTCTCGATCACGTTTCCTACGCTGTGTCCAACTCCGAGCTCGGCTCCACGGTGAACCGGCTCGGAACGCTGCTCGGTGCGACGTTCCGCGACGGCGGCGTCCACCCCCGCTTCGGAACCCGCAACTTCGTGCTGCCCCTGTCCGGCGGCTCCTACGTCGAGGTCGTGGCCCCGCTGGACCACCCCGCGACCGACTCCGCGCCGTTCGGCAAGGCCGTGAAGGCCCGCGCCGAGGAGGGCGGCGGCTGGCTCGGCTGGGTGGTCGGCGTCGACGACATCACCGGCTGGGAGCAGCGGCTGGGCCGGCCCGCCGCCGCCGGGCACCGGGTCCGCCCCGACGGCTTCGACCTGCGCTGGAAGCAGATCGGCGTGCTGGACCTGATGGCCGATCCGCAGCTGCCCTACTTCCTGGCCTGGGAGGTGGCGGTCGACCAGCGCCCCGGCGCCGGCGGCGGCACCACCCCGGCGTTCGAGCGGCTGGAGATCAGCGGCGACCGCGAGCAGGTCCTGAACTGGATCGGCGGCTCCGACCAGCACGATCCGCTGGAGGAAGTGAAGGTCGACTGGGTCGACTCCGAGGAGCCGGGCGTGGTCGCGGTGCACTTCAAGTGCGCCGCCGGCAGCGTGCGGATCGACTGATCCCGTCACTCAGCAGTCTTCCGCGGCGGGGCGCGGGCCGATGGTCACACCGGTCCGCGCGCCCGCCGCTCACGTGTTCTCCCTGATGCGGCGCGCGTTGCCGGGAATCACCGCCGCCGCGCCTCGGTCCGCGCCAAAATGGAAGGCCAGAGGCCAGGGAGACGTCAAAGGGGGGCCGTCATGCCCGGAGCCGACAACGGCGCGCGCCGTACGAGCGAGAAGGGGTCCGGGACACCGTCCCGGCCGGGTTCCCGCTCCAGCTCGCGCGAGCACGCCGACGGCGAGCTGATCGCCGACCGGTACCAACTCCAGACCCGCCTCGGCCGCGGCGGCATGGGCGAGGTCTGGTCCGGCCGCGATCTGCGGCTGCACCGCGACGTGGCCGTGAAGCTGTTCCACGGCGGCGCCGGCATGTCCGCCACCGACCTGCCGGACTGGCTGCGCCGCGAGGGCATCGCCGCGGCGCAGATCGTGCACCCGAATGTGGCCGTCCTGTACGACCAGGGCGTGCACCGCGATCGCATCTACCTGGTCCTGGAACTGGTCCCCGGCGCCACCCTGGGCGAGCTCATGCGCGTCGGCCGCCTGCCGCTGCGCGACGCCCTGAGCTTCGCCGCCCAGATCGCCGAGGCCCTGGCCGCCGCCCACGCCGCCCGCGTGGTGCACCGCGACATCAAACCGCAGAACGTCCTGGTCACCCCGGACGGCACGGCGAAGGTGGTGGACTTCGGCATCGCCGGCTTCCTGGCCGATACCCGCTCCTGGACCATCGCCCGCTTCGACACGGTCAAGGGCTCCGGCACCCCGGAGTACGCCGCGCCGGAGCAGGTCATGGGCCACAACGCGGACGCCCGCAGCGACCTCTACTCGCTCGGCACCCTGCTCTACGCGATGATCGCCGGCCAGGTCCCGTTCCGCGCGGACGACTTCCTGGCGGTGATGCACAAGAAGGCCCACGAGGACGCCCCGCCCCTGCCGCCGGGAGCCGGCGCCCCCCGCGAGGTGGTGGACCTGGTCGCGGAGCTGCTGGCCCGGGAGCCGGACCGGCGCCCGGCGTCGGCGCGGCAGGTCGCGGCCCGTCTGCGGGCGCTGCTGGAGCGCTCGGGACGGGGTGAAGCTCAGGGTGAGGTCGAGGGCGGGGATTCACTCGATCGGAAGTCGAGGGTCGACGATCCGGAGCCCGACGTCCGGACGATCGTGGAGACCGGGCCGGCGTCGGAGGAGCCGTGGACAGCCCCGCCGCTGGAGAAGGCCGAGCCGCAGGAGGGTGCTGAGAAGCCGAAGCCGGCGAAGCTCAAGGCTCAGGTGGCGCCGGTGGCTGAGACGGGCGATGAGGACGAGCAGTCGGAACCGGTCAGGGTGAAGCGGGGGGCGGACGCGCAGCGATCGGCGCCGGTGAGTGCTGATGCCGGCGCGGCATCGCAGGCGGTGGGCGAGAGCCGACCGGACTCAGCGAACAGCGACGACCAGCCGATAGCGGCCACTGGCGACGGTCGGCCGAAATCGACGAGCGGTGAGAACCGGTCTGAAACGGCGAGCGGCGACAGCCGGCCGAAGCCGGCCGGCGCTGAGAGGGGGCCGAGTTCGCCGAGCGGCGAAGGCCGCTCGGAACGGGACCAGAAGCCTGAACCGCGCGCGAAGGCGGCCCCGAGCGGCGGCGAGTCCCAGAAGCCGTCCCCTGGAGCGAAGCCTGCCGGCTCGGCCGCACCCAAGCCCCGGTCCGCCCCGAGCGGTCCCGGCAAGACGCCGGCCAAGAAGTCCGCTCCGGCCAAGTCCCCGGCTCCCAAGCCGCCCGTCTGGGGCGCGTCGAAGGAGCACGTCACGCCGCCGGAGACCGGAGCGTGGGAGCCCCTGGCCGCGACCGGCGCCACGGTCCTGTCCGCGGCGGCGGCGATGGAGATCCGCGGCCGCTCCCTGCTCCCGCCTCCGGCCCGCTCGCTGCTCGCCAACCCGACGGGGGAGCGTTACGTCCCCACGCCGCCTCCGGCCCCGCCGCAGCCCGAGCCCACCGCCCCGCCCCGCCGCTCGTTCCTGCCGGTGCTGCTGATCGTGCTGGCCGTGGCGGCGGTCGCGGTGGGGGTGATCGTCCTCACCAACCACTGAGGACGCTCAGCCCGGACTCAGCCCGGACTCAGCCCCCGAAACCGAAGCACACGAACCCGCCGATCCCGGTCGCGGCCGACGCCTCGGCCAGGGCCGCGGCCGGGGGACGCCCCCGGGCCAGGGCGGCGTGCAGGGCGAGCATCAGGGTGCGGGTGTCGGCGTCGTCGACCGGGGTGACGCTGGCTATCAGGGTGCGCGTGCCCAGGGCGAAGACCGCCGAGGCCAAGCCCATCAGCTCGTCGCCGGGACGGACGCCGGACAGGGCCGACTCGCACGCCGACAGCACCAGCAGCTGTGGCGTCGACCCCAGACGTTCGAGGTCGTAGACGTACAGCGGGCCGTCATGAGCGTCCAGACTGGAGAACAGAGGATGGTCTGAACGGAAGCGGCCGTGGGTCGCGACGTGGGCGAGGGCCGCGCCGTCCAGCGCCCGCGCCGCGTTGGCGGCCGTCGCGTCGGCGCCGGACAGCACCACGGCCTCGGGGTACCGGGCGGCGAGGGCGGCGATCTCCGGCTCCGCGTGCGCCAGGCCGGGGCCGGCCATCAGGACCGTGCCGCGCCCGGTCGCCGAAGCGGCTTCCGTGCCCGTGTTGCCGCCCCCGCTCCCGCCCGCGCCGCCGTCGGTGCCGCCGACCCCGGCCCCGGCCCCCGCCGCGGACAGCCACAGCCGTGCCGACGGCGTCACGCTCACCGGCCGCCCCGCACACGTCGGCAGCGCCGTCCACGGCAGCGCGTGCAGCGATCCGGTCGGCACGATCACCAGCGGTCGCTCGGCCCCGCTCCACCCCGCGGCCGGTTCACCGCCCCTGCCGACCCCGACCCCGACCCCGGCCCCGCCCCCGTCCATGGCCCGCCGCACCGGCTCGAACAGCAACCCGTCCAGCACCGCCCGGCTGTGGTCGTAGGCCTCCACCGCAGCCTTCTGCATCACCGGCGACCCGAACCGCCGCGACATCCGGTTCATCGTGAACCGCACCACGTCCAGCTGCCGCAGCACCGCCTGGTACGACCCCAGCCGGTGCCGCCGCACCAGCCCGTCCCGCACCGTCACCGCGTGCAGGTCGTCGTCCAGCCGCACGAACTCGACCAGCACCCGCTCGCCGAGCGCCTCGGCCAGCGCCGCCGGGGCGAACGGCGGCTCCGGCGCGTAGGCGCCGCGCGCGTAGCGGGAGCGGTCGCGGACCGCCGCTTCCAGGCGCAGGCGCTCGGCGTTCAGCCGGGAGATCTCCGTGCGGGACGCCGACCGCACAGTGGGCGCCTCCATCTCCGCCAGTTCCGCCACCACCCGCCGCAGCTGCGCCAGGTCCGCGGCCAGTTGCTCGTCGTCCGGCGGACGCACCGGCCGCCGCCGCAGCGAGGCCGCCCGCCACGTCTCGGCCCAGCGCAGCACCGCCCGCGCGTCCCCGCGCTCCAGCGCCAGGCGCAGCCCCAGCGTCGCCAGCTCCTCGCCGCGCGCCGCCGCGTGCGCCCGCAGGTCGGTGGCGCCCAGGACGGCGTTGTACTCCGCGTGCACCCGCAGCCCGGCCCGCAGCGCCTGTTCGGCGGCGGTGGGCCGCCCGGTGCTCAGCGCGTGCAGCGCCTGGGCGTGCCAGGCCAGGGCCCTGATCTCGGCCACACCCCGGTGGCGGTGCCGCGCCACCTGTTCGAACAGCGCCTGCGCCTGCTCGGGCCGATTCAGGTCGGCCGCGATCCGCCCGGCCAGCAGCCGCGCCTCGTGCGGCGCCACCGGCCACTTGGCCGCCGCCAGCCGGTCGCCGAGCCCGGCTGCCTCGCGCAGCAGCCCCGGGCTGCGCTCCCCGGTCGCGAAGCGGGCCGCGACCTCGGCATGCCGGGCCAGGTCGGCCCACGCCGCGCGGCGCTGGCGGCCGAACATGCCGCGGGCGGTGCGGGCGGCGGTGGCCGCGGCGGCGGGGTCGCCGTCGGCGAGCGCGGTGCGGGCGTGCATGAGGTGCGCTTCGGCCAGGTTGAAGCGGAAGCCGCTCTTCTCCTGCTCGGCGATGGACTGCGCGACCGTGGTCCGCGCCTCGGCGGCCAGCCCGGCGGCCAGCAGGATGTCGGCGCGGTCGGCGTGCAGGTTGGTGCCGCGCTTGCCGTGCTCGGCGTACAGGCCGGCGGCCGAGTCCAGGCGGTCCAGCGCTTCCGGCAGGTTGCCGGTCACCCGGGCGAGATAGCCCAGATTGAGCTGGATCATGGCATTGAGCAGGTGATACCCGGCCCGGCGGCTGAGCCGCTCGCCGCGCAGCAGGTTCGCCGACGCCTCGCGGTACCGGCCGGCATAGAGGTGCAGTACGGCACGGCAGTTGAGGAGCAGGGTCTCCCAGCGTGCGTCACCGGCGGCGCGCAGTACCGGCTGCCCGCGGTCGAACGCGGCCAGCGCCTCGGTGGTGCGGCCGATGCGGATCAGCACCAGTCCCAGGTTCACGTCCAGCCTTGCCGAGTCCGCCCCGGTCAGCACCGAGGCCGCGAGCGTGGCCTCGGCCAGCGCCGCCTCGGTCTGCCCCAGGTCGGACAGGATCACCACGAGGGACATCCGGGCCTCGGCGGCCCGATAGTGCTCACCGCACTTCTCGGCCACGGTGATCGCCCGGCGCAGGGTCCTCACGGCGCGCGCCAGGTCGCCGTTCTCCTTCCACGACAGGCCCAGGGCGCGCAGGGCTATGGCGGCGGCCGCGTCGTCCCCGGACTCGGCCAGCACCGCCTCGGCGGCTGCCCGGCCCGCCGCGGGGTCGGCGAGCACCAGGTCCACGGATTCCAGCGCACGAGCGAGCCGGTCGGCGGAAAGTGGCATGCGGACACTGTCTCAAATCCCGCGCGAAACCTCCTACTCGCGGGCAGCACCCATCGCCGCCGCGCACCGGGCGCGGCGGCGATGACGAGTTCGGCGGCAACCGCGGGGGAAGTCGCGGTCGCGGCCGGGTCTACACGGTCACCCAGCTGGTGACCACGGCACCGCCGCCCGGTGTGGTCAGCGCCACCCGGGCCGGGCCGGCCGGCAGCGCGTCGGCGCTGAACAGGCCCTGTTCGTCGACGGTCACGGTGGTGGCGCCGGCCGGGTGCTCGATCCGCAGCGTGTCCGAACACGCCGGGATCAGCTGTCCGACCAGCTTGCGCCGGTCCCCGATCTCGGTGACCTCCACGACCACGTTCACGCTGGGCGCCTCGAACGTCAGCAGCCTGGTGTCGGTGCCGCGCACCGAGCCGGCGCCCACCAGCCGGGAGTCCTCGGCCAGCTCGGCGAGCTCGGCGTCGATGGTCCGCCAGGTGAAGGCGGCGTAGCCGGCCCGCACCACCTCCGTCGGCACCGGGTCGACCTCGTCGAACATCTCGCCCACGGCGGCCAGCAGCCCGATGTCCTCCGCTGAGGCCCCGTTCGTCAACTTCGGCATCGCACTTCCCCCTGGCTCATGTCCCTGATCGGGTGCTGGTGTGTCGGTCTGCAGGTGTTCACGGTCCGGCCGTCTCCGGCACGCTGGTCAGGGCTTTGAGGGCCCGTTTGAGGTGCTCCAGGCAGCGCGAGCGGGTGGGCCCGATCGACCCCACCCGCATGCCCAGGGCCTCGGCGACCGCCGCGTAGCTCTCCAGCGGGGTCACCGCGACCACCCGCAGCAGGTTGCGGCAGCGCTCGGAGAGCGTCGCGTAGGCCTGCCACAGATCACTGCGGTCCTGCTCGGCGACCAGGGCCGTCTCCGGGTCGCCGTCGTCCTCGGCGTCGCCGAAGAACGACGCGTTCTGATCGGTCTCCTCGGAGTCCGGGATCTCCCGCCGCGCCTTCCGGATCAGGCGCAGCGACTCCCGGCGGGCCGTGGTCGCCAGCCAGCCCGCCAGCTGATCCGGGTTCTGGATCCGGTCCAGGTTCTCCACCAGGCGCAGCCACGTGGTTTGGCTGACGTCGGCGGCGTCGGCGACCGAGAGCCGGAACCCCCGGGCCACCGACCACACCAGGCGGTTGTAGTCGTCGACGATCTGGTTCCAGGCCTCGCTGTCACCGTCCGCCGCCGCCTTCAGCAGCAGCGCGGGGGAGCGGTCCATGTCGTGCCTTCTCACTGTCTTCGGAGCTGGGGGGTGGGTGGGGTCCGGCAGTTCAGTGCCCGTTGGCGGACACCACGACTCCGAGGTCCGGGATGTGGGTACCGGCCGGGTCGAGCAGCTGGCGCACGGCGTCGTGGGCGGACATGTCCTTGTCTGCCATCAGGGCCGCGATCCGCCCGGCGACGTAGGGCGCCGCGAAACTGGTTCCGCTCCAGGTCGCGTACCCGTGGAAGTCCTCGCCGTTCTCCCGGCCGTGGGTCAGGAAGCAGCTGGAGACCTTGTCGCCAGGGGCCGCCGCGTCCACCCACCAGCCGTAGTTGGAGAACGAGGCGCGTTCCGGGCCGTCGCCGTCCTCGGCGGCCAGCGCCGCGACCGCGGTGACGTCCTTGAGGGCGGCCGGCCAGTACGGGCGGTCCGAGCCGTCGTTGCCGGCCGCGGCCACGATGACGGAGTGCCGGGCGAGGTGCGCCACCGCGTGGCTGAGCACCGGCGAGGGACGGTCGTCGAAGGTGAAGCAGCCCAGCGACAGGTTCACGACGTCCAGCCGGTCGGCGGCCGCCGCGGCCCGGGCCTGGATGCGGGCCAGGCCGCGCAGGAGCTCCAGCTCGTCGGCCACGCCGTCGGTGCCCAGCACCCGCTCCACCCGCAGGTACGCGTTCGGGGCCTGCTGCAGCACCACGCCCGCGATGAAGGTGCCGTGCCCGGACTCGGAGTCCAGATCCCAGTCCGCCGAGGGGTCCAGCACCTCGTACTCGTCCGGGGTGCAGGCGCCGTACCACTTGGAGCCGGTGAACCACGGGTGCGGGTCGATACCGGTGTCCAGAATGCCCACCACGGCGCGGCGCCCGGTCTCGGGCCCGGCGGCCGGGGCGGCCAGCTGCGCGGCGGGCGCGGGCGGGCCGAACGGGCCGCCGGTCATGTCCGGCGCCCCCCGCAGCACATGATTCGGCGTCACACTCACCCGCCGATGCGCCCCCGCGCCCCCACGCAGGTCGTGCACCAGCCCCGCCGCGTCGACCCCGGCGTCCGCGCGCAGCCGCAGCCGCGCCACGCCGAGGTCGGCGAAGTCCTCCCGGGAGTCGACCCACCGCCGCGCAGACTCGTGCACCGCGTCGGCGTGAGCGCCGAGCACCAACAGCTCGTCCTTCTTGATCAGCGCCTCCGTGGCGCCTTCGACGTGGACGACGTCGGGGTGTGTCTCCAGCAGCCGAGCCAGGCGCGCAGCGTGGTCCCTCATCCTGCCCTCCCTATGGAAAAACAACGTTGTTCAGCACTAATGCTGCACCGTGAATACCCGTAGGCGGAACTGGACCCCCGTCCCAGTCCCGCCCACGGCCCCCCTCCGGTTGTGCGATCCCCCGTGGATCCCCCCCGGGCCGTGCTATCGAGCTCCCCCAAGCTCGCCCCCTCAGTGGTGCATCCCCGTACCCCCCCAGAGGTCCCCCCTCTGTTCTTGCGTTACTGCTGGTGCGGTCGCATCCTGGCCCGGTAGTGGTGTGCCGCACCCACCCCCCGGCGTTACGGCACACCACATTCACCCGGCCTGGCCGGCGGCGCGTCCCCCCTTTGAGATCACACCGACGTGGACCACACCTGCGGGCCCCCCGACCCGCTCACTTACAAGAGTCGCCTGATGCGCCCCTGATACATCCGGGCCGATTTTTTTTTCCGACGGATTTTCCGACTGCCCGTCAGGCCTGTCGTACGCGGCGGATAGGTTCTTTCCATGCGTGAACTCATCCCCGCCTCCTGGGCGCCGGTGTTGGCCGCCGAGACCGAGCAGCCGTACTTCGCCGACCTGGAGGCATTCCTTAAGACCGAGCGTTCTGAGCACCAGGTGTTCCCGCCCGAGGGCGAGGTGTTCGCCGCGCTGGACGCCACGCCCTACGAGGACGTGAAGGTCGTGCTGATCGGCCAGGACCCGTACCACGACGACGGCCAGGCGCACGGCATGTGCTTCTCGGTCCGGCCCGGCGTGCGGATCCCGCCGTCGCTGCGGAACATGTACAAGGAGCTGGAGACGGACCTGGGCATCGCGCCGGTCAAGCACGGTTACCTGAAGGCCTGGGCCGACCAGGGTGTGCTGCTGCTGAACACGGTGCTCACCGTGCGCGCGCACGAGCCGGCCTCGCACAAGGACCAGGGCTGGGAGAAGTTCACCGACGCCGTCATCAAGGACGTCTCCGCGCGGGAGAAGCCGGTGGTGTTCGTGCTCTGGGGCGCCCACGCGAAGAAGAAGGCGAAGCTGATCGACACCTCGCGGCACGCGATCGTCGAGGGCGCGCACCCCTCGCCGCTGTCGGCGAAGAAGTTCTTCGGGTCCAAGCCGTTCTCGGCGGTGAACGAGGCGCTGGCCGGGTTCGGGCAGGAGCCGATCGACTGGCGGCTGCCCGAGACCGTCTGAGCGTCCGGACACGCCGCGGCCCCGGTGTGGTTGTCCGCACCGGGGCCGCAGCGTTCTGATCAGCCGGCGACCGCGGCCGCCTCCTGCACGGTCGGTTCGTGCCCGGCGGCGAACGCCTGCCACAGCTCCGCGTACGTCCCGCCGGCCGCGACCAGCTCGGCGTGCGTGCCGTCCTCCACGATCCGGCCGCCGTCCAGCACCAGGATCCGGTCGGCGCGGGCCGCCGTGGTCAGGCGGTGGGCCACGACCAGGGTGGTGCGGGCGCGGCCGGCGCCGTCCGGGCCGGTTCCGCGGGCCTGGCGGTCCTGTTCGGCGCGCGTGACCGCGGCCTCGGTGGCCAGGTCCAGCGCGGAGGTGGCCTCGTCCAGGATCAGCACGTCCGGATCGGCCAGCTCGGCCCGGGCCAGGGCGAGCAGCTGCCGCTGGCCCGCCGACAGGTTCCGGCCGCGCTCGGAGACGCGGTAGCGGAAGCCGCCGGGCAGGCCGGCGATCATCTGCTCGGCGCCGACGGCGCGGGCCGCGGCCTCGATCTCACGCGGGGCGGCGTCCGGGCGGGCGTAGGCGATGGCCTCGGCGACGGTGCCGTCGAACAAGTACGCCTCCTGCGGCACCACGCCGAGCCGGTGCCGCCAGTCGGCCAGCCGGAAGGTGCGCAGATCGCGGCCCCCGGCGGTGACGGCGCCCTCGGTGGGGTCGTAGAAGCGGGCCACCATCTTCACGAACGTCGACTTGCCCGCGCCCGTCTGCCCGACCAGCGCCACGGTCTGCCCGGCGGGGATGCGGACGCTGATCCCGTCCAGCGCCGGCCGCGCGTCCGGGCCGTAGGCGAAGGTGACGTCGTCGAACACCAGGTCGCCCAGCTGCCGCGGCACCGGCTCCGGGTGCGCCGGCTCCGGCGTGGACGGGGCGGTGCGCAGCAGGTCGCCGATCCGGCGCAGGCCCACCGCGGCCTGCTGGTAGCCGTCGAACACCTGGGAGAGCTGCTGGACCGGCGAGAACACCATGTCGATGTAGAGCAGGTAGGCGATCAGGGCGCCGGCGGTGAGTTCCCCGGAGTGCACCCGCGCGGCGCCGCCGGCCAGCACCAGCAGCCCGGCGACGTCGGCCAGCGCCTGCACGAACGGGAAGTACGTGGCGATGTACTTCTGGGCGCGCAGCCGGGAGACGCGGAACTCGTCGGACAGTCCGGCGAACCGCTTGGCGTTGGCGTCCTCGCGGCGGAAGGCCTGCGTGACGCGCATGCCCGCGACGTTCTCCTGCAGGTCCGCGTTCACCGCCGAGACCTTCTCGCGGGCCTCGGTGTAGGCCTTGCTGGACTTGGCGCGGAACACCACGGTGGCGACCAGCAGGGGTGGCAGCACGCTGAGGGCGATCAGGGCGAGCTTCCAGTCGATGACGAACAAGGCGACGACGATGCCGACGAACGACAGGATGCTGACGATCGCCTGCTGCAGACCGGTCTGCAGGAACGTGGACAGCGCGTCGACGTCGGTGGTCATGCGGGTCATGATGCGGCCGGACAGTTCGCGCTCGTAGTAGTCCAGGCCCAGGCGTTGCAGCTGGGCGAACACCTTCACCCGCAGCGCGTACAGCAGCCGTTCGCCGGTGCGGCCGGTGACCAGGTACTGGAAGGCGTTGATGCCGGTGTCGGCGAGCACGACCAGCAGCGCGGCGGCCGACACGGCGAGGATCGTGGACAGCGAGTGCGCCAGGATGCCGGAGTCGACGCCGTTGCGGATCAGCGCGGGCAGCGCCAGGGCGGCCACGGTGTCGGCGGAGACCAGGAGCAGGCCGAGCAGCAGGGCCAGGCGGAACGGGCGCAGCAGCGTGCGCAGGGAGAAGGCGGGGTCGGCGGCGCGCGCCGTGGCGGAGTCGACGTGCGGGGTGTCGGTGGCCGGGGGGAGCGCGGCGACCTTCGCGAGGAGCTCCGGGGTGGGCGGCATGGAGGCCAGGAAGCCGCCGAAGCCGCCCCCTCCGCCGACCGCGCCGGCGCCGGCGCGCATGCCGCCCCCTCCGCCCAAACCCGGCAGCGCCTGCGAGCCGGTGCCCCGGGGGGAGTCGGAGTCGGAGTCGGTGTCTTCGTCGTCCTGGGGCCAGAGGCTGGGGGTGATGCCGTCGACCTGCGGTTCGAGGGTCGTGGTCGGATGGCCAAGTCGGAGGCCAAGCGGTCTTAGGAAGACAAAAGGATCATCCAACTCCTTG